>QKAX01000090.1 GCA_003246255.1 Demequina lutea
GGCGGGTTCTGGGTGGTGGTGGGGACCTTCGAGGGACGCGTCGATGCGTGGCGCTTCGCGGACGTGGTGAGGGACGGGGGAGTGCCGGAGATCGAGGTCGCCGTGTCCCCATGGCGCGGGCCCGATCGCTCCGCGTGGACCACCTCGCTCGACGCAGACGACTACGTGCGCGGTGTCGAGGCAATTCGGCGCGACATTCGGGACGGCGAGGTCTACCAGGTCAATCTGTGCCGCGTGCTGAGCGCGCCCATGCCGGCCGTCGCGCCCGGTCCCGACGCTGTGGCCCTGTCGCACGTGTTGGCAAAGGGAAATCCTGCGCACCACGCGTCGCGCATCGTCCGGGCGCATGGGTCGTGTCCGCATCGCCAGAGCTGTACCTGGGCGTCGACGGCGGGCGCGTGTGGTCGTCGCCCATCAAGGGCACCGCTGCACCCGGCGCGGCGATGCTTCCCAAGGACGAGGCCGAGAACGTGATGATCACGGACCTCATCCGCAACGACCTGTCGCATACGGCCGTGCCCGGTTCGGTGGACGTGCCGGAGTTTCTGGCGCTGCATCAGCACCCGGGCCTCACCCACCTGCAGTCCACCGTCGCCTCGACCCTCGCGCCGGGGTTCGATTGGACGCCTCAGATGTGGCCGGTCCTGCTGGCCGCCACGTTCCCGCCTGGCTCGGTGAGCGGGGCGCCCAAGTTGTCGGCGCTGCGGATTATTCGCCGCGAGGAGCCAGTCGCGCGAGGCCCGTATTGCGGCGCGATCGGCTGGATCGACGCCGACTCGCGCACTGCCGAACTCGCCGTCGGCATCCGTACCTTCTGGTGGGATGAGGCCCAGGGAGGAACCCTCCGATTTGGGACAGGAGCGGGCATTACGTGGGGATCGGACCCTTGGGGCGAATGGGAAGAGACGCAACTCAAGGCGCGAAAGTTGATTGGTCTTGCATCCGCGGACAGAATGAACCCATGAGCGGAGTCGTGTGGGTCGATGGGGCCCTGCGCGCAGCAAACGAACCCGTCATTCTTGCTGGAAATCACGGGGTCACGGTGGGTGACGGCGTGTTCGAGACGCTCGCGGTGCGCAGGGGAGCCCCCTTTGCGCTCACGCGCCACTTGGTGAGGCTTCAGTACTCGATGGATCGCATGGGCATGAGACCCATCGACATGGCCGAGGTGCGGGCAGGCGTGGCCGCCGTGATGCAGGCGAATCCAGCGGACGTGGCCCGCGTGCGCATCACGGTGATCTCCGGGAGCGGTCCCATGAGTTCCGTGCGTGGAACTGGCCTGCCGAACATCATCGTCTGGGGCGGCCCCGCGTCGGCCCCTCGCCAGTGCCGGGCTGTGCGCTCGCCGTGGCGGCGCAACGAACGTTCGGCGATCGCGGGCGTGAAGTCCACGTCGTACGCGGAGAACGTGGTGATGGCCAAGTTCGCGGCCGACAAGGGCGCCGACGAGGCGCTGGTGTCGAACACCTTTGGCTACCTGTGCGAGGGCACGGGTTCGAACGTGATGATCGAGCGGCGGGGCGAGATTCTCACGCCGCCGCTCTCGTCGGGGTGCCTAGCGGGCATCACCCGGGGGCTGGCGCTCGAGTGGGGTGCTCGCGCGGGGGTTCCGGTGAGGGTGGCCGCCCCCGGGGAACTGGAGATGTTCGTGTTGGACGAGGTGATGCAGGGAGTGGCGCATGCCTCGGTGACGTCATCGACGCGCGGGATTCAGCCGATCGTCAATCTCGACGGTGCCGACGTCGCTCCCGGCCCGCTACTCAAGAAGCTCTCTGACGTCTACGAGATGAACGCCGACGCGGATCCGGATCCCGCTCCGCCGCGCCTGCGAAGCGCGGTGTGACACAGCACCCCAAAATACCCGCTACGATAGAACCCGCTCCCAGGGCGATTGGCGCAGGGGTAGCGCGCTTCCTTCACACGGAAGAGGTCACTGGTTCGATCCCAGTATCGCCCACCACAAGAACCCCGGTCTTCGGACCGGGGTTCTTTGCATGAGGGCGAGCGCGGGTCCTTGGGATGCCGCCGTCCTCGCGTGCAAGCGCCCCCGAACGGGGGCCCCACGTGTGGTGCCATGCGGAAGTGAGGCCAAACGCGGCGTGTCGCGCCCGACACGCGGTGTCTTGGGGATTTCGCAACGTTCGCGACCCGGCCCTTGTGCCTACACTCTGTTCCGCTGGGGTGCGCCCTGGCCTGCCCACTGACGGGGGGCGAGCTGAGGACCCGTCCAAATGCTGGGAGCGCTCTTTGAATACCGACACGCTGACGGATGCGCCGCGCGACCCTCGGGTTGGCGAGGCGGCACCCGCGTCGGAGACGGTGGGGCGCCCCGAGGCGCCGCTGCGCGGATCAACAGGCGGAAAGTCCGGTGGATCTCGCCACCGGAGGCAGTGGGGCGCCGAGCGCCCGCGGCCGCCGCTGCCGATGCAGTCGAAGCCCGCGGGCACGGCTTCCACGTGGCTCGGCGGGCTGGCGATGGCCCTCACGGTGGCCGCGTGGGCGACCTATGTGATCGACGTGTCGGTCTCGCGGTTCATCGATGACGGCTTCCACGACTCACGCCTGGTGATCGAGACCATTGCGTACGTGGGCATCATGACGATGCTGCTGTTCTCGGCGCTCATGTACCTCGTGGCGCGGCAGGGCGCGCTCTACCGATCCCGAGCGCACGTCCGAGTGCCGCGTGCCGAGATCGACGCCGCCATGGGCGAGCATCGCCCGACCTTGACAGTCTTGGTGCCGTCGTACGCCGAGGAGCCCTCGGTCGTGAGGTCCACGCTCCTCTCGGCAGCGCTCCAGGAGTACCCGGGCATCCACGTGGTGCTGCTCATCGACGATCCGCAGCAACCAAAGGATGACGCCGCACGCGAGAGCCTCGAGGGGTGCAGGGCGTTGGCGGGCGAGATTGGGCAGATGCTGAAGGGGCCGCACGAGCGGTTCAGTGCCTCGCTCACGCGCTACGAAGCGGCCGCCCTCGAGGCGCGTCCAGCGACCTCGGACGAGACCCGAGCGCTCGCCCTCGACTTCAGGTGGGCGGCCACGTGGTTGCGCGACGTCGCCGCCGAGTACCCGCGACCCAATCACGCCGATGACTTCTTGGCGGACGAGGTGCTCGGAGGGCTCGCCGGCGACTTTGAAGTGACGGCGAATGCGCTGTTCGGAGCGCTCGACGACGGTGCACCTGTGCCGACCTCGCGCCTCGTGCAGTTGTGCCGACGCCTTGTGTGGACCTTCGAGGCCACTCTCACCTCCTTCGAGCGCAAGGCCTACGCCCACTTGCCGCACGACGCCAACAAGGCGATGAACCTGAACGCGTACATCGGACTCATGGGTAGCCGTTTGCGCACGGTGGACACGCGGATGGGCAAGGTGCTGCGCGACGCTGGCAACGACGTCGGCGACGATGTGCGGGAGTTCCCCGATACCGACTTCCTGCTGACGCTCGACGCCGACAGCGTGTTGCTGCGCGAGTACTGCTTGCGTCTTATCCACCACATGCTGCTGCCGGGCAACGAGCGGATCGCGGTGATCCAGACGCCGTACTCGGCCTTCCGTGGAGCCACGACGCGGCTCGAGCGCATCGCTGGTGCCACCACCGACATCCAGCACATCCTGCACCAGGGCCTCACTCACTTCGAGGCGACGTTCTGGGTGGGTGCGAACGCGGTGATCCGCAAGGTGGCCCTCGATGACATCGTGGAGACCACATACGTCGGCGGCCAGGCCGTGCATCGTTACGTGCAGGACCGCACGGTCATTGAGGACACTGAGTCGAGCATCGACCTGGTGGCGTCCGGATGGTCGCTCTACAACTATCCGGAGCGCCTCAGCTACAGCGCGACGCCGCCTGACTTTGGCTCGCTGACAGTTCAGCGCGCCCGGTGGGCCAACGGAGGTCTCCTGATCCTCCCCAAGTTCCTGCGATTTTTGCGCCAAGAGCGCAAGGCAGGACGCAAGCCCAACAAGTGGGGCGCCGCTCTGCGCCTGAACTACATGGCGTCGATCTCGTGGGCGTCTATCAGCCTCGTCTTCTTGCTGGCCTATCCCTTCGACAGCCGCCTGCTGAGCCCCATCGTGGTGGCGGCGGCGCTGCCGTACTTCCTGGCCATGTCGTCCGACTTCAAGCAGCTGGGGTACAAGCGCACGGACGTGTTCAGGGTCTATGCGTTCAACCTCATCCTGCTGCCGGTAAACCTTGCCGGCACGCTGAAGTCCTTGCAGCAGGCGGCGGCGCAATCAAAGATCGCCTTCGCGCGCACCCCCAAGGTCAAAGACAGGACGGCGACACCCGCGCTGTACGTCCTCGCGGCGTACCTGATCGCACTGTTCTCGTTCTACACGCTTGGTTACGACATTCGCACCCAGAACTGGTCGAATGGCGCCTTCGCACTGTTCAATGGCGTGCTCACCGCATACGCCATCGTCGCGTTCGTTGGCTTCCGCAACTCGATCGTGGATGTGTTCGTGGGCTTCGCTCACTGGGTGGTGGTGCCGCGCAAGCCCAAGCGATCGCAGCAGGAGCAGCAGGGAGCTCCCGACTGGGAGGCCGTGCTCTATTACGGCCCGGACCACACGGCACCCTCCGGGTCAAAGGCTCCCGTCACGGTGTCCGAGACGCCGTCGGTGCGCCGTGGTGACACGCGATCGAGGCACCGTTCATGACGTCTCAGCATTCAGCCCATTTCTGCCGCGACATCCGGTCGTCGTCGAGGAGGACCTCATGAGCGCTACCACGCGACAAACTCGCATCTCTCTGTGGAGAGTGGTGTTGGTGTTGGTCCTCGCCACGTTGGTGGGGTTCTGGGGCGTACGCGCATTCTCGAGCGTGATCCTGCCGACGGAGAAGCCGGGCGTTGCCACGTTCGCGGGCTATGTGGACGTCACGGCCACCCCGACCTACCCGTTTGGCACCCCCTCGGGACCCGCGCAATCGCAGGTGATCCTGTCATTTGTGGTCGCCGACTCCAACGCAGCCTGCGCGCCCTCGTGGGGCGGCTACTACTCCCTCGCCGAGGCGGGCGACGAGCTCGAGCTTGACCGACGCATCTCGCAGCTTCGCAGCACAGGAGGAGACGCGCGAGTCTCCTTTGGCGGCCAACGAGGCACCGAGCTCGCAGCGTCGTGCGCGGATGTCGACGCCCTGCGCGACGCCTACTCGCAAGTGGTCGACAGGTACGAGCTCACGTCGATCGACCTCGACGTCGAGGGCGCGTCGTTGTCCGATACCGACGCGGGCCTTCGCCGAGCCGAGGCGATCAAGGCCGTGCAGGACGCAGCTGCAGATGAGGGGCGAAGCCTCACAGTCTGGCTCACGCTTCCGGTGGCAACCAGCGGACTCACGGCTGAGGGTGTCACTGCGGTCGATCAGATGCTCTCGGCTGGCGTCGATCTGGCCGGTGTGAATGGCATGGCCATGGACTTTGGCTCGGGACTGGCGGCCGGCGCCGCGTACTCGGAGGCGGTGCTGAATGCCGCCACCGCGCTCCATCACCAGGTGCAGGCCGCCTATACCAAGGTGGGGATCAGTCTCGATGACACCCGCGCGTGGTCGCGCGTGGGCATCACCGTCATGGTGGGCCAGAACGACGTGGTCGGCGAGGTGTTCACGATCTCGGATGCCGCGGACGTCAACGAGTTCGCTCGTGATCACGGGGTGGGTCAGGTCGCCATGTGGTCCCTCAACCGAGATTCGACGTGCCAGAGCCCGCTGCCCACGGTGCTGAGTGTCGTGCAGACCTCCTGCAGCGGTATCGACCAAGGCTCCGATTCGTTCGCCGTGGTGTTGTCGACCGATCTGCCGTACATGGTGCCCGAGACCCTCACCGCCTCGCCCAGCGACAGCGCTGAGCCCACGGTCGAGGCCGTGATCGATCTGACCGATGATCCTGCGACGAGCCCGTTCCCCATCTGGGATCCGCTCGGCACGTACCCCGGCGGCACCAAGATCGTGTGGCACCACAACGTGTACGAGGCGCGGTACTGGAGCACGGGAGTGGCACCCGATACCCCCGTGGCCAGTGCGTGGGACTCGCCGTGGACGTTGGTGGGCCCGGTGATGCCGGGTGATACGCCGGCTCCGCTGCCGACGCTCCCGGAGGGCACGTATCCGCAGTGGGACCCTGCAGAGGCGTATGTCGCAGGCACTCGCGTGCAGCTGGGTCTCGTGCCGTATCAGGCCAAGTGGTGGACTCAGGGACAGGAGCCCGGCGAGAATGTCGCCGGTGGCTCTCCCTGGATTCTGGTGATGCCAGAGGGCGGTTAGTCGATGGCGAGCCGGCCGGCGACGCTCGATGCATAGTCGGTCGGCTCGCGACGTTTAGCAGTACTCATCACCGGGAGAGCACCATGGATCTTGGCGACATGATGGACAAGGCGAAGGACGCCGCGAAGCACGTCTCTGACGAGCAGATCGATCAGGCGAAGGACTTCCTCGAGGACAAGATCGACGACAAGTACGACGCGATCCTTGACAAGGCTGCGGACGCCGCAAAGAAGTTCAACGACTAGCACGCCTGGGGTGCCCCGCTGCTGTGGGGCACCCCGGCGCGCGCCGTTGCGCAGGCTCGCGCTACTGGATAGCGTCCAAGGCATGAACTCGAGGCCTAGCGCGTGACCGACATCCCGAGCGCCGATGTTCCCATGGCCGCCGACGGGCTGAGTCCCGCTCGACTGACGCGTTCGATCCCCGAGACCCTTGCCGAGTCGGAGAGGCTCGAGCGTCATCCCGAGTACCGGGTGGATCTGGAACGCATTCGCTTCTCGCCCTACTTCTCGCGCCTGTCAGCCGTGACGCAGGTGATCTCGCAATCCGGTGCCGGGCTCGCGGTGCACAATCGCCTCACGCACTCGGTGAAGGTGACGGCAGTGGCCCGCGCCATCGCCATCTCGCTGCGTCACGCGGACGAGGAACGCACCAAGGTTGTCAACGAGCTGGGCGGTTGCGATCCCGTGGTGGTGCAGGCGGCGGCGAGCGCTCACGACCTGGGTCACCCGCCGTTTGGACACCTGGGTGAGCAAACGCTCGACAGGCTAGCCCGCGAGCGCTTTGGACTCGAGGAAGGCTTCGAGGGCAACGCCCAGACCTACAGGATCCTCACGCGGCTCGACGAGTACGATCGCCCCGGCGCGGGCCTCAACCTCACAGCCGCCGTCCGTGCGGCGGTCCTCAAGTACCCCTGGACGCGCGCCGAGGGTGCCCGCTGGAGCGTTGGACCCGACACGCCGCGCGGACTGGCACCGCATCGGCCGGGCGAGGGGGCGTACAAGTTCTCTGCGTACGTGCTGGACGCGGAGGACTTCGAGGAGGCGCTATCGGCCTTCCCGCAGATTGAGCCTCTCACGCAGACTGTCGAGTGCTCGGTGATGGACGTCGCCGACGACATCGCCTACTCGCTGCACGACCTGGATGACTTCTACCGTGCGGACCTGCTCAACCAGGCTGCGGTGTCGGGGGAGTTTCGCACGTGGATGAGGGACCGGGCCGTGTTGGGTGCCGTGCCGATCGAGGAGCTGCAGCGCGCGCGACGCACGCCGGGCCATGGCCTCGAGTTGCTGCGGCGTCGCCTCATCGAGCGCGACCCGTGGATCGCTCACGACGACGCCTTTGGGGAGTCTGTTTCCCGCGTGCTTGAGGACGTCGTGGACGGGCTGCTCTCGGTACCGTTCGACGGCTCGCTCGCCGCGGACCGCGCTCTCGCAGTGTTCATGAACGACTGGATCACTCGCCTGCAGCGCTCGCTCACTGTCACGCGCCACCCGCATGTGAGGGCCGGCCATGTTCACCTGACGGCAGCCGCCTGGCACGACGTCGCCGTGCTGAAGTTCCTTCACGAGCGCTTCGTCTTGCATCGCCCCGATCTCGCCGTGTACCAGCGAGGTCAGGCGCGGGTGGTCGAGCGGCTCGTGACGGCATTCGCGTCGTGGCTCGAGGACGAGGACGAGGTGAGGCGCGCGCCGCGCCGCCTTCTCGACCTGGTCGACATCGCGACGGAGGACTATCACGATGTGTTGCGTGCGGCCCCGGAACTGTTGCCCACGACCGACTCCGACACGCTCAAGCGCTTCGCGCGGGGCAGGGGAGTGATCGACTATGTCGCGTCGCTGACAGACGCGCAGGCGATGCAGGTGTCCGCGCTCGTCTCCGGCGCGTCGGAGCGGCTGTGGGACGGTGGCCAGGGTCTCTAGCCCGTTGGTGCCCCCGAGGGGCCCCGCGGGTCGGTAGCATCGTGGGGGCGGGCCGCTCGGGCCCCCAGGTACCGCAAGGAGAACTCCAGTGTCTGCACTGACCGCAACCATCGACGGCGACGACCGCGAGTTGGCTGTGGGCACGACGGGTACCGAGGTGTTCCAGGGCCGCCAGGACGTCATCGTGATGCGCGTCAACGGTGAGCTGTGGGACCTGCACCGCGAGATCCCCGCGGGCGCCGCCGTGGAGGCCGTGCTCGTGTCCGAGCCCGACGGCCTCAACGTGCTTCGCCACTCCGCGACCCACGTGATGGCGCAGGCTGTGCAGAAGACCTTCCCCGAAGCCAAGCTTGGCGTCGGCCCGTTCATCACCGACGGCTTCTACTACGACTTCGATGTCGAGCGCCCCTTCACCCCCGAGGACCTCAAGAACCTCGAGAAGACGATGCAGCGCATCGTCAAGGAGGGCCAGACCTTCCGTCGCCGTGTGGTGACCCGCGAGGAGGCGCTCGAGGAGCTCGCGAGCGAGCCCTACAAGTGCCAGCTTCTGAACAAGGCCTCGGGCTCCGAGGGCGCCGAGGGCGTCTCGGTCGAGGTGGGTGCAGGCGAGACCACGATCTACGACAACCTCAACCGCCAGGGCGAGATCGTATGGAAGGACCTGTGCCGTGGCCCGCACGCGCCCTCCACGAAGGTCCTCGCCAACGGCTGGAGCCTCATGCGTTCCGCGGCCGCGTACTGGCTGGGCAACGAGAAGAACCCGCAGCTGCAGCGCATCTACGGCACCGCGTGGCCCACCAAGGACGAGCTCGTCGCGTACAAGGACCGGCTCGCCGAGGCCGAGCGCCGCGACCACCGCAAGCTGGGCGCAGAGCTCGACCTGTTCTCCTTCCCCGACGAGATCGGTTCGGGTCTGGCCGTGTTCCACCCCAAGGGTGGCGTGATCCGCATGGCGATGGAGGAGTACTCCCGCAAGCGTCACGTGGAGGAGGGGTACGAGTTTGTCTACACCCCGCACGCGACCAAGGCGCAACTGTTCCAGACCTCGGGACACCTCGACTGGTACGCGGACGGCATGTACCCCCCGATGCACCTCGACGAGGAGCGCGACGCCGAGGGCAACGTCACCAAGCAGGGCCAGGACTACTACCTGAAGCCCATGAACTGCCCGATGCACAACCTCGTGTACAGGTCGCGGGGCCGCTCGTACCGCGAGCTCCCGCTGCGCCTGTTCGAGTTTGGCACCGTGTACCGCTACGAGAAGTCCGGCGTGATCCACGGCATGACTCGCGCGCGCGGGTTCACGCAGGACGACGCCCACATTTACTGCACCCGCGAGCAGATGAAGGAGGAGCTCACCTCGCTGTTGACGTTTGTGCTGAACCTGCTCAAGGACTACGGCCTCGAGGACTTCTACCTCGAGCTCTCGACCCGCAACCCCGAGAAGTCGGTGGGCTCGGACGAGGTGTGGGAGGAGGCCACCGAGACGCTGCGTCAGGTGGCGGAGGACTCGGGACTCGAGCTGGTGCCCGACCCGGGCGGCGCCGCGTTCTACGGCCCCAAGATCTCGGTGCAGGCAAAGGACGCGATCGGCCGCACGTGGCAGATGTCGACCATCCAGCTCGACTTCAACCTGCCCGAGCGCTTCGAGCTCGAATACACGGCGCCCGACGGCACGCGTCAGCGCCCCGTGATGATTCACCGCGCGCTGTTCGGCTCGATCGAGCGCTTCTTCGCGGTGCTCACGGAGCACTACGCGGGTGCGTTCCCCGCGTGGCTCGCGCCCACGCAGGTGCTCTGCGTGCCCGTCGCCGAGGCCTTCAACGACTATCTGTACGACGTGGCGGCCACGCTGCGCGCCAAGGGCGTGCGTGTCGAGGTGGACGCCTCGGACGAGCGCTTCCCCAAGAAGATTCGCAACGCGTCGAAGGACAAGGTGCCGTTCGTGCTCATCGCCGGTGGCGAGGACGCCGAGGCAGGGGCCGTGTCGTTCCGCTTCCGCGACGGCAGCACCGACAACGGCGTGCCGGTGGACGACGCCGTGGCGCGCATCCTTGAGGCAATCGAGACGCGGGTCCAGGTCTGATGATCGACTGGGCGGACGCCGAGAAGCTGGGCGGGGAGCCCGACGGCTTTGAGCGTCTGTGGACGCCGCACCGCATGGCCTACGTCAAGAGTGCCTCCGACCGCCCCACCATGGACGGCCAGCGGGGTTGTCCCTTGTGCAAGACCCCCGAGGATGACAACCGCGAGCACCTGATCGTGCATCGTGGCACCACGTGCTACGTCGTGCTCAACCTGTACCCGTACAACCCCGGTCACCTGATGGTGTGTCCGTTCAGGCACGTCGGCTGGTATACCGAGATCACCGAGGCCGAGCGCAACGAGATGGCCGCCCTTACGCAGCGGGGCATGACGGTGCTGCAGGAGTTGAGCGGGACTCAGGGGTTCAACGTGGGCATGAATCAGGGCCGCACTGGCGGCGCTGGTATTCATGAGCACCTGCACCAGCACATCGTTCCCCGGTGGGTGGGGGACTCCAACTTCTTACCCATCATCGGTCAGACCAAGGCGCTGCCCGAGTTGCTTGACGAGACGTGGCGACGCGTCAGCGAGGCCTGGGACGCGTAGACGTCCGGGCGAGGGAGACACATGTTTGGCAAGCTGCGCCCGGTCATGGGCGCGATCTGGGCGGCGCCCGCTCGAGCGCTCGTGAAGGCGGGGGTTCACCCGAACGCGATGACCATCCTGGGCACCGTGGGCGTGGTGTGTGGCGCGCTGTTCTTCTTCCCCCAGCGCGGCTCGATGCTGTTCTGGGGCGTCATGGTCATCACCTTCTTTGTGGTCACCGACATGCTCGACGGCACGATGGCGCGCCTGTCCGGCAAGGTCTCGCGCCTGGGATCGTTCCTCGACTCGACGCTTGACCGCGTGGCGGACGCCGCCATCTTTGGCGCGCTCGTGTGGGCCTTCCGTGTGGAGGATCCGGCGACCGCGCTCGCCGCGCTGGCGTGCCTCACGATCGGCTCGTTCGTGCCGTACGCGCGTGCGAAGGCCGAGAGCCTCGGCGTGTCGGCCTCGGTGGGCATTGCCGAACGTTCGGACCGGCTTGTCATCGGTCTCACTGCGACTGGACTCGTGGGCCTCGGCCTGCCCCTGTGGGTCTTGACGTGGACACTGGCGGTGCTGGCGCTGCTCGCCGCGGTCACAGTGGTGCAGCGCACCATGGCCGTCATGAAGGCGAACTCTGTGGACCGAGCGATTCCCCACATCGCGGAGGCCGGGGGCTCGCGCTAGCCCATGAACGCCTTCCTCGTCGCATGGCATGCCTCGCGCTACCTGCCGGTCTCGGCGGTGCGTGGTGCCGCGTGGACCATCGCGATGTACGGGTGGGCCACGCGGGCCAAGCCCGCGCGACGCCTCGAAGAGAACCTCGCACGCGTCACTGGGCGCGGGGGACGCGACCTGCGCAGGCTGTCTCGCTGTGGGCTTGCCTCGGTGGCGCGCTACTACGCCGAGACCCTCGAGTTGGGCCGCATGACGGGCGAGCAGGTGGATGCTCGAGTGCGCATGGAGAACTTTGACTCAGTACGGGCCGAGTTTGAGCGCGAGTCCGGCCTTGTCGCCGTTTTGTCGCACTCCGGCAACTGGGACCTCGTGGGCGCGTACGCGTGCCGCAACATCATCGGCGTGACGGCCGTGGCCGAGGTGCTCAAGCCCCGCGAGGTGTTCGACGAGTTTGTCGCACTGCGCGAGCGGTGGGGCCTGCGTATTTTGGGCCACGAGGGCGGCGCCACTTTCCGGGAGCTGATTCGCCGCGCCAAGGCCGACAAAACCCTTGTGTGTCTGGTCGCCGACCGCGACCTGTCGGGCAGCGGCGTGCGAGTGGAGATGTGGGGCAGGGGCGTCAAGGTGGCCCCAGGTCCCGTCGCGCTGGCCAAGGCAGTGGGCCAACCAGTGGTTCCCGTGATGATTCACTACGAGCGGCTGCGCGGTGAGCGCCGACGCGTGGGCAAGTCGCGCTGGGGCGTGGTGATGACCTTTGGTTCCGTGATGCGGCCGGCCGAATGGGGCGACGACGCGGTCGCCGCTGGCTCGCAGGCCTGGGCCTCCGAGTTCGCCCAGCTCATCGCCGCGCATCCCGAGGACTGGCACATGCTGCAGCGTTTTGGCTGGATGGAGGACGCGTGAGGATTGGGATCGTATGCCCGTACTCGCTCGACCGTCCGGGCGGAGTGCAGCTGCACGTGATCGACCTGGCGGAGGCGCTCATCCGCCGCGGGCATCATGTCTCCGTGTTGGCTCCGGCCGCACCGGACACTCGCGTGCCCGGCTACGTCCGCACGGCTGGCCGCTCCATCCCTGTCCACTACAACGGCTCCACGGCGCGCCTGACGTTTGGCCTCGTCGCCGCGGCGAGGGTGCGTCGCTGGCTCGCGGATGGCGACTTCGATGTGGTGCATCTGCACGAGCCAGGCACGCCGTCCGTGAGCGTGATCGCGATGTGGGCGCGGTTGGGGCCCACGGTGGGCACGTTCCACACGTCCACCGAGCACTCACTGATGATGCGCATCGCGAAGCCGTGGATCAAGCCAGGCTACGAGGAGCTCGACGCGCGCATCGCCGTATCGCCCTCCGCCGCGCGCACGGTCACCCGTGCTTTGAGAGTGAACGTGACCCACATCATCCCCAACGGAGTGGATACCAGCGCTTTTACTCACGCGAAACCGCGAGAGGAGTGGCGTGGCACGCCCGAGCAGCCCACCATCGGCATCTTGGGAAGGATGGACGAGCCACGCAAGGGGTTCGACACGTTCCTTGAGGCGATCCCTGCTGTGAGGCGAGTCCACCCGCGCGCACGGTTCCTGGTGGCCGGTCGCTTCTCCGACCGCGTGGCCGCGAGAGCCGCCCGGGCCGGTGTGGAGGTGGTGGGCGAGCTCGCCGAGTCGGAGAAGGCGCGCTTCATGGCGTCGATGGATGTCTACTGCGCGCCGAATACCGGAGGCGAGTCGTTCGGTATCGTGCTCGTGGAGGCGATGGCCGCCGGCGCTGCAGTGATTGCGAGCGATCTGGTCGCGTTCCGCGACGTCGCCACCGACGACGACGGCGAGCCATGCGCCCGGTTCCACCACGTGGGCCACTCGTCGGGTCTTGCCGCGCAGATCGTCTCGCTCGTGGACGATGCGCCAGCGCGACATGCCCTCGCTCAACGGGGCAGGGAGAGGGCTGGCACTTTTGACTGGCACCAGGTGGCCCCGAGGATCGAGGAAACCTACCGCGACGCCATTAGACTTGACGCGAGCTTTTATCCCCAGCGAGCGAAGGAAACCCCAGCATGAGCGAGACCACGTCCACGTCACCGCAGGTCGGCACCGATCTGGTGAAGCGCGGCATGGCCGAGATGCTCAAGGGCGGCGTGATCATGGATGTGGTCACCGCTGAGCAGGCCAAGATTGCCGAAGACGCAGGCGCCGTCGCCGTCATGGCGCTCGAGCGCGTTCCCGCCGACATTCGCGCGCAGGGTGGCGTGGCCCGCATGTCGGACCCCGACCTGGTGCAGGGCATCATCGACGCCGTGTCCATCCCCGTGATGGCGAAGGCGCGCATCGGCCACTTCGTCGAGGCGCAGGTGCTCCAGAGCCTTGGCGTGGACTACATCGACGAGTCAGAGGTGCTCACGCCCGCCGACTACACGCACCACATCGACAAGTGGAACTTCACGGTTCCCTTCGTGTGCGGCGCGACAAACCTGGGTGAGGCGCTGCGCCGCATCTCCGAGGGTGCGGCCATGATCCGCTCCAAGGGAGAGGCCGGCACGGGCGACGTCTCCAACGCCACGACTCACATGCGCAAGATCCGCGCCGAGATCAAGGCGCTCACAGCGATGCCCGAGGACGAGCTGTACGTCGCGGCCAAGGAGCTCCAGGCGCCGCTGCCGCTTGTCAAGGAGATCGCCGCGACCGGCAAGCTGCCCGTCGTGCTGTTCACCGCGGGCGGCATCGCCACCCCGGCCGATGCCGCGATGATGATGCAGTTGGGCGCCGAGGGCGTGTTCGTCGGCTCCGGCATCTTCAAGTCCGGCAACCCGGCCGAGCGCGCCAAGGCGATCGTCAAGGCGACGACGTTTTACGACGACCCGTCGGTCATCGCGGAGGTCTCGCGCGGCCTGGGTGAGGCCATGGTGGGCATCAACGTGGAAGAGGTGCCCGAGCCTCACCGCCTGGCCGAGCGTGGTTGGTAAGCAGGCAGAACCGCTTGAAGGCCACTCGCGCGGCGAGGATGGCCGATTTCACCGCATGGGCGCGCGCGTGCTCCTCGTGGATCGTTCCGGTCATGATGCGGGGGCACGACCCGCACCAGCCTGCGCGGTCGTTCTGGTTCACGCCCGGGGGCGGGCGCGAGGGCGACGAGACCCCGCGAGCCGCGGCCGTGCGCGAGCTCGCCGAGGAGACGGGCTGGGTGCTCGAGGAGCGCGAGTTGGTGGGTCCGGTGTGGGTGCGCACCGCGGTGTTCGACTTTGCCTCGATGCCGTACTCGCAGACCGAGGACATCTTTGTCGCTGACCTTGCGGACGCCGAGCGCCGCGACAGGGCCGACGCCGCGTGGACTCCGCAGGAGCAGGAGGCCCTGGACGAGGTCACGTGGTTCACGCGCGCCGAGCTGATCTCGGACGGGCGCGAGGTGTTCCCGCTGACGCTGTTGGACGACTGGTCCGCGTTCCTCGAGTGGGACGGCGAGACAGTGCATATGGGTGAGGTAGACGAATGACCACGATTGGCGTGCTGGCGCTTCAGGGCGACGTGCGTGAGCACGAGGCGGCCCTTGCTCGCGTGGGAGTGAACACCTTGCGCGTGCGTCGGCTCGCGGAGCTTGACGCCGTGGATGGCCTGGTGATTCCTGGCGGCGAGTCCACCACGATCGACAAGCTGCTGCGCATCTTTGATCTCTTCGACCCCCTCAAGGCGCGCCTCGACGACGGCCTGCCGGTGCTGGGCACGTGCGCGGGCATGATCATGCTGGCCACCGACATCATCGGCGCGATCGAGGGGCAGCGCAGCCTCGGCGCGATTGACATGACTGTGCGTCGCAACGCCTTTGGCCGCCAGGTGGACTCCTCCGAGGTGGGGCTCACGTGGCTTCCCGATGGCTCCGCGATGCACGCCACCTTCATTCGCGCGCCGTGGGTTGAGTCGTACGGCGACGAGGTTGAGGTGCTCGCCATCGATGAGGCGCACGGCGGCCAGGTCGTTGCTGTGCGCCAGGGCAACGCGATCGCGACAAGTTTCCACTCGGAGATCTCCGGCGATGACAGGGTTCACGCGCTCCTCGCGGAGATCGTCGCCGCCCGATAGCCGTACGCATCAATTTGTGAGCCTTGATAGTTGCACATCTAGGCCATAGGCTTGATGTATGTTCGTCCTCACCTCGGACCAGCGCCGGTCCACTCAGCACGGAGACAAGGTCGACGCGCTCCTGGCGTCGCTTGAGCCGTGGGTTGCCGCGTGGTCCGCTGCCGTAGCTTTGCCGCCCGAGCGCACGGTCGGCGACGAGATCCAGGCTGTCTTGACGACGCCCGAAGCCGCCGTCGACCTGGCGCTGCGCTTGATGCGCGAGCAGGAATGGTCAGTGGGCATCGGCGCGGGTGCCGTGGACGAGCCCCTGCGTGACACAGCGCGCTCTAGCTCAGGTCCAGCGTTTGTCTGGGCACGCGAGGCGGTCGAGCGAGCCCGAGGGCGCGCAGAGCCGGTGCCGCTCGTGGTCGCGGCAGCTGACGCGGATGCGGCAGAGCAAGCGACGGCGGTGCTCCAGCTGCTCGCGTCGGTCACTCGACGCCGCTCTCGCCAAGGGTGGGAGACGGCAGACCTGTGGTCGCCCGCCGCCGTGCAACGCGACATCGCCGAGCGCCTCGGCATCTCGACCCAGGCAGTGAGCCAGCGCGTCTCGTCTGCCATGCTGGAGGAGGAGTTCAGGGCACGCCCAGTGGCCGCACGGTTGCTGCGCGAGGCGGAGCAAGAGAGGGGCGGCGTGTGACGGCTGTGCTGACAGTGGCGGTGGTGCTTGCCGCGGTGGGGCTCTCGGCTGGCGTTGGTCCCCTCGTGGTGGGCGCGATCCTGCGCCGCGTTGAGAAGGGCGAGGAGACACCCGGCCTGTTGCGAGGCGGTATGTGGATCGGGGTGCTCGAGCGGGTGGCAGTGACGGGCGCGATTCTCGCCGGGGCGCCCGAGGCCGTTGCCATCGTGATCGCTATCAAGGGCCTTGGCCGGTATCCCGAGCTGCGTCACGAGGCGGGAGCCCAGGCGGGGCGAGCCGCCGAGCGCTTCATCGTGGGCACTCTTGCGAGCTTCATCTGGGCCGCGTTGTGGGGATTCACGGGCCTGTGGGCGCTCGGAATGCTCGCTTAACACCCGCTGGAGCGGCGCGTCGCCCGGTCCCGCACTGACTGGCCTAGACTGTTCGGCGATTCCCAGACGGCAAGGAGCATCGTGTCCGGTCACTCTAAGTGGGCTACCACCAAGCACAAGAAGGCAGTCATTGACGCCAAGCGCGGCAAGCTGTTTGCCAAGCTGATCAAGAACATCGAGGTCGCGGCGCGCGTGGGTGGCGGCGATCCCGCCGGCAACCCGACGCTGTTTGACGCGATCCAGAAGGCAAAGAAGTCCTCGGTTCCCAACGACAACATCGACCGCGCAGTGAAGCGCGGCTCGGGTGAGGACACTGGCGGCGCCAACTACGAGTCGATCATGTACGAGGGCTACGGGCCCGGCGGCGTCGCGGTGCTGATCGAGTGCCTCACCGACAACCGCAACCGCGCCGCTGGCGACGTGCGTGTGGCTCTCACGCGCAACAACGGCAACCTCGCGGACCCCGGCTCGGTCGCGTACCTGTTCAACCGAAAGGGCCAGGTCATCGTCTCCAAGGAGACGGCCGACGAGGACACCATCATGGAGGCCGCGCTGGAGGCTGGCGTCGAGGAGATCAACGACCTCGGCGAGGTGTGGGAGGTCATCTCCGAGGCCACCGACTTTCTCGCGCTCCGCGGCGCTATCCAGGCGGCCGGCATCGATTACGAGTCGGCCGAGCCTACCTGGATGCCCTCCATGAAGGTCGAACTCGACGTGGACGGCGCGCGCAAGATGCTGCGCCTGATCGACGCCCTTGAGGACTCGGACGACGTCCAGAACGTCTACGCGAACTTCGACGCCTCGGACGAGGTGCTCGAGGCAGCGAGCGAGTAAGGAAGCCCCGCGTGCGCGTGCTGGGAGTTGACCCCGGCCTCACGCGCTGCGGCATCGGAGTCATCGACGCGCCACGCCCGCGTGCCCTGCAACTTGTGCACGTCTCCCGAGGCCGAGACGCCGGATCGGCTCACGGTGATCGCCGACGCGATCGATGCGGCCCTCGACGCGTTCAAGCCCGACGCCGTGGCGGTGGAGCGCGTCTTCGCGCAGCACAACGTGCGTACAGTGATGGGCACCGGCCAGGCATCGGGGCTCGTCATGGTCGCGGCGGTGCGCCGCGGGCTGCCGGTGGTGACGTACACGCCGTCCGAGGTCAAGGCGGCTGTCACAGGTCATGGCCGCGCCGAGAAGGCCCAGGTGGGCTTCATGGTGGCCCAGCTACTTGGCCTCGACGCGCCCCCCAAGCCGGCCGACGCCGCCGACGCCCTTGCGATCGCCATCACCCATGCGTTGCGCGGGGGAGTGCGGGCCTCCTCCGCGGGTGCGCCCACGGCCGCCCAGGCGGCGTGGGCCGCGGCCGAGCGCGCGGCGCGCCGTCGCGGTTGACCCCGTCGCGTCGCCTAGGCTCTTCGTACATACGTTCGAATGAGTCGCTACGGAAGGGCGCCGCGTGATCTCTCAGTTGACGGGCACCGTGCTCACGGTGAGCGCCAGCGCGCTCGTGATCGATGTGAACGGCGTGGGCTATCGCGTGCTCGCCACCCCCGCGACTCTCGCGGCACTGCGGGCGGGGCAGCACGCGTCTCTCGCCACGCACCTGGTGGTGCGCGAGGACTCGATGACGCTCTTCGGCTTCGAGTCCAGCCACGAGCGCGACATGTTCGAGACGCTGCAGTCAGTCGCTGGCGTGGGTCCGCGCCTCGCGCTCGCCCTGCTGTCGGTCCATGACCCGGTGTCGCTCGCTCAGGTGATCGCCGCTGGTGACCAGAAGGCGCTGCAGCGCGTGCCAGGCGTGGGCGCCAAGGTTGCCGCGCGCCTGCTGCTTGAGCTGGGAGGCAAGCTCACGCTGCCCGAGGACGCCCCTGCGTCGGCTGCCGGACCCCGACCCGACGCGCGCGACCAGGTGGTCGAGGCTCTCGTGTCGCTCGGCTGGCCCGCCAAGTCCGCCCAGGGGGCCGTCGACGCGGTGGCTCCCGATGCAATCGGCGCCGAGGCCGTGCCCGCCACGCTGAGGGCCGCGCTGCAGAGCCTGGGAGGCTCGCGTGGCTGAGGACACCTGGGAGGAAGGCGTCGCATCGCGCGTCGTGGGAGCGGACGCCGACGCCATCGAGCGCTCGGCCGAGGCAGCACTGCGCCCGCGCTCGCTCGACGAGTTCGTGGGCCAGGCGGTGGTGCGCGAACAACTCGCGCTCGTGCTGCGGGCCGCGACCCAGCGAGGCGGCACCTCCGATCACATCCTGCTGTCCGGCCCGCCCGGGCTTGGCAAGACCACACTCGCCATGATCGTGGCCTCGGAGCTGAACGCGTCGCTCAGGGTCACGTCGGGTCCCGCGATTCAGCACGCGGGCGATCTTGCGTCGATCCTCTCGTCGCTCGAGGACGGCGACGTGCTGTTCGTGGACGAGATCCACCGCCTCGCTAGGCCCGTGGAAGAGATGCTCTATCTGGCGATGGAGGACTTCCGTGTGGACGTCGTGGTAGGCAAGGGTCCTGGCGCGACGTCGATTCCCCTCACTCTGCCGCCCTTCACCGTCGTGGGAGCGACCACGCGCGCGGGTCTGTTGCCAGCGCCGCTGAGGGACAGGTTTGGCTTCACGGCGCACCTCGACTTCTATGAGGCGGCAGACCTGGCGACGATCGTCGCGCGCTCGGCGGGCCTCATCGGCTTCTCGCTCGCGACGGACGCGGCGGGGGAGATCGCCTCCCGATCGCGCGGCACGCCCCGGATCGCCAACCGCTTGCTGCGGCGGGTGCGCGACTGGGCACAGGTGCACGGTGGCGGCGAGGGCGACATGGAAGCGGCGCAGGCGGCGCTCACGGTATACGAGGTCGATCTGCGGGGCCTGGACCGGCTCGACCGCGCGGTGCTCGGCGCCCTCTGCACGCGCTTTGGCGGCGGACCCGTTGGACTGAGCACGCTCGCCGTGTCGGTAGGCGAGGAGCCGCAAACGGTCGAGGAGGTCGCCGAGCCGTTCCTGGTGCGCGAGGGCCTCATGGCGCGCACGCCGCGCGGGCGCATCGCCACCGATGCCGCGTGGGCCCACCTGGGCCTCGAGCGCCCCGCCGGCGCTGCGGGACGTCAGACCCCGGACGAGGGAGTCTCGCGTCTCTTCGACTCCTGAGTGAGCGGCGCGCGGGCGCTGTATTCGACTGAGCCCCTGGCGTGCGCCTAGAATCGCGGGGGCCCCCGCAGGGCGTGGGGCCGATATCCGCATGGAAAGCGTAGGAATCGCGTGTCTCAAGCTGCCAAGGGCGCCCGCCGGACCTTGATCGGTCTCGCCGTGCTCTTTGTCTTCATCTTTGGCCTGCTCAGCACCGGCGTGTTGACGAACAACACGGGTTGGGCCCCTGGCCTGGCCCTTGACCTGGCGGGCGGTCGCCAGATCATCCTGGAGGCGCAGGCAGAGGGAGAGACGATCGACCAGAGCGACCTCAACCAGGCCGTGCAGATCATCCGCAACCGCGTGGACGCGTCCGGCACGAGCGAGGCCGAGATCACCACGCAGGGCGATACCAACATCCTTGTGGCGCTGCCCGGCACGCCCGACGAGGCGACGCTTGACCTGATCCGACAGTCGGCGCAACTACAGTTCCGTCCCGTGCTTCAGGTGGGCTACTCGACCATCACGCTGCCCACGGCGGACCCCGCGGCCACGAGCGATCCCACCGCGACCCCCGAGCCCACGGCCTCCACCGACGAGACGCTCACGGGCACGTCGCCCACGCCGTCGGCCGATGCGGCAGGAGACATCGACACCAGCGGTGTGTCGGAGGTTGCGAATGTCGTGAGCTCGGCGACCACGCCGTCGGCATCGGCCACGCCTGAGCCCTCCGCCACCCCCGAGGCGACCGACACCACCACCGGCGCCACCACGGCCGAGCCGACCAATCCGTCGGACCTTGCGTGGATTACGCCCGAGATCCAAGCGCAGTTCGACGCGATCAACTGCTCGGACCCCAACAACCAGACAGGTGTGGACCCCGGCGACCCGAACGCCGCATTCGTGACGTGTAACCAGGACGGCGTGACCAAGTACATCCTCGGCCCCGTTGAGCTCGCAGGCGATGACATCGCCACCGCCACCTCAGGCCCGGAGCAGAACCCGCAGACCGGCGCCGCGACCGGCGGCTTCATGATCATGCTTGATCTGACGGGCGACGGCGGTAACAAGTTCTACGCCACCACGCAGCGCCTCGCGCAGCTCACGCAGCCGCAGAACCAGTTCGCCATCATTCTTGACGGCGTGGTGCTCTCGGACCCTCGCGTCACCAACCCGATCCCCGGCGGTTCCGCGCAGATCACCGGTAACTTCACGCAGGCGTCGGCACAGGCTCTCGCTGACCAGCTCAAGTTTGGTGCGCTCCCGCTCACGCTTGAGGTGCAGTCGGAGCAGAACATCACCGCCACCAAGGGTGCAGACGAGCTGCGCAATGGCCTGCTGGCCGGTCTGATCGGTCTGATCCTCGTGGTGATCTACACCATGTTCCAGTACCGCGCGCTGGGCGCCGTGACCATCGGCTCGCTGCTCGTGGCGGGCGGCATCACGTACGGCCTCATCGCGCTGCTGTCGTGGGGCCTCGGCTACAGGCTGTCGCTGGCAGGTGTGACTGGTCTGATCGTGGCCATCGGTATTACTGCCGACTCCTTCATCGTCTACTTCGAGCGCGTCAAGGACGAGCTCCGCGAAGGCCGCTCGCTCCAGGCAGCCGTGGAGCACGGCTGGAAGAGTGCGCGCCGCACGATCCTTGCTTCTGACGCGGTCAACTTCCTCGCTGCCCTCGTGCTCTACATGCTTGCCGTGGGCGGCGTGCGTGGATTCGCCTTTACGCTGGGCTTGACCACACTGGTTGACCTCCTCGTGGTGATCATGTTCACGCACCCTGTGCTCGTGCTGCTGGCACGTACCAAGTTCTTTGGCGAGGGCCACAAGTGGTCCGGCCTTGACCCGCGCCAGCTGGGTCGTGACACGATGTACAAGGGCAGGGGCCGCGTGGCGACTCCCTCGGCGGCCGCTGCATCCGACGGCCCGCTGACGCTCGCCGAGCGCAAGGCAGCCAAGGCCCGTGGTGCCGTGGCGACCGAGGACAAGGAGTAAGTCATGGCCAGCCTTTCGACCTGGGGCAACCGCCTCCACTCCGGCGAGAAGACCTATGGGATCGTCGCACACCGCAACCGCTGGTTCCTCATCTCGGCAGTGCTCATGGCACTGGCGTTGGTGATTCTCTTCACCAAGGGACTCAACCCGGGCATCGACTTCCGCGGCGGTACCGAGTACATCGTTTCCGGCGTGACCGACGCCGACGCGCAGGTCGCGCGAGACACTGTGGCCGCGGCGTATCCGGAGGAGACGCCGGCGGTGGCGATCCTGGGCGGCGATGGCGTGCGGGTACAGCTCGGCACGCTTGAGCAGTCCGACGTGGATGCCCTTGGGGCGGACCTCGCGGATGCGTATGGGGTGCCAGTCACTAACGTGTCATCGAGCTTCATCGGCCCCACCTGGGGGCAGGACGTCTCCGGCAAGGCGGTCCAGGGCCTAGTGGTCTTCCTCGTGCTGGTGGCCATCGTGATGGCGCTGTACTTCCGCACGTGGCGCATGGCAGCGGCAGGCCTCGTGGCGCTGCTGCACGACCTGGTCTTCACGGTGGGCATCTATGCGCTTGTAGGCTTCGAGGTCACTCCCGCGTCGGTCATCGGCTTCCTGACGATCCTCGGTTACTCGCTCTATGACACCGTGGTGGTGTTTGACAAGGTGCGCGACAACACGGCGGATCTGTTCACGCAGCACCGTTACACGTACGACGAGCTCGCCAACCTGGCTGTCAATCAGACCCTGGTGCGTTCGATCAACACCTCGGTGGTGGCCCTGCTGCCCGTGAGCGCGATTCTCTTCATCGGCTCGTATCTGCTGGGTGCGGGCACCCTGAGTGACATCTCGCTCGCGCTGTTCGTGGGTATGGCGGTGGGCACGTACTCGTCGATCTTCGTCGCAACGCCGCTCGAGGTAGCGCTGCGCGACACCGAGGCGAAGATCAAGAAGCACACGGCCGACGTACTTGCACTGCGCGCCGGCGGCGAGTCCGACGTGGTGCGCGAGGATGGCACTGTGCGCGTGGGCGCGTTGCAGGCCGGCCACCACCAGGGTGCGGCTGCGCAACCTCGCCGCAAGCGCCGCAAGTAGACTGGGGGGCACCCCAATCGAGCGGAGGTGCATGTGACCGACACCCAGGCGCCGGCAGGCGCGACCGGCCACGTGCCCTTTCGCAAGGTGGCACGCGACCCGGGAGCGATCGCGCCGCTGATCGACACGTATCGGCGGATGTATCCGCGCGCCAAAGTCGGTCTCATTGAGAAGGCCCACGCCGTCGCCGAGCAGGCGCACGAGGGCCAGTTCCGCAAGAGCGGCGAGCCGTACATCACGCACCCTATTGCGGTAGCGGAGATCATCGCCGGGCTGGGCTTGCCGGAGTCGGTCATCGCCGCCGCCCTGTTGCACGACGTCGTCGAGGACACGTCCTTCCCGCTGGAGCAGATCAGCGCGGAGTTCGGCGACGAGGTCGCCTCGTTCGTTGACGGCGTGACAAAACTCGACAAGCTGTCATTTGGCGATGCGGCGCAGGCCGAGACGGTGCGCAAGCTCGTGGTGGCCATGGCGCGCGACATCCGCGTGCTGCTCCTCAAGCTCGCCGACCGCCTGCACAACGCGCGCACGTGGGAGCACGTGCCGGCGGAGAAGGCGCGCAAGAAGGCGCAAGAGACGCTCGAGATCTACGCGCCCCTCGCTCACCGCATGGGCCTCAACGCCATCAAGTGGGAGCTCGAGGACCTCTCGTTCAAGACCCTGTACCCGCGCATCTACCAAGAGATCGTCGACGTGGTGACTGAGCGCGCGCCCGAGCGCGAGAAGGGCCTCGCGCAGGTCCGCTCGCAGATCCAGCGCATCCTCAAAGAGAAGAAGATCAAGGCCGAGATCACCGGCCGCCCCAAGCACTACTACTCGGTCTATCAGAAGATGATCGTGCGAGGCCGCGACCTCAACGACATCTACGACCTCGTGGGCATCCGCATCCTGGTAGACACGGTGCGCGACTGCTACGCGGTGCTGGGCGAGATGCACTCCACGTTCCAGCCGGTTCCCGGCAGGTTCAAGGACTACATCGCGATGCCCAAGTTCAACCTGTATCAGTCGCTTCACACCACGGTGATTGGACCGCAGGGCAAGCCCATCGAGCTGCAGATCCGCACATGGGACATGCACAAGCGCGCCGAGTACGGCCTTGCGGCACACTGGCGCTACAAGCAGGCGGCCAAGGGCGAGCGCGAGCCAGCCGGCGGCGGCGTGGACAACATGGGCTGGCTGCGCCAGATCGCCGACTGGCAGCAAGAGACGGCTGACCCGAGCGAGTTCCTCGACTCGCTGCGCGGAGAGATCTCGCGCGCCGAGGTCTACGTCTTCACCCCGCGAGGCAAGCTGCTGGCGCTCGTTCAGGGTGCCACCCCCGTGGACTTCGCCTATGCGGTGCACACCGAGGTGGGCCACAAGACGGTGGGCGCCAAGGTCAACGGCCGCCTGGTGCCGCTCGACTCCACGCTGGAGAACGGCGACACTGTCGAGGTCATCACCACGTCCGACGAGAACGCCCACCCCAAGCGTGACTGGCTCGACTTTGTGCAGTCGACGAGGGCGCGCAACAAGATTCGCCAGTGGTTCACGCGCGAGCGCCGCGAGGAGTCGATCGAGACGGGGCGAGACATGCTCGCGCGAGCGATTCGTCGTCAGCACTTGCCGATGCAGCGCCTCATGTCAAAGTCCACGCTGCTCGCGCTGGCTCGCGAGATGCACTACGAGGACGTCGATGACCTCTACGCGGCCATCGGCGAGCACAAGGAGCAGCCGGGCGACGTCGTGGCGCGCATGGTCGAGGCCGTGGGCGGCGACGAGGGGGCCGAGGAGGACCTCACCGAGATCACCCGGCCCGGCACACGCCAGCGCCAGCGCAGGGGAGACCCGGGTGTGTCGGTCAACGGCATGTCTGATGTGGTGGTCAAACTCGCCAAGTGTTGTACGCCCGTGCCAGGGGACCCGATCCGTGGCTTCGTGACGCGCGGCCAGGGCGTGTCGATCCACCGTGCCGACTGCGACAACCTCAAGCAACTGCAGTCCCAATCGGAGCGACTCGTGGACGTGCAGTGGACCGGTGCCTCGGACTCCACCTTCATGGTGCAGATCGAGGTCGAGGCGTTGGATCGTAACCGCCTGTTGGCCGACGTGGTGCAGGTGCTTTCAGACCACCACCTGAATATTCTCGGGGCGCACGTGTCCACGTCGCGCGACCGCGTAGCACTGAACACATTCACGTTTGAGATGGCCGACCCATCCCACCTGGGCGCCGTGCTGAACGCTGTGCGACGGATCGACGGCGTGTACGACGCCCGCCGCATCACTGGCGCGAAGCGCGTCAACGACTTCTAGCCTGCGGTAACTGCCCCTCCAGGAGGGTGAGCAACCGGCCCGCCCGGTCGCGGGCTGAGCGGGGCGCGATCCGTGCGAACCTCATTCGCACGTCGGCGGGCGTCGCTGAGCCCTGTGTGAGGGCCCAGTAAGAGGCGCTGAGGCACTGACTCTCGGGTTCGTGCGCGAGAGAGGTCGCGCACGCGTCGGCCTGTGGCACACATCTGACGAGCGCGAGACGGGGCACAAAGCCCGCGGCCGCGTGCTCGACAGAGCCACGCACTCCCACGTCGTCGGTCACCCAGTTCCAGTCCCCGGGGTAGGAGGGCGGCCGGCCAGGGTGCATTCCACGTGTGAGCGCCGCTGTGACGAGCAGGGGCGCGGGCCCGTTGCCCCTCCAGCCGGAGACCCATAGGGCCGCGGCGCCGGTGAGTGCAGCACCGCGTGGCAGGGCCGCCGCGAGGGCCGCGGCGCGCGTGGAGTCCGTGAAAGGGAATCCCGGCGATACCGCGAGGCCCGCGCGCACCGGCAGCAGGGTGCCAGAGCGGAGCGCGCGCTGGAAGTCCTGCGTGGGCCAGTCAGCCTCCCAAATCCACATGCGTGCACACTGGCATACGGGAGGGTGCCGCTGCCCCACGACGCAACAGCGCCTGGGGAGAATCGGTTCTCCCCAGGCGCTGCCGGACCTACAAAGGAGCTACTTGGCGACGGACTCCGCCTGCTTGAGCCATGCCCGGCGGGCGTCGAGCGACTCGGTCAGCTCCTTCACCTTGCGCTTGTCGCCGCCAGCCTTCGCCACCTCGAGCTGTTGTTCAAGGTCGGCGATGGCGGCGTGGAGCTGCGCGGCGAGGCCTGTCGCGCGTGCCTCGACCTCGGGGTTGCGCTGCGTCCACGCCGCGGAATCGGCGTCGCGCACGGCCTTCTCAACGGCGGCCATGCGCTTGCCCAGGCGGGCGGCCTCGGCGCGGGGAACCTCGCCGGCGGCGTCAAAGCGATCCTGGATGGCGCGCAGCTCACGCTTCGCGTCGCGCAGGCTCTTGATGGGCAACAGCGCCTCGGCCGCGGCCACCGCCTCTTCCTTAGCCGGCACGTTGGCGGCCAGCTCGGCCTCCTCGGCATCCGCCGCGCCGCGGCGAGCAGTGAAGAACGCCTCCTGCGCTGCCTGGAATCGACCCCACAGTGCGTCGTCAACCGTGCGTCGGCCCCGACCAGCGCCGCGCCACTGGTCCATCAGCTGCTTATACTCGCGCGCCGTACGGTCCCAGTCGGTGGACGTTGAGAGCGCCTCAGCACGCGCCACCAGGGATTCCTTGGTGCCAGCCACCTGCGCGTTGTCCTTGTCGAGCTGAGCGAAGTGGCCCTTGCGTGCCTTCTCGAAGCTTGAACGCGCCTTGGTGAAGCGCTTCCACATCTCGCGCTCGACGTCCTTGCCGATGCGCGCGCCCGCGCGTTGCGCTTCCTTCCACTCGTCCAGCAGCTCGCGCATGCGGGCGGTGTCGTTCTTCCAGTGGACCTGGTTCTCGGGCTTGCCTGCGAGCGCCTCGGCCTGGGCGACGATCGTCTCGCGAGCGGCGGCTGCCTCCTCGCGGGCGGCGGCGCGCTCGGCCTTGAGCTTCTCCGAGAGCTCAGTCGCTTCTGCCTCGACGATCGCGACGCGGGCGCGAAGGGCCGCCATGTTGCCCACCACCACGGGGGTGTCGAGGGCGTCCTTGATGCCCTTGAGGGCATCGTCGATGTCCTTGGGGCCCAGCTCGGCCCCGGTCAGGCGCGCGTGGAAGCGTTCCACCGAGGCTGCGAGCTCGATGAAGGCCTTTGCGTAGGGGGCGATCGGCGCGTCGCCCGTGGCGGGGCCGACTGGCGTCTTGACGTCGCCCTCGACGAGCACCACCTGCTCGCCGTCAACCTCACCAAAGGCGGAGGCTGCGGCGATCTGCTCGGGGGTGATCTCGTCGACGACGGGAACCCGAACGGGGTGGGTGGCGTGCGCTGCCATGGCGGCGGGCGTCGGCGCCTTGGGGCGGGGGATGGGCCTGGGCTTGGCGGGGGTCATGACGTAGTGACCTTCGTGAAGATGAGTGAGTGGGCGGGGCGGCCTTCGGAGGCTCCCGTGATGGTACCGCCTTCAGCAACGCCCCTCACGATATCGAGTCCCTGCACCACCGTGCCAACTACGGTGTAGGCGCCGGCCGTGTCGGAGGGGATAGTGGAGTCCTCGTAGACGATCCAGAACTGGCTTCCCATCGACGCGGCGTCGTCAGCAGACCGCACCATCACGACGCTGCCCGCGGGGTAGAAGTCGTCGCTGGGAGCGTTCTCGATGGGGCCAAACCGGTACGGCGGGCCCCCCGTTCCGTTGCCCGTGGGATCGCCGCATGTGACGGTGAAGGGGCTCACGGTGGAGACAGCCGAGCAATCGGTGCCGTCAAAGAATCCACCTGCGGTCAGGTCGAGCAGAACGACGGTGGCTTGCGGTGCGTCAGCACCATCCAGCGTGATCTGGATGTCGCCAAGGTTGGTGGTGAGGGTCCACGTCCAGTCCCTGCCCTCGGCGAACTCGGCGCCGGGGATCAGGCCGCTGTAGTCCTCTCGAGGCGTCGCGGCGGCAGATGAATCGCCCGCGGGATCGCCCAGCGAGTAGATTCCCGCAAGGCCGCCCAGTAGGAGCACCATCACGCCGCCCACGACTGCGCCGTTGACGACTCGCCGACGCCGCGCCGCCGCCTCCTGGCGTGCCTCACGGGCCGCTTCGCGGTGTCGTTGGGCGGCGGTGGGCTTCTTGGGGCTGCTCATGGGATCCGATCGTGCTTGCTACGGGGGCGGCGCGCGAGGGTCAGTCTAGGTCGCGCCCGATGGAACAATGGGGGACATGTCGCGACTAGCGCCCCTTTCAGGATTCCCCGAGTGGTCACCCGCCGAACGCAGCGTGGAGGCCTCCGTGCTGGCAACGCTCCGCCGCGTGTTCGAGTTGCACGGCTTTGGCGAGATCGAGACGCGCGCAGTGGAGCCGCTCGAGCGCCTGGGTGGCGCGTCGGAGGCCTCCAAGGAGGTCTACGTCCTCACGCGCCGCGGCGGCGAGACGGCCGATGCCGAGTTTGGCCTGCACTTTGACCTCACGGTGCCCTTCGCACGCTATGTCGAGGAGCGCCAGGGCAAGCTGACCTTCCCGTTCCGCCGCTACCAGATCCAGAAGGTGTGGCGCGGCGAGCGTCCGCAGGAGGGTCGCTTCCGCGAGTTCTACCAGGCCGATATTGACGTGGTGGCGCGCGACGTGCTGCCCGCTCACCTCGAGGCCGAGGTGGCGGTGGTGATGGCGCGCGCCCTCGAGGCGCTGCCGGTGCCCGCCGCGACGATGCGTATGAACGACCGCAAGCTCGTCGAGGGCTTCTACCGCGGCGTCGGCATCGCGGACGTGGCGGGCGCGCTGCGCTCGGTGGACAAGCTGGGCAAGATCGGCCCCGAGGGCGTCGCCAAGGAACTCGCCGCGCAGGGTGTGGGGGAGCAGGCCGCGGACGCGATCCTCGAGCTCGCCAAGATTCAGTCGGCCGACGGTTCGTTCAAGGAGGCAGTGATCGACCTGTGGGAGACCACGCCCACGGTAGAGGACGAGGACGCGCAGCGCCTGCTGGGCGAGGGCATCGCCTCGCTCGTCGCCCTCGTCGAGTCGGTCAACGCCGCGGTGCCCGGCACCGCGATGGCCGATCTCAGCATCGCGCGCGGCCTCGACTACTACACCGGCGCCGTGTACGAGACTACCCTCGAGGGTCACGAGGACCTCGGCTCCATCTGCTCGGGTGGCCGCTACGACTCGCTCGTGGCGGGCGGAGGCTTCCCCGGCGTCGGCATGTCGATCGGCGTGAGCCGCCTGGTGAGCCGCCTCGTGTCGCAGGAGATCGTGACCGCTACGCGGTCGGTGCCCAGCGCCGTGCTCGTGGCTGTCATCGACGAGGACACGCGCGCCGCGTCGGATGGCATCGCCACCCGCCTGCGCGCCCGCGGGATCCCGTGCGAGGTCGCGCCCGCCGCATCCAAGTTCGGCAAGCAGATCCAGTACGCGGATCGCCGGGGCATCCCGTTCGTGTGGTTCCCGGCCGCCGAGGGCGACGGCGAGGTCAAGGACATCCGTTCGGGCGAGCAGGTGCCGGCGGACGCTGACGGGTGGAACCCGCCGGTCGACGACCTCACCGTGCGCATCGAGCGCCGCTAGACTTCCTGTGCCCCCACGAGGGGCGCGCACCCAACGAAAGGCAATACCCGTGCTCCGCACCCATCTCGCAGGCAACCTTCGTGCCGCCGACGCAGGCACCACCGTCACGCTCTCCGGCTGGGTGGGTCGTCGTCGTGATCACGGAGGCGTGGCCTTCATCGATCTGCGCGATGCGTCGGGCTTTGCCCAGGTGGTGCTGCGCGAGGACATCGCTCACTCGCTGCGCACCGAGTACGTCATCCAGGTCACCGGCGAGGTGCGCCAGCGCCCCGAGGGCTCGGCGAACCCGAACATACCGTCCGGCGAGATCGAGGTCGTGGGCTCCGAGGTGACGATCCTCAACGAGTCAGCTCCCGTGCCGTTCCCCATCGACGAGCACGTGACTGTGGGCGAGGAGGCGCGCCTCAAGCACCGCTACCTCGACCTGCGCCGCCCGGCCCAGCGCGAGGCGATCGTGCTGCGCTCCAAGGCTTCGTCCGCCGTGCGCCGCGTGCTCGAGGCCAACGACTTCCTCGAGATCGAGACGCCTACGCTCACGCGCTCGACCCCCGAGGGCGCGCGCGACTTCGTGGTGCCCGCTCGCCTCGCTCCCGGCTCCTGGTACGCGCTGCCGCAGTCGCCTCAGCTGTTCAAGCAACTGCTCATGGTGGCCGGCATGGAGCGCTACTACCAGATCGCCCGCTGCTACCGCGATGAGGACTTCCGCGCGGACCGCCAGCCCGAGTTCACTCAGCTCGACATCGAGATGTCGTTTGTGGACCAGGACGACGTGATCGCGCTGGGCGAGCAGATCGTCAAGGAGCTGTGGGGCCTCATCGGCTACGAGGTGTCCACGCCCATCCCGCGGCTCACCTTTGCCGACGCGATGGCTCGCTTTGGCTCGGACAAGCCCGACCTTCGCTTCGGCCTCGAACTCACGGAGCTCGCCGAGTACTTCAAGGACACCCCGTTCCGCGTGTTCCAGTCCGACTACGTGGGCGCCGTGGTGATGCCCGGCGGCGCGAGCCAGCCCCGCAAGGTGCTGGATGCCTGGCAGGAGTGGGCCAAGCAGCGCGGCGCCAAGGGCCTCGCGTACGTGCTGGTCCAGGAGGACGGCACGCTGGGTGGTCCCGTGGCCAAGAACCTGTCCGAGTCCGAGCTCGCGGGCCTGGCCGAGAAGGTGGGCGCCTCCGCAGGCGACTGCATCTTCTTCGCGGCCGGCGAGGCCGACTCATCGCGCGCGCTGCTGGGCGCTGCTCGCAACGAGATCGCCAAGCGCGTCGGCCTGATCGACGAGTCTCGCTTCGAGTTTGTGTGGGTGGTCGACGCCCCGCTGTTCAAGCCCGTGAAGGCCGATGACGACGACGTCGCGCTAGGCACCTCGGCCTGGACGGCCGTGCACCACGCGTTCACGTCGCCCACGCCCGAGTGGATCGACCGCTTCGAGGAGAGCCCGGGCGAGGCCCTCGCCTACGCGTACGACATCGTCTGCAATGGCAACGAGATCGGTGGTGGCTCGATCCGTATTCACCGTCGCGACGTCCAGGAGCGCGTGTTCAACGTGATGGGCATCGGCCCCGAGGAGGCGCAGGAGAAGTTCGGCTTCCTGCTCGACGCGTTCCAGTTCGGTGCCCCGCCCCACGGCGGCATCGCGCTCGGCTGGGACCGCGTCATCATGCTGCTGGGCGGGTACGACTCGATCCGCGACGTGATCGCGTTCCCCAAGTCCGGCGGCGGCTACGACCCGCTGACGGGCGCCCCGGCCCCTATCCCCGCGGATCAGCGCGCCGAGACCGGCGTGGACTTTGTCCCCGAGGACGAGCCGGCGGAGGCGTAGGTCTTCATCGCCCAAGGGCGGTCGTGCTGCGGTGCGGCCGCCCTTGTGCGTACCTGCGCGCGCTCAGTGCGTGATGCTCGCGCGCTCGTGGAGGCGGCGCAGGGGCGCGGGCGCCCACCAGTTCCAGTCGCCCAGCAGAGTCATCGTCGCGGGAACCAGCAGCATGCGCACGAGCGTCGCGTCCAGGAACACGGCCACCGCGAGCCCGATGCCCACCTCCTTGATCACCAGCAGGTCGCCAGTGGCGAAGCCCACGAACACGATGATGATCACCGCGGC
>QKAX01000032.1 GCA_003246255.1 Demequina lutea
TTCGGTGCGAGAAATCGTCATGCCTTCAGCCTAAGCCTCGACGTCCAACTCGTAGCCCTCGACCACGGTCTCGGCCAGCTCGGCGCGCTCGTGATATGGCAGGAAGGCGCCCCACGCGGCCACGAGCGTGGCCTCGAACAGGTCCTCCTTGGTCCAGCCTGCCTCGTGCAGTGCTGCGAACTCGCTTGTCATGCTCACGCGAGACATGAGCCGGTTATCGGTGTTGATCGTCACGGCAAAGCCCAGGTTGCGCAGCTCGTGGATGGGGTGGCTGGAGATGGACGGCGCCGCCGCAGTGTGCACGTTGGAGGTGGGGCTGCACTCCAAAGGAATCTGCTGATCGAGAGCATGCTGGGCGATGACGCCAAAGTGCGGGTCATCGGTGCCGAAGCCCTCGATGTCCTCGTGGATGCGCACGCCGTGACCCACCCGGCGCGCCGACCCTGCTCCGATCGCGTCGCCCACCGACTCGGCTCCGTCGGCCTCACCCGCGTGAATGGTGACGGGCATGTGGTTCTCGCGCAACAGCGTGAAGGCCGCCTCATGGTTCGACACGGGGAAGCCCACCTCGGGGCCGGCGATATCGAAGCCGACGCACCCCTCGCCGCGGTTGGCGAGCGCGAGTTCAGCGATCTCGAGCGAGCGGTCGAGGTGGCGCATGGCGCACAGGAGCGCCGCCGCGCGGATCCCAAAGCCCGCCTCGGCCGCCTCCGCCACGCCCTCCTCGATACCCGCCTGCACCGCGTCCACGACCTCCTGCAGTGTGAGCCCGCCCTCGAGGTGCTGCTCCGGCGCGTAGCGCAGCTCGGCGTACACCACACCGTCGGCCGCGAGGTCAACCACCGCCTCGCGCGCGACCCTCGTGAGGTTCGCGGCGGTCTGCATCACGGCTGTGGTGTGCGCGAACGCCTCGAGGTAGCGCACCAGGTCGCCGGAGTTTGAGTTGTCGAGGATCATCTGCTGCAGCGTCTCGGGTTCAGTGGACGGCAACTCGTGGCCCGCCTCGGCGGCCAGCTCGATCAGCGTCTCGGGCCGCAGTCCCCCATCCAGGTGGTCGTGGAGCAGCACCTTGGGCAGGGAACGAAGATCGTCAAGCGAGAGGGTCATGGCTCCAGCCTAGAACTCGAAGGAGCACTCGACGGTGCCCGACGCGGCGGACTCGACTCGCGCACGCATGTCGTCGCTCATGGGGGGCAGGTCGCCCAACGGGAACCACCGCGCGTCGGTGTTCTCGCCGTCAGCAGGGTGCGGGTCGCCGCTGACGTACCTCAGACGGAAGCAGATATCGAGATACTGCGAACGGTCGCCGTTGGGATACTGCATGGGAGGAAGCGCCTTGACACGCGTCAGGGCCTCGGGAAGCGCGACGATGCCCGCCTCCTCCAGCGTCTCCCTCACCCCGGCTGCGGCGGGCTCCTCGCCCGGATCGATGATGCCGGTCACTGGCGTCCACTCGCCGGTGTCCGCCCGCCTCACCAGCAGCACGTCCTGGTCGTAGCCGGCGGCGCCTCGCAGCACCACCGCCGTCACTCCCGAGAGCCACAGCGGGTCAGTGCCGATCTTCGCGCGCAGCGCGAGCACAAAGTCAGGGGTCGACATGGGGCAAGCCTACGGAGCGCTCCGCTTGAAGCGCGGCAGCACCGCCCACACGATGCGGTTCCAGTTGCCAAGTGCCGGTTCGCGACGTGCGTTGCTCACGCTCGGGGTCCATGCGTGAAGTGCTCCCGAGGACGGCTCGAACACTGTGAACTCGTGGTCCTCGGCCGCCACCAGTAGCACCACATGCCGCGGAATCACGGTGCTGAGGCCACGAGACGAGTCACCGCCCACGTACAGCGGCACCGGAATGCCGTCACTCAGGGCCGCCTTGGCACGCAACACAAACCCCGCCACCTCGTCCGCCCGCGCGTCGTCAATGAGGGCTCCCTCAAAGCGCATGCCGGAGAGGTTCGCCACGTCGTCGGCGCGCCACGGCGGAGTGCCGAGCGATCGCGGCCACGGCGCGATGCCGAGGCCCCACCGGGTGGCGCGTTCGTGAATGACGCGCTGCAGCATGCGCCAGCGGTCAAGTGAGGTGTGAAGTCCGTGGGAGGTGGCATCGGCGGCGATGACGGCTGTCAGCGCATCGGCCGGTAGGTACGCGCCCCGTTGTCCCGTGGCCACCCACGCCGCCAACAACGGATCGACGATCATGCCCATCATGGCCAGCGAGGCGGCACCGCAGGTCGTCTGATCCACCTGAGTGGGCGTCATGGCACCCCACGTGAGGCGCCCGGGGACGCGGGGGGAGACGGGATCGGCCACCATCCGCCGCGCGGCTGAGTCCCACGCCTGCCAGGATCCGGCGAGGCTCGCCACCGCGCTCACGGGCGCGCCAGAAGCGAGGGCCCGCTCGACCACCGACGGGTGGTCCTCCAACTCCGCAAAGGCCGCGTCCACCGCGCGCCGGTCCGCGACCGACATGGCGGCGACTCGACGCGACGCGAGTCGCGCGAACACGTCGGGCGCATCGAGGCCCTTTGTCAGCATGACTGTGGCACGCGTGAGCGCGGGTGCCGAGACGACTCCCCGGCGCACCCCCACCGCGCGCGAGGTGCGCGCGGCGAGGGAGACCACAGTCCACGCCATTAGGAGGTCGCGTCGATCCGTTCGAACACGATCGGGCCGCGCGAGCCGCCATCGGGCGAGATCTCGATGGCACCCGCGCCGTCGCACGCCTCGGCCAGCGCGTCCATCGCGCGCGAGAAGCGCTCGGGCGTCTCAGTGTGGAGGGTCGCGATGACGTCGCCCTTCTTGACTGTCTCGCCGAGCGTCTTGTGGAGGTACAGACCGGCCGATGCCTGCACCGGGTCCTCCTTACGCGCGCGACCTGCCCCAAGGCGCCACGCGGCGATGCCGGTGCCAAGGGCGTCCATGCGCGAGATCACGCCGTCGGATTCCGCGCGGATCTCCTCCACATGAGGTGCGTCGGGCATCGGCGCGTCGGCGTCGCCGCCCTGCGCCTCGATCATGCGGCGCCACGCGTCGTAGGCGCGGCCGTCCTTGAGGGCGTCTGCCGGGTCCACATCGGTGACGCCAGCGCCCGCGAGCATCTCGCGGGCCAGTGTCACTGTGAGCTCCACCACGTCGGCGGGGCCGCCGCCCTTCAGCACCTCCACCGACTCGGTGACCTCGAGACCGTTGCCGATAGCGCGGCCGAGCGGGGTGGACATGTCGGTGAGCAGCGCGACGGTATGCACGTCGGCATCTGTGCCAAGGTCCACCATGGTGCGGGCAAGCTCGCGCGCCATGTCGATGTCCTTCATGAAGGCGCCGGAGCCCACCTTGACGTCAAGGATGAGCACGCCGGTGCCCTCGGCAATCTTCTTGGACATGATCGACGACGCGATGAGCGGGATGCACTCCACGGTTCCCGTGACATCGCGCAGCGCGTACAGCTTCTTGTCGGCGGGGGCGAGGCCCGAGCCCGCCGCGCACACGACGGCGCCCACGTTCTCGAGCTGCGCGTACATCTCGTCATTGCTGAGGTCCGCGCGCCAGCCGGGGATGGACTCGAGCTTGTCGAGCGTGCCACCTGTGTGGCCCAGGCCCCTGCCACTGAGCTGCGGCACCGCGACGCCGCACGCGGCGACGAGCGGAGCCAGGGGCAACGTGATCTTGTCGCCCACGCCGCCCGTGGAGTGCTTGTCGGCCGTCTTGCGGCTCAGCCCCGAGAAGTCAAGGCGCACACCGGTGTTGATCATGGCCTGCGTCCAGCGCGCGATCTCCTCCCGGTTCATGCCGCGCTGCAGGATCGCCATCGCCAGCGAGCTCATCTGCTCA
>QKAX01000003.1 GCA_003246255.1 Demequina lutea
CGCGCGAGAAACTCCGAGACGATCGCATTCAGCGCATCGGACTCCACGAGGATCCCGTCGTGGCCCACGGGTGACGAGATCACGCGCAGCACCGCCTCGCCCGGCAGCGCTGCCACGAGCCGCTCGGAGTTGACCACGGGATAGAGCCGGTCCGAGTCCACCGCCACCACGAGCGCATCCCCCCGATACCGGGACAGCGCAGACGCGGCTCCGCCCCTCCCGCGCCCCACGTCGTGCGTATTCACGGCGTGGACGATGCGCAGGTACGTGTTGGCGTCGAAGCGCCGGGCGAGCTTGTCGCCGTGGTGGTCCAGATAGGACCGCACCGCGTGGCGCCCGTACTTCACGAGCGGGTCCTCGCCCTCCTGCGGCGAGTTGCCAAAGCGCGCGTCGAGCTCGGGCTCAGAGCGGTACGTCGCGTGAGCGATCATGCGCGCGATCCCAAGGCCCACGTGCGGCCCCTCGCCGTCGGCCGCGTCGTAATAGTCGCCGCCGTGGAACGCGGGATCGTTCTCGATGGCGGCCATCTGCGGCGCGCCCCACGCGATCTGATCGGCCGTGGTGACGGCGGTGGAGCCGATCGCCGCGATGCCGCGCACGCGGTCCGGGTACATCGCAGCCCACTCGATGGCGCGCATCCCTCCCATTGACGGCCCGATGATGAGCCGCCACGACGGGATCGCGAGCCTGTCCATGAGGCGCCGCTCTGCCTCGACCATGTCGCGCAGCGTGAGCCAGGGAAAGCGAGAGCCCCACGGCCTGCCGTCGGCGGGGTGGGGCGTGGCGGGTCCGGTGGAGCCCTGACAGCCGCCCACGATGTTGGCGGAGACGATGAAGAAGCGATCGGTGTCCAGTGGCCGGCCCGGGCCAACGAGCGAGTTCCACCAGCCGCCGGTCACGTGGCCGGGCCCGGCCGCACCGGCGACGTGGCTGTCACCCGTGAGGGCGTGCGCCACGTAGATCGCGTTGTCGCGCGCCTCGTTGAGCTCGCCCCACGTCTCAAAGGCGAGCACCACGTTCGGCAGCACGCCCAGCGGGTCGGCCTCGAGCGGCAGGTCTCCGATGGGCGCGAAGTGCCTCTCGCCCGAGTGTGTCCACTCGCGCCATGCCCCGGTGGCGGGGATGGGGGTGAGCTCGGTCTCGACCCACTCGGAGGCGTCGTCGTCCATCGGGTGCTCCTTTGTGTGCTGCCTCGTGGGCTCGCGGGGTGTGGCCGGATCGGCCGCGGGGTGGGGTGGGGGTCGGCGTCACGCCGAGCCCGATGCCTCGGGTGGGGTGCGGCCGCCGGGCAGCTGCGACGGCACCCCGGTGCCGGAGGCGACTTAGGCCGATGCGGTGGCGCCGGCGGCCACGGCGGCGGCGGCCGCGAAGCCCACCTCGAGGTCCGCCAGGATGTCGTCGATGTGCTCGATGCCCACGGAGAGGCGCACAAGGCCGGGGGTGACGCCGGCGGTGGCCTGCTCCTCCTCCGTCAGCTGTGAGTGGGTGGTGGTGGCGGGGTGGATCGCGAGCGAACGCACGTCGCCGATGTTGGCCACGAGCGAGTGCAGCTCGAGCGCATCAACGAACGCCTGACCCGCGGCCTTGCCTCCCGCGATCTCGAACGCCAGCACCGAGCCCGAGCCCTTGGGTGCGTACTTCTGCTGCAGCGCGTGCCACGGCGAGGAGGCGAGGCCCGCGTAGCTCACCGACAGCACGTCGTCGCGGGCCTCGAGGAAGTGCGCCACGGTGGTCGCGTTCGACACGTGACGCTCCACGCGCAGCGACAGCGTCTCGATGCCCTGCGCGATGAGGAAAGCGTTGAACGGCGAGATCGCGGCGCCCTGGTCGCGCAGCAGCTGCACGCGCGCCTTGAGGATGAAGGCCAGGTTGGCACCCAGCGCCGAGCCGACGCCAAGGTCGCGGGCGTACACGAGGCCGTTGTACGACGGGTCGGGGGTGTTGTAGTTGGGGAAGCGCTCCGGGTCCTTGCCATAGTCGAACGTGCCGCCGTCCACGATCAGGCCACCGATCGCGGTGCCGTGGCCGCCCAGGTACTTGGTGGCCGAGTGGGTCACGATGTCGGCGCCCCACTTGAGCGGCTGCACCAGGTAGGGCGAGGCGACAGTGTTGTCGATGATGAGCGGCACGCCCACCTCGTGCGCCACCGCGGCGACGGCCTCGATGTCAAGCACGTCCTGCTTGGGGTTGGAGATCGACTCGCCAAAGAACGCCTTGGTGTGGGGGCGAACCGCGGCGCGCCACGACTCGGGGTCATCCGGGTTCTCCACGAACGTCACCTCGACGCCCTGCTTGGGCAGCGTGTAGTGGAACAGGTTGTAGGTGCCGCCATACAGCGAGGGCGAGCTGACGATGTGGTCGCCCGCCTCGGCGATGTTCTGGATCGCGTAGGTGTTGGCGGCGGAGCCCGATGCCACGGCCAGCGCGGCCACGCCGCCCTCGAGCGCTGCGACGCGGTCCTCGACGGCGGCCGTGGTGGGGTTGCCGATGCGCGTGTAGATGGGGCCCAGCTCGGCCAGCGCGAAGCGCGCCGCTGCTTGGGTGGTGTCCTCGAACACGTAGGACGTGGTCTGGTAGATGGGTAGCGCGCGGGCTCCGGTGGTGGGGTCGGGCACCTGGCCGGCGTGAATCTGCTGGGTCTCGAACTTCCAGTCGGCGGTCATGATCTCTTGGCTCCTGTGGGGTGATGGGGTGGGTGACGGGGTGGAAACTGTTCCGCTTCCCGTCACACCCCGGAGCTGAGAGCCGCCCTCACGGAGGGTGCCGCCAGTCCCGCGACCATGACAGGTCTGCGGTTGCGACACGTGGGGTGTGGCCCTAGAGGGTCATTCGCTCGCTACCTGCATCGGTGCAGGACAGCGGCGCGCCCTTTCGGGCGCACGCCAAACGTGCGCTGGACTAGCGGCACATTCGACGGAACATGGCTGGAACTCTAGGGCGTCGTCGCGCGACTTGGCAAACGTCCTGCGCGAATCGGCTGTCTACCTGGCGCTTTGGCGCACATCGCGCCGGCCGACGCGTGCGTGGCAGCGACCTCGCCGCGTACCTGGTCATGACGTCATCCACGCGGCGGGGTAGTCGCCCGAGCTGGGCCCGCGGTCATCCTCGGGGCCCAACTCCACTGCGAAGTGGTCGCCCGTGGCGTACTCGAGCACCTCCCATCCGCGGCTCACCCCATCCACGTAGTAGGCGCCGAGGAACTCCGGCAGTCCGTCGCCGTCGCCGTCCAGCAGGGTGTCATCGAGCACCGTCTCGCCGTGGGTGCCGAGCGTCGCGCTGTGCACGGCCTGGTCGTCGGACTCCCACACGTCCCACCGGATCGTGGTGGCCGGGATGGCCTCCGCCACGTACACGTCGGGAAGGCCGTCGCCGGAGACGTCGGCCAGCTCGGGGTAGAACGTCGACGCGGGTCCGCCCAGCGCAAAGCGTGCCACGTCGCCGTCGCCAAACGCCGCCACAAAGTCGAACCCGTTGGCGCCCGGTTCGGACCCGTAGAACAGCAGGTCCTTGAGGCCGTCGCCATCGAGGTCGTACTCCAAGAAGTCGAAGCCGGGGAGCTCGCCCAGGTCCACGCGTGACTCCTCATTGAGCGGCACGTTCCACGTCCACATGCGGTAGCCACCCGGGATCTCCTCGAGCGCCACCGCCTCCACGCCGGGTACCGCGTCGATGCGCACCATGCCCGCCCAGGCAACGGTGCCCGATGCGAACCGCGTCAGGGTCACGGAGCCGTCGCCCGCCTGAGCCAGCCAGTCGTCCTGTGCGCCGGCGTTCGCCTTGTGCCAGAGGACGTCGGGTGTGCCGTCTCCGTCGGCGTCGCGAACGCCGTTGACGCGGTCGTACCCCTGGGCTATCGCCGCTGTGAACTCGACGTCGTAGCGCCCGCCCGGCTGAACCGCGAGCGTGGTCGAGTCCTCCACTGTCGTTGGCGCCGTCACCACGATCGTGTCGCCGGGTGCGACGGCAAGGCGCGATCGCGCGCCGCCCCACGAGTCGGTGATGACGGTCTCGGTGGCGCCCGATGCTGCCCAGAGCGTGACGGCGACGTCCGGTACCCCGGCGCCTGCCAGATCCACCACCTCGATGTCCACGCGGGCCGAATCCGACGCCGCGGAGGCGCCCGCTCCAGTGACGCTCACGAGCGCCACAGCGAGGGCCGCCGCGGCCCACGCGGAGGATGCCGACGGGATGCGGACGGCTGACGAAGTGCGACGGTGCATGGCGGCCTCTTGACGGGGGGACACAACTGAGGTGTGACCAGAGTGGCACAGCAAGCGCGGCCGCGCCGAGTGAACTTTGGGAAAAATATCCCTTTCGCCGAGCGGGGCCCTTGCCTGTCCAGTAGCGTCATGAGGCATCGGTACCCGAGTCCCCCGGAGGTGGCCGATGGCCAGACCTGCCCGATCCGCCAGCCCGCTCGTCGCCGCGCTGCTCGCCCTCGCGGCGACATCCCTGCTAGCCGCCCCTGCTCAGGCCTCGTCTCGCGACACGGCTCGAGTCGAGGTGCGTATCGAGGATCCGCTTGGGAATCCCATCGACCTGAGGCTCGTGGTGGTGACAGTCGACGATCCGGCGTCCACCATCGAGGCGCGCACCGACGAGCGGGGCCGCGTGTCGCTGCGCGTGCCGGTGTCTGCCGCGGGCTCGACAGTCACTGTTGACCTCTCGGGCGCAGGGGTGATGGGCGACCCTGTCCACGTGTTCCCCGGCGTGGTGCCCCGCGATCGGATTGACGTTGCCGGCGCGTGGCCGCTGCTCGCCGGAGGGTTCTTTCGGGAGCCGCAGAACGAGGAGTTCTATGACTTTGACGCCGATGGCGACGGCACTGACGACGCCCTCTACAGGTGGCCCCGCGACGGGCTTCCCGACGTGCTTGCAGTGGACATCGACGCCGATGGAGTGGGAGTCGAGACTGACCGCGTGGGCGCCGGCGATATGGCGTTGAGCCTTGTCGACATCGACCTTGACGGCGCCGACGAGGTGGTGCTGACGGGCGAGGGCGCGGGAGGGGCCTTCACGGGCGCCGTGTGGACCTACGACCCGGGCACCGGCGCCGAGGACTCGTTCAGCATCGGCGGCGGAGGCGGATGGCTTTATTGGTCTCAGCTCGATGGCGCCGCAGACCTGGACCCGTGGTGGGTCGCGGACCCGAGCGCGTGCGGTGCCGGTCCCATTGAGCGCATCCTGAGCGACGGCTCGCGTGAGCACATCCAGTTTCCGGTCGGCGCTCGCGGCTTCCCCCGTGCCACCGACTTCGATGCCGATGGCGTGGGCGACCTCCGCTGTGCGGCATACACCTGGAGCTCAGGGGACATGTGGACTGTGTGGCAATGGTCCTCGGCCAGCGGGGCCATCGAGACGTTCTCTGCCCCCGGGCTGTCACCGGCACTCCCGTTCGAGGTGGACTGCGACGCGGACGGCGTGCAGGAGACAGCCATTCCGGGTGAGCTCGTCGCTGGGCCGGAGGGGCCAGAACGGATATATCGGGCGTACGAGTACGGCGGCCAGACGTGGGAGTCGCGCGTTCCCGAGGCCGCGTTGAGTGTGTCACTCCAGGCTCCCGGCGGCGCGTGTCCCGTGCCATAGTGACGCTTTCTGCACGCTCGTCTGGAAGGGGCGCATCGTGATGAGGTCGTGGGTGCGCGCAGGCGTGGCCGGCGTTGTCGGCGTGGTGCTTGCGATGGCGCTGACCGGATCCGCGCTGGCTTCGCAGCCCACCGACGAGATGCTCGACAGCACCAACACTCACCGCAGCGCTCACGACGGCCAAGGGCCTCTGCTGTGCTCTGCGGCGCTGGACGCTATCGCGCAGGCGTGGACGCTGCAGATGGCTGCCGAAGACACTCTGCATCACAACCCCAACCTCACGGCACAGGCGCCCGCCGGGTGGAGCCGGCTGGGCGAGAACGTGGCGTGGAACAGGAACTATCCGAATCCCGTGCAGCAGCTGGTGACGCAGTGGATCGACTCCCCGGGTCACCACGCCAACATGGCAAGCCCGTACTACACACACATGGGAGTGGGCTACTACGTCGATGGCAACGGCAAGTCGTGGGGCACCCAGGTGTTTGGCCAGTACTCCTCCGCCAAGCCTGACCCCACGCGCGTGACGGTGACCGGCACCTTCCTCAACTCCGCCCTCCAGCCGCTCGCGGGCCTCCAGGTGACGGCCACCACGTCGGGAGGCAGCGCGTCGGCGTTTGTGGGGCCGTCCGGCAGGCTGTGCGTCACGGTACCCCCGGGCGCGGGCACCGTCACGTTGTCGACCACCAGTGGCACGATCGCCACGCTTGGCGGGGCCTCTGCTGGCGGAGTTCTCGACACCTATTACGTGGAGCCGAACACCGCCGGAGTGGGCGCGCCGGGCGTGCAGACGCAGACGCCACAGCGCCTCCTCGACGCGCAGGGACTCGAGCTCGATGTGCCTCTCTGTTTCACGGTGACGGGCCGCGCGGGGGTTCCCGCCAACGCGACGGGCGTGCTGCTGAACGCTACGGCGGCGCAGCCGACATCGGGCGGCAATGCCTTGGTGTATCCGGATAGCAATCTCACGGGACACACCCCGGCACCCAACGCCTCGACCGTGAACTTTGAGAGCGGGCGCGATGTCGCCAACTCGGCCTTCGTGGCGATTCCGGCTAACGGCAAGATATGTGTCGCTGTCCGTGGCAGCTCGCCCGGCCGCTTCATTCTCGATGTCAGCGGGTATGTCACGGCGGAGGCGCAGGTGGTCCTGTCGGGGTCAACCAGGCTGATGGACACGCGTGGCGGCGCGGACCATGTGGGCGCGCTCTCGGGCCCGCTCGCCGCGGGTGCCACCTCGACGGTGTCGGTCGCCGGCTCGGCGGGCGTGCCTGGCAACGCGACGGCCGTGATCGCCAATGTCACGGTGACGGGAGTGTCAGGTCCCGGGCACTTGAAGGTGTGGGCTCACGGCGCTCCCATGCCCAACACGTCGGTCATCAACTACGCGTCGGGGCAAGACAAGGCGAACGCGCAGGTGATTCAGCTGGGAGCCGGCGGAGCGATTGACCTCCAGTCCGTCGCCTCGTCGGCCCACGTGATCATCGACATCATGGGCTATCTCACAGCAGACTCGCTCATGGTGCCGGTCGCGCCGACTCGGGTGGTGGAGACCCGGGCCAACTTTGGGCAGGTGGGACCCATCTCGGGCAGCCTCGTGCGGGACTCGATCTACGCGGTCAACGTGGCACAGCACGTGCCCGCGGGCGCTACCGCCGTGGTGCTCAATGTCACTGCCGTGCAGCCCGAGTCCTTTGGCCACCTGCGGGTCTATCCGGACGCGGCGGGGACGGGGCAGACCTCTCCGCCGTCGACGTCCACCCTCAACTACATTCCAGGACGCGACATCCCCAACTCGGCCGTGGTGCAGGTGCCGCCGGATGGCCTCGTCGACTTCTACAGTTCGGCCGCGGGCACCCACCTCGTCGTGGATCTCGTGGGGTACGTGGTCGCGCCCGATTAGGCGGGCGGGGAGGCGCTACAGCGAGCGCTCGAACTCGGCGATGAACGCGTTGAGTTGATCCGACTCCACCAAGAAGCCGTCGTGGCCCACCGGGGAGCGCACCACCTTGATGCCGGTCGACCCCGGCAGTGCGCTGTCAAGCTGGATCGAGTTCTTGAGGGGGTAGAGGCGGTCCGAATCGACGGCCACTACCAGCGCCGGGCCCGTGTAGCTCGCAAGCGCCGTCTCCACGCCGCCTCGCCCGCGTCCCACATCGTGTGACTGAATCGCCTGGACGAGCCGGATGTACGAGTTGGCGTCGAAGCGGCGCGCAAGCTTGCGGCCATGGTGCTGCAGATACGACTGCACCGAGAACAGCCCGCCCTTGCCAAGCGGGTCGCCGTCGCCCTGGTAGGTGCGACCAAAGCGCTCGTTGAGCTCGTTCTCTGAGCGGTACGTGGTGTGCGCGATCATGCGCGCGATGCCGAGGCCCACGTGGGGCCCGTCGCCGTCGGCCGCGTCGTAGTAGTCACCTCCGCGGAACTTGGGGTCCGCCTGGATGGCCGCCACCTGCGGGGTGGACCACGCGATCTGGTCGGCCGTGCTCGCGGCCGCCGAGCCAACCGGCGCGATCGCGCCCGTGCGCTCGGGTGCTGTGACCGCCCACTCAACGGCGCGCATGCCGCCCATCGACGGCCCGGTGATGAGCCGCCAGCGATCGATGCCGAGGTGATCGGCGAGGCGAAGCTCCGCTGCCACCATGTCGCGCATGGTGACGTAGGGGAAGCGCGAGCCCCATGGCTTGCCGTCCTCGGGATGCGCCGACGCGGGTCCCGTGGAGCCCTGGCAACCGCCAATCACATTTGCCGAGACGATGAAGTGGCGCGACGGATCCAGCGGCTTCCCTTCGCCCACCATGGCGTGCCACCAGCCGCCCGTGTGGTGGCCTGGTTCCGCGGGGCCCCACACATGGCTGTCTCCCGTGAGGGCGTGCGCCACGTAGATCGCGTTGTCGCGCGCGGCATTGAGCTCACCCCAGGTCTCGTACGCCAGCACGGCGTCCGGCAGCGTACCGAGGGGATCCGCCTCAAGCGGGAGGTCTCCCAGCGACACAAACCGGCGGCGGCCGGGGTGGTCTCCCTCGCGCCACGCGGCGCTCGCGGGGATGGGGGCAGTCTCGCGGGGGCCTTCGTCGGCCGCCCACGCATCAGTCTCAATGCCGTCATCATCCATGGCGTCTCAACCCTAGGGCAGAAGTCCTGCGCGTCGTGCGTCGGGACGGCTTCAGTGCACGAGCGTCGGTGCCGATAGACGTATTGGATGATCTCGCGAGTGGGACATTCCACATCAAACTTCACGATGCAGGTGGGGCGACATACGATCGCACGGTTGATAAAGGAGGGTCGCATGCAGGCCATCGGGCTGGCTTCGCGCGCAGGTCGCGCCGCCGCGTTGGCCTCGGCATGCGCGCTTGCCGTGCTGGCTGTGGTGGTCTCGCCCGGCGCCGCCGGCGCGTATCCCGGGCTCGACGACATCTCGCAGGCGCAGGCAGCTGTGGCGGACCAGCAGGCCTCCGTGGCTCAACTCGACGCGGCGATCGTGCAACTCGAACAGGCGGCCTACGACGCGCAGAACCAGGCGCTGCTCGCCGCCGATCAGTATGCGGGCGCTCTCGACGCCTCCGACCGCGCGGATCAGGCGGCGAGCGACGCCGCGGCCCGCTCGCAGGAGGCGGCCGCCGCGCTCGACCAGGCCCGCACCGACCTCGGCAACATCGCCATGGCCGCATACCGCAACGGCGGCTCGATGAATGACTTCGAGGCGATCATGGGGGCACAGGGCTTCGAGGACGTCATCGCGCGTTCGGAGGCGATCGACCGGGCCTCGACCGAGTTCGACACGATGGTGCAGAAGGTCAACGCCGCAGAGATTGTGGCCGAGTCCATGAGCGATGCTGCTGACGCGGCCGCGGTGCAGGCGCAGCAAGCGGAAGACGACGCACAGGCGGCCTTGGCCGCGGCGATCCAGTCCCAGCAGTCCGCCGACGATGCCGTTGCCGCGGCGCAGCAGACGCAGCAGGCGGCTTTGGTGAGGCTCGCGGACCTGCAGAACACGTCCGTGGCGCTCGAGCAGCAGCGGCAGGCGGGGCTCGCGTCTCAGCGTGCGGCGGCTCAGCAGGCGGCATACGAGGCAGCGCTGAAGGCCGCGGAGCAGCAGAGTTCAACCGGCGGATCGGGGTCTGGTGGATCGGCGTCTGGTGGATCGGCGTCCGGGGACTCCGCCGGTAGTGGCTCGACCGGTGGATCGACCGCTGGTGGTTCCGCCGGTGGATCAACGTCGGGCGGATCGACTTCTGGTGGTGCCACCGGTGGCGGTTCTACCGGTGGATCGACGTCTGGCGGTTCAACCTCAGGTGGTTCCACAGGTGGCACGACCTCGGGCGGCTCGACGGGTTCCGAGCAGACCGGGTCCTGGCGCTCCACCGCCGCGCAGGGCGAGGCGGCCGCCGCTCACGCACAGACGCTCATGGGCCTGCCGTATCAACTCGGCGGAAATGGTCCGGCCTACGACTGCTCAGGCCTGACCTATGCCTCATGGAACACGGCCGGCTACCGCATCGCGAGGAGCTCGCAGACGCAGTACAACTCGCTCACGCACGTGCCGCTGTCGCAGCTTCGTCCGGGTGACCTCGTGTTCTACGGAACCAACCGCAGCACCTCGGCGATCTACCACGTGGCCATCTACATCGGCAATGGGCTCGTCGCCGAGGCGACAAAGCCCGGCGACCTGTCGCAGATCCGCGCCTACGACGCGTCCTGGCGTATCGACAACCTCATCCCTTACGCGGGACGACCGTAGCGGCACCTCCGCGTGACGCCTGGCCCGCCCCGCGTGGGTTATCACACGCCGCAGCGAACAACAACGGCGCCCCCTCAGCGGTGAGGAGGCGCCGTTCGCGTTGAGTTGGCAGCGTTAGTGCTGCGGCGGGTAGAGCGGGTTGTCGTGCTCAAAAGGCGTGCCCTTGGCGCGGTCGAACGAGCGCTGGATCTCCACCTCGGCCTCTTCGCGGCCCACCCAGTGGGCGCCCTCGACTGACTTGCCGGGCTCCAGGTCCTTGTAGACCTCAAAGAAGTGCTGCACCTCGAGGCGGTGGAAGTCGGAGACGTCCGAGAGGTCCTGGCGCCACAGGGCGCGCTGGTCGGCCACGGGGACGCACAAGACCTTGTCGTCACCGCCGGCCTCGTCGCGCATGCGGAACATGCCGAGCGCGCGGCAGCGGATCTGGCAGCCGGGGAACGTGGGCTCCTCGAGCAACACGAGCGCGTCCAGCGGGTCGCCGTCCTCGCCCAGCGTGCCGTCGATGAACCCGTAGTCATCCGGGTACCGGGTCGACGTGAACAGCATGCGGTCCAGCACAATGCGGCCCGTGTGGTGATCCACCTCGTACTTGTTGCGCGATCCCTTGGGGATCTCCACAGTGACGTTAAATTCCATGCCCTACCTCGCGACTAAAGTCCTCATGCAGGCTATTAGTCTGACGCATGACGGGAGGATGTGCGTGCGCGGACGCTTGATCGTGGCCATCGTGTTGCCAGCTGTGGCCGTTGCAGGCCTTGGCGGCTATGCCTGGGCGGATGCCGCCGACGTGGTCCCAGGGTGGATCACGACGGCCGAGCCGGAGCTCGCGCCAGCGCCCTTCCTCTCGGCAGAGCCGGTGGAGCCGTCGCCAGCCCCCGGCACAGTGATCGCGCCCCTCTTTGATGATGAGGCCCCTCCACAGGACCCTGCCGCCATCCAGGCGCTGGCCGAGGCGCTGCGTGCCGATGCCCGTACAGGAGCCTCCACGAACGTCTCGGTCATCGACCTCATCTCCGGCGACGTGCTGGCCGATGTCGACGCGTCGGACGGTCAGGTGCCCGCCTCAACCACCAAGTTGCTCACGGGTATTGCGGTGCTGTGGGTGCTCGGCCCCGACTTCCGCACCGAGACCACGGCGACCTACGACGCCGCGCGGGGCGAGGTCACGCTCGTCGCCGGAGGCGACATGCTGCTCGCGGCCGACGCCGGCACGGGTGGCGACAATCCGCACACCTCGCAGCTGTGGGGAGGATCCCTGCCGGCAGTGGGGTACGCGGGGCTCGGCGATCTCGCCGACCAGGTGGCTGCGGCCCTTGCATCTCAAGGCGTGACATCCGTGCGTGTCTCCGTCGACACTCACGAGTTCCCTGGCCCTCTCTACCCGGTCGAGTGGCCCGCGTATGCGCTCGCGAACGGGTGGGCGGCCCCCGTCTCGGGCCTTGCCGTCAATGTGGGCAAGGCGACGGACGACGAGTACGCGCCCCGCGCGTCGGACCCCGCTGCGACCGCAGCCGACATCTTTGCCCAGCGGCTCAATGAGCGCGGCATCGCCACCACGCGTGCGGGTGCGAGCGAGGCGACAGGCGAGGTGGCCGGCAGGGTCGAGTCCGCGCCCCTCGCAGACGTGGTCGCCTACATGCTGCACGCCTCCGACAACACGATTGCCGAGAACCTCACCCGCGTGCTCGCCGTGCAACGGGGAGTGGAGGCGACTCCCTCGGTCGCCACCAACCTCGTCGTGGCGCAACTGAACGACATGGGTGTGGACGTGTCGGGGTTGCAGCTGTACGACGGCGCGGGCTTCTCCACGCGCAATCAGATCCCGCCGATTGTGCTCACCGAGGCGCTGCGGGAGGCGTCCCTGCACGCACCCACGCAGGGCGTCTTGGGGCTGCTGGCGGAGGCCGGACTCACTGGCACTCTCGACGATAGGTTCGTGGGCACGCCCGCCGCGGGCGTGATGCGCGGCAAGACGGGATCCCTCACGGGCGTCACGAGCCTCGCCGGCATCGTCATCACGTCCGACGGGAGGCCCCTGCTGTTCGCCGCGCTCGCGGACGGAATGCCGTACGGGCAGAACGAGCCCCGCACGGCAATCGACGAGTTCGTCGACGCCTTGGCAGAATGTGGGTGCGCGGCCGACTAGGCCGCCCGCCGCTGGCCCGCAGGGTTGCGGCGCAGCGCGCCACCGAGGAGGAGCACCGTGACAGGCCCGCACCCGTCAGTCGCCGCGACCCGCACAGCTGTGCGAGAAGCGCTGGATGGCGTCGAGCTGGGCTCGCGCGTGTGGGTGGCGCTGTCAGGGGGTCCGGACTCGCTCGCCCTGGCTGCAGCGCTTGCGTTCGTGGGGCGGAAGGCCGGCTACCTGACGGGCGCGATCATCGTGGATCACGGCATGCAGCAGGGATCGGCAGAGATCGCGCGCGAGGCGGCTGCCCAGGCAAGGCTCGCGGGGCTGGTGACGGTCTTTGTGGAACGCGCCGAGGTGGGACGCCTTGGCGGCCCCGAGGCTGCGGCGCGCGACGCCAGGTACGCCGCGATCGAAGCGCGAGTCGAGTCCGAGGGCGGCCAGACCCCGCACGTGCTGCTGGGCCACACGATGGACGACCAGGCGGAGACGGTGCTGCTCGCCTTGGCCCGAGGCTCGGGCGCGCGGGCGCTGGCGGGCATGCCGGTGCGGCGAGGCATGTACGTGCGCCCGTTCCTTGGGCTGCGCAGGGGCGACACTGTGGCCGCGTGCGAGGCGCAGGGCCTCACGCCGTGGCACGACCCCACCAACCAGCCAGGCGGCGGTCCGCGCCGCTCGGAGCTGCGCGGCGTCGTGATGCCCGCGCTCGTGGACGTGTTGGGTCCCGGCGTCGTCTCGGGTCTCGCCCGCTCGGCGGCGCTGCTCCAGGCCGATGCCGACGAACTCGAGCGCCAGGCTCGCACGGCCATGCGCGCGTCGGCCTCGCAGGTGCGCGAGGAGGAGTGGCGCTGCGACATGCTCGCGGTGCTGCCCGACGCGATCCGCACGCGCATGCTCAAGATGATTGCCGAGCAGCGCGGAGCCGGGCCCTTGGGCGCAGTTCATGTGGGCGAGCTTGACCGCATCGTGACGTCATTCAAAGGTCAGGGGCCCGTCTCCCTGCCCGGCGGCTACGAGGCCACCCGCGAATATGGCAGGCTGATCATTAGACATCCCCTCGAGCGCGTGCAGCGCTCCGATGAGAACGGACCCCTCGCGTGAGCCCCGACTTTTCACACGCCGCCTTCACCATGGACGACTTCACGCGCATCGTGGTCACCGACCGCGAGATCGGCGCCAAGCTCGACCAGCTGGCGCAGCAGATCCGCGCTGATTACGAGGGCAAGGACCTGATGCTCGTAGGTGTGCTCAAGGGCGCCGTCATGGTGATGGCGGATCTCGCGCGGCGCCTGCCGCCCTCGGTGCAGATGGATTGGATGGCAGTCTCGTCGTACGGCTCCGGCACCAAGTCCTCCGGAGTGGTGCGCATTCTCAAGGACCTCGACGCGGACCTCACCGGCAAGCACGTGCTGATCGTGGAAGACATCATCGACTCCGGCGTCACGCTGTCGTGGCTGCTGGGCAACCTGCGCTCGCGCGGTGCCGAGTCAGTCGAGGTTGCCGCGCTGCTGCGCAAGCCCGACGCTGTGCAGGTTGACATCGACGTGCGCTACATCGGCTTCGACATCCCCAACGAGTTTGTGGTGGGCTACGGCCTCGACTGGGCCGAGAAGTATCGCACCTTGCCGTTCGTGGCGATCCTCAAGCCTTCGGTGTACGGCGGTGATTCTCCATGAGGGGGGCGTCGCTGTGGCTGGTGGTGCTCGCCACTGTCGCGGTACAGCCGGGAGCGTTCTCCCGGTGGGTGCTTGTCAAGGTGCTGGTGGTCGCCATCGCCGCCGTGCTCGCTGCGTTGAGCGAGGCCGCGGCCGCCCTGCCCCGGTGGGTGCAGGCCGCAGTGGGGGCTCTCCTCGCGGGGGCGGTCGGCGCCACCCTCCTCTCTGACGCGCCGCTTCACCAGCTCCTCGGCAGGTGGCCGCGGTACGAGGGTGTGGTGACGGTCTCCGCGTACCTGCTCGCGCTGTGGATCGGGGCCAGGGCTCTCGGTCCGTCGCCCGATGCATCGACGCGGCGCACGCTCGGTAACGCCGCGTCTGCCGCGGCGGTGGCGCTCGGCGGGATTGCGCTGGCCGAGGCTGCGGGGGCTCGACCCTTCTCCACCTCTGCGGCGCGGCCAGGTTCGCTCACGGGAAGCGCGACGGATCAGGGCATCCTCGCTGTCGCGCTCGGTGCTGTGGTGCTCTATCTGCTGATGAATGAGTCGGTGCGTCGTGCGACCAGACGATGGTGGTGGGCGGGTCTGGCCGGGTCCGCGTCGGCACTTGCCCTCTCCGGATCGCGCGCCGCGTGGCTGGCCGCCGTGGTGGCCGCCGCGCTGGGATGGGCTGTCGCTGCGCGTCGTCGCGGAGTGAGGAACGCCGTCGCGCTGTTGGCCACCGCGCCGGTCGTGATAGGGGCGGCGGCCATTGCCGTGATAGCTCTGGTGTTTCCCGCGCCCCGTTCCCGAGTCGTTGGGGGCCTTGCCGATGCCTCCATCGGGCTGTCGGATCGTCCAGTGGTGTGGTCGGATGCGCTCCACACGATCGCGTCGACGCCGTGGTGGGGCGGGGGCCTCAACGGCTTCGCGGGGCGCGTGGAGCTCCACCATTCCGCGCGGTGGTTCGCCGACGTCGGCCCCACCACCACGCTCGATTCGCCGCACAACATCGTCCTTCAGGTGGCCGCCGTGGGGGGCTGGATTGCCGTGGCGGGTGCCGTGGCGCTCGCGGGGACTGTCGCCATGGTGTGGTGGCGAAGGGCCTCGGCGGGGAACGATATCGCTGGGCTTGCGCTGGCTGTGGGGGCCGCCTCGGGCGTCGCGCTGCTGGCATCCGTGACGTCGCCTGCCGTGCTGGTGCTGCCGGCGCTGTTAGGAGGCGCGGCGATGTCGACGGCGGCGCCCGGCGCCGGGCGTGCGCGGCAGGCCGCAGCGGACGCGAAACAGAAGGGGCGGCCGAGCCGGGCACCGGTGGCGGCCGTCGCTGTGCAGCGTTCCGGGCGCGAGCGGACCATGCGTGCAGTGCTCGTCTTCGCGCTTGCCGCGTGGGCCCTCGCGCTAGTGCCTACGGTGGCCGCGGAGTGGCCCCTCGGGCGAGCCGTCGCAGCGGCGGATCGAGACGACGTCGCAGGCGCTCTCGACGGCTTCGAGGCCGCGCGAGGGTTGCGGCCCTGGGACGTGGACATCGATGCGCTCGCGGCGCAGTCGCTTGCCGCTGCAGCGGATCGCGGAGCCGTGGGCGCACCGGACGCGGCCATTGCGGCCGCTGATCGCGTCGATGCTGCCGGGGCGAGCACAGTGAGCGTGGACAAGGCGCGAGCCGTGGCCCTGATCGCAGGCGGTGACCTCGACGCGGCGACGAGCACTCTCGAGTTGCTCGCCCAGGAGCGGCCTCTTGACTCCTGGGTGGCCCACCGGCTCGGGGCGGCTCTCCTGCTCTCGGGGCATCGGGAACAAGCCATTGCCGAGCTGGAGCACGCCCTTGTGCTGGACCCTGGCAACGCGGATATCGCCGCGACGTTGGACTACGCGCGCAGCCAATGACGGCACGGTTCCCGATCCGTGTAGTCAGAAGTGGGGACTGTAGGGCTTCGCCGGTGCGCGATAGCCTCGCGACACCGGCGCCCGATGCGGGGCGCGACATCTGAGGGGACGTCATCGTGGGTGGCTCAGGGTGGTCGATCGCTAGCGGAGTGGCTCGAGTCAAGGCGGTGGGTGTGCTGCTCGCGCTGGCGTTGCTGGCCGCGGCATTGGGCGTGAGCTCGACGCCCATGAGCGCGCAAGCGGTAGAGGCAACTGGTGCCATCAGTGGCACCATCACGGCCCCGGTCGCCAACAACCCCGAGTGGTACAAGGGCGTGTGGGTCGACATCTACGATGCCGCGGGCGACTATGTGACCGGGTCCAACGATGTCGCGGTCGATGGCACGTACACGGTGGAGGGCCTTGATCCAGGGACCTACCGCGTCGAGTTCTGGGTGGGGCACTTCGACAGCTACTACAGCTGCGGACCGTCGGGCTGCGCGGGCGGCTACAGCGACATCGGCCTCAACAACCTAGTCTCCGAGTACTACGACGACGCTGCGAGCCTCGATGACGCGCAAGACGTCGTGGTGCTCGCTGGTCAGATCACCTCGGGGGTCGACGCAGAGCTCGCTCAGGGCGGCGTGATCACCGGCACCGTCACGACGCTGCCTGGCATGTGGTTCGACACTCTTGAGATCTACGTCTACGACCTGGCTGGCGACTACGTGGCAGACGCCAACCTCTACGCGCCGGGCGTGTATCAGGTGGGAGGCCTACCGGCAGGCGACTACAAGGTGCTGTTCTCTCCCTTCTCGGTCGATGCGGACGCCCAGTACTTCTCGGGGGCCGGGGACTTTGAAACAGCGGACGTGGTCACGGTGGGCGGGCCGGGAAGCGTGACAAGCGGCATCGACGCTCACCTCGTATGGTGGCCAGAGCCTTCACAAGTGACGTCGATGGCTCCGTCCCGCCTGGCCGATATGGCCCAGGTGGCTCCTGGAGAAGCTCCACGATGCATCGATGTCTGGGAGCAGGCAGGTGTCCCGGCGTGGACCACTGGCGTGGTCTTCAACGTGACTGCTGCAGGGGCCGCCGGTCCTGGCAACGTGGTCGTGTACCCCGACGTCAACGGAGACGGCTCGACTCCGCCTCCGAATGCGTCGACTGTGAATTTTGAGTCTGGTCGTGATGTGGCGAACAGTGCGTTTGTGCAGCTACCGGGCTCCGGCGACGGTCGCGTGTGCGTCGCCGTCCAGGGTGCGAAGTTGGGACGCCTGATCTTGGATGTGACGGGTTACGTCAACGGTCACAACGGGATAGACCTGGTGTCGGCTGAGCGTGTGGTGGATACCCGGTCGGGTGGTTATCACGTGGGTTCGGTGACGGGGCCTGTGCGTACGGGTGCTGTGAGCACTGTGCAGATTGCTGGTGTGGGTTCGGTGCCGGCTAATGCTGTGGGTGTGATCGCGAATGTGACGGTGACGAATGTCAGTGGTCCTGGTCACTTGAAGGTGTGGGCTGCTGATGAGGCTCGTCCGAATACGTCGGTGGTGAACTATGCGCCGGGTCAGGACAAGGCCAACGGTCAGTATGTGTCGTTGTCTGATGCCGGTCAGATCACGTTCGAGTCGGTGGCGTCGAGTGCTGATGTGATCATCGACATCACGGGGTATGTCACGGCTGGTTCGCCGATCGTGTCGACAGCGCCAACGCGGATTGTGGAGACGCGTGCTTCTGAGGGTGTGATGGGTCCGATTGCGGGTCGTTTGCAGAAGCAGCAGATCTACTCCGTGGAGATTCCGACGTCGGTGGTGCCTGCTGGTGCGACGTCGGTGATTCTGAACGTCACTGCGGTGCAGCC
>QKAX01000126.1 GCA_003246255.1 Demequina lutea
AACAGTGTCAACGCGCGGATGTCGCGCGGCGTGCCGGACGTAGCGAGGCTACCCGACCCCAACCGGCGAGTAGGTTCGTCCGTTGTGGAGGCATGAGGGGACCTACGCGATGAGCGACACGACGGATCTGGAGCGACTGGTGCGAGAGCGCTACGGCCGTCTGCTCGCCTACGCGCGCCTGCTTCAGCCCGAGCTTGCGGATGCCGAGGACGCCGTTCACGAGGCGATCCTCGCCACGTTTGGCCGCCGCCGCTCGTTCCCCACGCTCGATCACTGCGAGGCGTACGTGCGCCGGGCCATCGCGACGCGCACCATCGACGAGCATCGGCGAAGGGCGCGCCATCGCAGACTGCTCGTGACGCTGCGATCCGACGCCGACGCCGATGTCCCCGGACCGGCGGAGTCTCACGCGGACCGCTCGCAGCTCGCCGATGCGATGGCCACGCTATCGCCGCGCGAGCGCGCGTGCGTGGCGCTGAGATTCGTGGAGCACCTGAGCACGGCCGAGACCGCCGCCCAGCTGGGGCTCGCGCAGGGCACCGTCAAGCGCTACGTCTCCGATGGCGTGGCCAAGCTGAACGCGGCGCTCGGCACGAGCGACGAGGCGGTGGAACTCGTGGATATCCGAACCGTCAGGAGGGGATCATGAACGACGACTTGCAGAGCATGTTCGATGCCGAGATGGGCCGGGCGGGCGGCGCCGATCCCGAGCGGCGTCACGTGATCGTGGGGACCCTTGCGGGCGAGGCGCGCCGGCGCCGTCGCGTGCGCGCCGCCTCGTGGTCGGCGTCGGGCGCGGTCGCGGCCGTCGCGATCGTCGCCGTGGCGGTCGCCTCGGGTCCCGGCTGGGACGGCGCGACACGCAGTGTGTTCGAACCGGGAGCTGCCTCGCTTACCCCCGACGCCTCGGGGGGCTCGGCGGGCCCGACCTCGGCCGAGCCGACGGCGTCGGCGGCGACCGATCCGGGCGACGCGATCACGATCTCGATCGAGCCCGGCTCGTTTGTGGTCTCCTACCTGCTCGATGCGGCGACCGGTGAGTACGCCTACTACCTCCTTGAAAGCGACGGGACGACCATGGGGCTCGAGGCTCCGCAGGGTGTCGTGCCGGGTCGAATGGTCGCATGGGACGGCGAGCACATCGTGATGATGAGCCCCGTGCCGGACGGCGGCGACGAGGGCGCGACCCGGCCCGCGTGGGCGTGGGGCCTCACGACCGGAAAGTGGAGCGGCGGGAGCGATGCCGCGCTAAGCACGCCGGGTGGCGCGGGCGTGAGGCAAATGGGCGTGCAATCGGACGGCACGATCGTGACGGCCGTGCAGGTGGGGGACGCGGCCCAGTGGCAGCAGCGCGACGCGGTCGAGTTTGGCGCTGTCGTCCAGGGCGGCTCGTGTGCGGGGCCCGTGTCTGAGGCGTGGTTGAGCCCCTCGGGCAACTCGGTGCTGTGTCTCACGTACCAGGCCGAGGGCCTCGTGACTCCCGCGAGGTATTTCCTACCGGGCGGGTATTACGAATCCGGCCCTACCGAGCTCCCCGGCCAGGTGAGCGACTATCGCGCGGCGGGCTGGCTCGACGAGTCGACGGCCATCGTGGAGGCACACGGCGAGCTCACTGCGGTGGACGTGCGGATGGACAAGACCCTGCAGTTTGAGGGGCTACCTGCAGATCTCGATGCCGGGACTGCGCGCTACGTGACGGCGACCCGGACGTGGTGGTGGCAGGGCGACGCGGAGATCGTGTTCGACGGCCCGGACATGCGTACCACCGTGCCGTGTGCAGATCCCGCCACGGCGAGCGTGGTCACGAGCGGTGCGCGCGCGGTGGTGGAGTGCGATTCGGAACGCGGCACTCGCGCCACGTGGCTCGTGGACCTCGACACGGGCACCGTCATCCTGACCTCATTTGGGGGCCTCGATGTGACTGTGCTGGGCTACCCCGACACGAGAGGCTAGGCCGCGACGCGCGCGGGCCCCTTCGCGATGCCCGTGCGCCAGCGCGTGAGCTTGAAGAAGATCACGCCGAACACCACACCCACCACCACAATGCCGGCGCACACGATTGCCACCGCGCCGTAGCCGCGATCCGGGTTGAGGAAGGGGTACGGGACCCAGCCGTCGGTCGCGCCGCGGGTCAGCACCACCGCGAGCCACACGGCGGGGTAGATCAGCACTGTCCACACGTGCTTGACGGGCAGGCTGAGGCGCGGGCCCTCGAACAGCCAGTCCACCAGGATGATCACGCTGGAGATGCCGTGCAGGATCACGTTGGCCCACGGGTACGCGATCTGCACGTCGTAGCCGGTGAGCAGCGTCCAGTACACGATGCCCACGATCATCAGGTAGACGGTCGCGGAGGCGCGCGCGTACTCGAGCAGCGCGGGCCGCGCCTTGCCGGTGAACGGCAGCGCGATGGCCAGCACGATCATGCCGATCACGTTGCTCTGGATGGTGAAGTACCCAAAGAAGTTCCAGAAGAAGAACACGCCGTCGCGCACCGCCGCGTAGGTGGTCGCGACGAGCGCGATGAGGATCGCGAGGGCTCCCAGCGCCCGCCACGCTGCCAGGACCTTTGTCATAGCTCCGACGCTAGTGCCCGTTACGTCGCTCGCGCCACCGATACCGGGGGCTTCGCTCAGAAGTCCATGGGGCAGGCGCCCGCGAAGTCCTCGGAGCCGTACACGGGGAAGGCGGGATCGGCGTCGGGCGACAGGACGCGGATGTTCGCCACCGCGAGCGGCTCGGTGCCCCAGCCGTCGGCGAGCTCGATGGTCATCCAGCCGTGGTCCCCGCCCACGATCACCAACTCGGTGCCGGACCACGACGTGACCGGCGCGGAGCCCGGGTAGGCCGCGTACACATCGGCGGCGGGGGATCCCACGTGGATGCCCTCGGCCGTGGTGAGGGCGGGGTCGTAGACGTCGGCCCTGCCGATGCGCCCCGCGTCCTCGACGGCGAGCCACACCATGTCCGCCGAGGGCGCCCACAGGTAGCGGCCGTCGCCAGCGCCGCAGTAGTCGGCGTCCCACATCACCTGCGCCTCGCCGGGGTTGCCCGCATACGGCATCGACACGTCGAGGCAGTTGATCAGGCCCGGCGCGATGCCGCCGGTCTCGCACGCGGCCACGGCCTCCTCGCTCGGTTCCGGCGTGGCGCTGGGTGTTGCGGACGGCGCCGACGCCGTGGCCACCGGGGTTGCCGACGCGGAAGCCGACGGGGAGGCGGCGGGAGTGCCCGGTGTGCACGCGGTCGCGGCGACGGCGACGACGGCGACGAGGGCGGCGAGGGCGAGGCGCATGGCGGGCTCCTTGAGCGTCGGGCGCGGCCGATGCCGCGCGGGCGGACCCACGCTAGTCCCGAGGAGCGTGGGGCGCCCTGAGTAGTTTTTGCCTATGCCCGCGCGGCCCTGGCGCGGGCGTCGGGCGGGCTGGGTGCTGTCATGGCGCGCCTACAGCGAGTTGAACGGGCGCACCTCGATGGCCTTGCCGCACGCGACGGAGGCCTCGGCCGCACGCGCGAGCGCCGTGTCGAGGTCCGCAAGCTCGAGCACCCAGAAGCCGCTGATGTGCTCGCGCGCCTCGAGGAACGGACCGTCGGTGGTGATCACGTCGCCCGTGGTGGCGTCTTGCACGGTGGCGGTGCTGGACTCCTCGAGCCCGCCGGCGAACACGAACTCGCCCGCGTCCATCACCTTCTTGTTGAAGGCGCCCACGGTCTTGAACATCTCCTCGCGCTCCGCGTCTGTCGCATGCACGGGCGTCGAGTAGTCGTGATAGAGCGAGAACACGCTCCTTTGCAACGGCGGAACCTCCGCCTGCCCTTCTGACGAACGAGCGTGCACCGATTCGACACGCGCCGCCAGAGGTCGGCTTGGCTAGAGCCCCGCGACAATCAACAGTGCAAAGGCGACCGCGCCCGCGACCATCGACCATCCGGCGGAGCGGCGCCACAGCGCGACGCCGATGGCCACGAGCGCCGCGAGGTGCCACGCGCCAAACGCCCGCCACTGCGCCTCGTCCAGGAACAGCGAGTTGACCACGATCGCGCCCATCGCCGTGGGGGCGACGAGGCTCAGCGCGCGCCGCACGCGCGGCGGGATCTTCTCGGGGTTGCTCAGCAGCGCGATACCGGAGACGCGAATCAGGTACGTGCCGATGCCCGCCGCGAGGAAGATCAGGAACACCCTCATAGCCCGCCCTCCGCCTCGTGCTCGGCGGCCTCGGCCACCGTCTGCTGGTGCATGCCGCGTCGGGCGCGACTCGCGTCGGCCCACTCGGCGAACAGCGTGCCCGCGACGATGCCGGAGACGATGCCCACGATCACGTTGAGGCCAAAGGGCAGCCCCTTGGCCGCGAGCACCACGGCTGCGGTGACAGCGAGGCCCACCATGTCCTCGGGCCGCTTGAGTCCAGGCACCATCACCGCGATGAACATGAGCGGCACGATGAAGCCGATCTGCCACGAGTCGGGGATCACGGGCCCCGCGACGATGCCGGCCACGGTGCCCACGACCCACACGGCCACGAACGGCAGTGCGCCGCCCACGATGAACCAGCGCCTGCGCACAGGGTCCGGGTAGGTGTCCACGTGCTGCAGCGCCACCACGGCCGCCTGGTCTGTCATGAGGTGCGCGAGGCCAAGCTTCCAGCGCAGCGGGAACGCCGAGAACACCGGCCCCAGCGCCGCCGAGTACAGGGCAAAGCGCGCGTTGATGATGAGCGCCGTCAGCACCGCGATCGCGGCGGGCGCATTGGCTCGCAACGACTCGACGATGGAGATCTGGGACGCTCCCGCCACCACGGAGACCGAGGCGAAGAGTCCCGTCCACGAGTTGATGCCCAGCGCCGGCACGAGCGCGCCGAAGGCCAGGCCAAACGCCACCGAGCCCGGCATGAGGGGAGCGATGGCCTTGAGCCCTGCCCAGGCGTCGGCCCATTGCTGGCGGCCGATGCCCAGCACCGCCCCGCGCCCGGCCGCGCTCACGCTTTCTGGGGAAGGGGGCCCGGGCTGCGTCATGGGGACGAGTCTGGCACGGGGGTCCCACGAGCCGACGCCCGACGAGGGGGCCGCGGCGATGGTTGATGGCACTTTTCTCACGGAACGCAAGGACCAAAGGACCGACATGACATGTGGTCTCTTGTCGGGAACAGAAAACTTTCCCGCGACGTTAAGAAATCACGTACCCGCCAAGGCGCGAGCCTCACGGAGCAACGTACAGTTGAGCACGAGCGCCCGGTTCCTTTCCCCCCCTCAGGAGCCGGGCGCTCGCTCGCTACGTTCTCCGTGGGTCTCGCCCTTTGGCGGGCACGGCCCTACCCGACCTGCGCGCCCCGTACGGGACGTCGCGCGGCGGGGCATACGATCGAACGCCGACGCAGGCGAAGGAGGAGTGACCATGTCACCGGACAAGATCGTCAAGACTGACCTTGAGTGGCGCGAGATCCTGGGCGACTTCGAGTTCCAGGTGTTGCGCGAGGCCGCGACCGAGCGCCCCTGGACGGGCGAGCTGCTCGAGGAGAAGCGCACCGGCATCTACCGCTGTCGCGCGTGCGGCGCCGAGCTGTTCCAGTCGGACACCAAGTTCGACTCGCACTGCGGCTGGCCCAGCTTCTTCAAGGCGGAGAACGAGGCTGTGAACCTCACCGAGGACCTGTCGCACGGCATGGTGCGCGTGGAGGTCACGTGCGCCGCGTGCGACTCGCACCTTGGCCACGTGTTCCCCGACGCCCCGCAGACTCCTACCGGCGACCGCTACTGCATCAACTCCGTCTCGCTCACGTTTGACGAGGCCGAATAAGTGGTGGAGCAGCGCCGCTACCGCCGTCCCGCCATGCTGGACATGGAGGAGGCGGAGCAGATTGAGGGCGATATCGATCCGTTGGATCGAGCGCTCGTCGCCCACGAATCCGCCGCGGCCCTCGTGTCGCAGGCGCGCGCCCTGCGCGACCCGGAGCTCGTCACTCGCCTGGTGCGCCTGGTCGAGGAAGAGGGCATCGACACCGTCGCCATGATGTGGTCCAAGGCGGAGCCCCACACGCTGCCCGGCGCGCTGTGGCGCGTCTACATGCTGCGCGAGTGGGTGCGGCACAGCCCCGACCAGGTGGCCCACTCGTATCACTCAGGCGTGCACGCGGCGCAGGTGCGCCACGCGATCGCTGGCGTGGAGGATCCTCCCGGCCCCGAAGAGGTGCAGAAGCTCGCGGATCAGATCCTGAGCGGCGTCTTCAGCGGCGACCTCGCCGTGGCGCTGTACCGCGCGGGCGCATTCTGCCGCGTGGTGGCAACGGGCGCGGCGTTCGAGGCCGAGTCCGACGAGGGCCACGCCGATGCTCGCGCCCACAAGGCCACGCTGCGCGCGTCCCAACTGCTGCGCACCGGCGAGGAACTTGAGCGCTGCGCGGGGCTGTGGCGCGAAGGGCTGCTCGAATAGAAGGCCTTTGGGAATGCGGTGTTCGCTCAACGGGAAGTTGTGTGGTTCGTCGCATTTGCGGTGACGCGGGACGTTGGACGCGCCTACACTGGAAGAGCGTCGGACCGCGGTAGCCCCGGGCTCCAACACCAGCCGCCTCGAGCGGCCATTGCGCCGACTGGCGCTCCCGGTCCGGCGCCCTCACTTGTGCAGGGCGCCCCGCCCGCTCGCCGCTACAGCCCTGGCTTGAGCAGATGCGTCTCCACGGACACAATCTCCGGTCCCTGCAGGCCGTCGATCACTGCGCGGCAGGGCGCCGCGTGTGCGCGTGGTCAGATGCGAGCGCAGCACCTTCACGATCGTGGGCAGCGTTGGCCTGTGCACGCAGACC
>QKAX01000165.1 GCA_003246255.1 Demequina lutea
CAGGGCGTGCGCGACGTGGTGCGCATCTGCGACGGCCGCATGTCCGGCACCGCGTACGGCACCGTCATCTTGCACGTGGCCCCCGAGGCGGCCGCCGGTGGACCGCTCGGCCTGGTGCGCACTGGCGACTGGATCGAGCTGGATGTGGAGGGCCGCACGCTGCGCGTCGACCTGCCCGACGAGGAGCTCGCCGCCCGCGCCCCCTCGCCGGAGGCCGTCGCCGCCTTCGCCGCTCCGACGCGAGGCTGGGAGCGTCTGTACGTGGACCACGTGCTGCAGGCTGACACGGGCGCCGACCTTGACTTCCTCGTCGGATCCAGCGGGCCCGACGTCTCGCGCGAGTCGCACTAGGCCCGCGCCATGACGACGCTCCACGCGAATCCCGTGGCGGGCTCGCCGATCGCGGCCCTGGGCGAGGGCCCCACGTGGGACCCCGCGCGCGGCGTGGTGCGCTGGGTGGACATCGACGGCGGGCAGTGGTGGGAGGCGGACGTCTCGGCCGGCTCCGCAGGCAGCGCCGTCATCGGCGCCGCCGGCGCGCGCGTGATCGCCTCGGTGGACACCACGCTGGGTGCCGCCGTGCACGCCGAGCGCGGGGGAGGGCTGCTGGCCCGCTCGCGCGACCTCGCCTATGTGGCGCCCGGCGGGGAGATCGCGGCGGTGTTTCACGTGATCCCCGACGGCGTCAGCAGCCGCCTCAACGACGGCGCGTGCGATCCGCAGGGCCGCTACCTCGTGGGCAGCACCGCGCTCGACGACCGCAAGGGCCAGGAGCGGCTGTGGCGGCTGGAGCACGACGGCACCCTCACCGTCCTGGCGAGCGACGTGGTGCTCTCGAACGGGCTCGCGTGGAGCCCGGACGGCTCCGTGATGTACCACTGCGACTCCTTCGCGCATACGGTGACGGCCTTCGACTACGGGGAGGGGGCATCGGCGCAGGGCAGGGGCGAGGTGCTCGTCGACCTGGGCGACGGCATCCCCGACGGCCTGTGTGTCTCTGCCGACGGCGACCTGTGGGTCGCGGTGTGGGGCCAGGGGCGCGTGGTGAGGTTCGGTCCCGACGGGAGCGAGAAGGGCGAGGTGGTCGCGGGCGTGCCGCTCACCACGTCGTGCGCGTTCTTTGGCGAGGCGCTCACGACGCTCGTGGTGACATCGGCGCGCGGCGACGGCGGCGAGGCGCACGCTGGCGGGCTGTTCACTGTGGAGACGGACACGGTGGGTATGGCCACCACGCCCTGGCGGCCCGATGCGGCGCTGCGCGGGCGCGCATAGAGAAAGGACGCTGATGGACCACTCACATGGCACCGCGGCGAAGTCGGCCGCGAGGGTGGCCGCGTTCGCGCGCGGCGGCACTGGCATCGGGCTGTGGAGCTCGCTGCCGGACCTGAGCGTCGCCGAGATGGTGGCTGCTCTCGACTACGACTACGTGTGCGTGGACCTGCAGCACGGCGTCGCGACGTTCCAGGACCTACCGGTGATGACGCAGGTGATGCGCGGGGCCGGATCCGCGCCGCTCGTGCGCGTCCCGTGGAACGACCCGGTGCACATCATGCGCGCGATCGACGCGGGGGCCGCCGGGGTGGTGGTGCCGATGATTCGCTCCGCAGCCGAGGCCGCTGCGGCGGCGAGTGCGTGCCGATTCCCTCCCACTGGCACGAGGTCGTGGGGCCCGATGTTCGGCTACGTCCGCTCGGACGGCGCGCTGCCCCCGGCGGAGCAGGATGCCGGCGTGGTGTGCCTCGTGATGATCGAGACGGCCGAGGCGGCGGACGAACTTGAAGCGATTGTGGCCGCCCCCGGCGTGGACGGCATTTACATCGGCCCCAACGACCTTGCGCTCGCATGCGGCTACGGGCGGCTCACGTACAGAGACAGCGAGCAGGTCGCGGCGCTGATCCAGCGCATCGTGGACGCGTGCCGCGCGGCCGGCAAGCTCGTGGGCATTCACTGCTCCGATGTGGAGATGGGTCGCGACTGGGCGGCGCGCGGGGCCAGCATGGTCACCGTGGCGCAGGACGCGGGGCTGCTGCGCGACGGAGCTGTGGCGGCGCTCGCGGCGGCGCGAGGCGAGGCCTCGGAGGGCACCGACGCCGCGCGACCCTACTAGCAGGCCCCGCCCGCGACCCTCGCTAGAGGAGTCGCGGGTCCACGTGCATCTTGGGCCCGGCCCCCGCGCCCTCGGGGCGCTCACCGCTGAGGATCGCCGCCACGTGGGACAGTCCCACCGTGGCGGCGACCAGCGGGCGCGGATCGACGGCGCCCTGTGCGTAGAGGTCTACGGTTCCGTGCAGGCCGCCCGAGGCCGAGAGCACGCCCACGGCGGTGACGTCCTTGATGGCGATCACTCGGGTGTCGAGCGTGCTGGGCGTGCCGGAGAGGCCAATGAACACCACGCGCCCGCCCGGCTCCACGATGTCGGCGGCGCGCGCGGGGGCGGCGACGTCGTTCGAGCAGTCGATGACGGCGTCGTACGGGCCGTCGAGCTTGGTGGCCTCGGTGGACATGACCTTGTCAAAGCCCAGCGAGCGCGCGAAGTCCTGCGAGCGCTGCGAGCGGCCCAGCAGGTGCACCTCGGCGCCCTGCGCTCGCGCGATCTGCGCGACGAGAAGCCCGATGGCGCCCGCGCCGATCACCAGCACCTTGGAGCCGGGGGCGAGGTTTGCGCCGCGCACCGCCCGCAGTGCGTTGCCGCCGGGCTCCACGAGCGCGCCGAGCGTGGGGTCCATGTCATCGGGAAGTCGTACGAGCGAGCGGGCCGGCACCGCGAGCTTCTCGGCCAGCGCGCCGGGCCAGCCGTGGCGGATGCCGATCTCGTAGCGGTCCTCGCACAGGTGCTGGCGGCCTGTGGTGCAGCGTCGGCACTCGCCGCAGCCGAGCATCGTGTCGCCCGAGACCTTTGCGCCCAGCCACGTGGGGTCGACGCCCTCGCCGATCTCCACGACGGTGCCGCACCACTCGTGGCCGATGCGGATGGGGAACTCGGCGTCGCCGCTGTCCAGGTACGCCATCGCGCCGCTGAAGAACTCCTGGTCCGTGCCGCACACGCCCACGCGCTCCACCGCCACGATCGCGAGCCCCGGATCGGCGGTGGGCTCGGGGACCTCCTGCACCTCGCCGTGGCCGGGGGAGGTGATCACAAACGCGCGCACGGGGCACCCTTCGTCGTCGGCTGACTTGTCTGGTGCCAGTCTACGAGATTCCAATAGTGCGAGGGGCTTTCGGATAATGGGAAGTCGCGGCTTCCTTGTGCCTGGTAGTGCACCTATTTTCCGTTTAGTGGAAAGCCGCTACGATCGTCCCATGGACACCGCCGCCGATGCCGTCCCCGCCGACGAGCCCCAGCGCCTCGTCGGCTCCGACCGCGTGCTCGCTGTGCTCGTGGAGCTCGCGGGGCGGCACGAGGGGGCGTCGCTCGAGGACCTCGCGAAGGCCGTCGACAGCCCGCGTTCCACGGTGCACCGCGCGCTCGGATCTCTGGTGCGCGCCGGGCTCGCGCATCGCGTGGGGCAGGGCCGCTACGAACTGGGCGACGAGTTTCTGCGGCTCGCGTTCGCGTACCAGGCCGCGCGGCCCGATCACGTGCGCGTGCTGCCCGTGCTCAACGCACTCGCGGAGGAGTTTGGCGAGACGGCCCACTTTGCGGCGCTCGACGGCGACGAGGTGGTCTATCGCGCAAAGGTGGATCCCGCCGCGGGTGCCGTGCGCCTGACCTCCACGATCGGCGGCCGCAACCCGGTGCGCTGCACCGCTGTAGGAAAGGTGTTGCTCGCGCGCGAGCT
>QKAX01000185.1 GCA_003246255.1 Demequina lutea
CGTCGGCCGATTCGCTGGTCGTGTAGTCCATGAGCATGGTGGCAAACATGACGAGGCCGATCACGAATGTGGCGGCGGCCGTGAGGGCGGCGATGCCGCCGGTGGTGCGCAATGACATGAGTTTTCCTTTGAGCGTGGGGCCGGGGCCCGTGAACTGACGCCTCAAGGCTCCCGAGCGCGGCGGGGTGTCGGCCAGGTCAGGTGAATGACGATTCCTGCCACGTGTGGCTCAGGTGCGCGGAATCTCCCGGCAACATCTCGGCCCTACGCTTGGCCTGTGCGCATCGATCTCCACACGCATTCGACCGTCTCCGACGGCACCGAATCGCCCGCCGACGTGATGCGGTCAGCGCACGCCGCCGGCCTGGACGTGGTGGCGCTCACCGACCACGACTCGATGGCGGGGCTCGAGGACGCCGCGGACATGGCTGCCGCGCACGGCATGAGCTTTGTGCCCGGCATCGAGGTCTCGTGCCGTCACAACGGCGTCTCGATCCACCTGCTTGCCTACTGGCCGGACCCGTCGCATTCCGACATCGTGTCCATGCTCGCCGCCACTCGCGAGGCGCGCGTGGAGCGCGCCCGCGAGATCGTGCGCCGCGTGGGCGCCGACTACCCCCTCACGTGGGACAGGGTGCTGGAGTTTGCCGGTTCCGCCGACACGGTGGGCCGTCCGCACATCGCCGACGCGATGGTGGCGGCGGGGCTGTTCCCCAGCCGCGACGAGGTCTTTGCTGAGGTATTGGCTGGAAACTCTGCCTACTATGTGCCGCACTACGCGCCCGAGGTCATGGACGCGATTCGCACGCTGCGCGCCACCGGAGCTGTGCCAGTCTTCGCGCACCCCGGAGCGGATGGCAGGGGCCGAGTCGTGCCCACTGACGTGATCGAGGAGATGGCGCGCGTGGGTCTCGTGGGGCTCGAGGTGGATCACAGGGACCACTCGGGCTCGCAGCGCCTACGGCTCGCCGAGATCGCGGACCGGCTTGGCCTCGTGCACACGGGGTCCTCGGACTATCACGGCACCGGAAAGCTCAACGAGCTAGGGGAGAACACCACGTCCGAGGAGGCGCTCGCGTCGCTCAAGGCGGCGCGCGGCTAACGGGTTCGCGCAGGGCGGTGCCGACGCCTGCGCTAGGTGGCGTCGGTGAGCGGGCTGTCGACGGGGTGGAGTACCGCCTGCACGATCGCCTCGATAGCAAACTGCGAGGTCTCTCCCAGGTCTACCTCGTCGCGGGCCAACAGCCATTGCACCTGCAGGCCGTCCATCACGGCGAGGATGCTCGCCGCGGCGCGCTTGACGCGCGGCTCATCTAGGTCCACGCCGCGCTCGGCGCACACCACCTCGAAGGCCTCGGCAACCTCGGCTCGAAGTGTCCTGTAGCGTCCGTCAAAGTAGGCCTTACCAGGGTGATCGTCCGTCACCGACTCGGCCGAGAGCACCGCGTATGCCTGCACAATTCCGGCGCGTTCGGCGTTGGCGAACGCGGTGCGCACCAGGTGCCTGAACAGCTCGATGCCGGACGGGATGTGCTGCTCCGCGAGCCCCTCGACATCGGTCTCGTCGCGGTACGAGAGCACCTCGAGCAGCAACTGATCCTTCGAGCCGAAGTGGTGCAGGATGCCCGCGTGGGTCATGTCCACCTGCTCGGCGATCTCCGTCAAGGGGCCCTTGTTGTAGCCCTTCGAGCCAAAGATCTCGAGCGCTGCCTTCAGGATCTCCTTGCGCCGTTCGAGCGTGGCGGGGCGTGAGCGCGGCGCTCCCTTGCTGCTGGCCATGCCGTCCATCCTTCGTGACGCCGTCGCGGTGAGAGCGACGCGGACAGCCCCGAGTGTACGCACGTGAACGCCAACATTCGACCACCGATGCCCAGGGGAGCGGCGAAAATGCGTAATTAGTAGGCAGTTTGCATAGTTACTAACACGCCAGTAAGTTGACCGTAGTTCAGTCACTCGACGACGAGGAGGACGCAGGTGACGATGCCGGCTGTGGAGCGGGGGGCGCGAGCCTCGGCGCTTGGCGACCTCCTTGACGTGGCGCGATCGCTGACGCTCGAGGACAAGGTGTCACTGCTCACCGGCGAATCCACCTGGCGCCTTCGCGCGATTCCCGCGGTGGGCCTCGAGCGCCTCACCTTCTCCGACGGGCCCGTGGGAGTGCGCGGCACGAGCGAGATCGAGGGCGAGACCTCGGTGCTCTTCCCCTCGCCCAGCGCGCTGAGCGCCGCGTGGGATCCGCAGCTCGCCCGCGAGGTGGGCAACGCCTTTGGACGCGAGGCGCGCTGCCACGGGGTGGACGTGGTGCTCGCCCCTCAGATCAATATCCAGCGCACGCCCGTGGGTGGCCGCCACTTTGAGTGCTATTCCGAGGACCCGCTGCTCACCGGCATCGTGGGCGCGCAGGTGATAGCTGGCATCCAGGAGCGCGGAGTGGCCGCCTGCGTGAAGCACTTCATCGCCAACGACGCCGAGACCGACCGCACCACCGCCGTCTCCCGCGTGGACGAGCGCGTGTTGCGCGAGGTCTACCTGGCTCCGTTCGAGGCCTCGCTCGAGGCGGGAGCGTGGTCCATCATGGCTGCGTACAACCGCACCGACGACGGCATCGAGGCCTCGCACATGACCGCGCACCGCCACCTGCTGCGCGACGTGCTCAAGGACGAGCTTGGCTTTGATGGCGTGGTGGTCTCCGATTGGGTGGCCACGCAGAGCACCGAGGACTCGGCCAACGGCGGCCTCGACGTGGTGATGCCCGGCCCCGGCGGCCCCTGGGAAGACGCGCTGCTCACCGCCGTGCGCGACGGCCGGGTGCCCGAGTCCGAGATCGACGACAAGGTGGCCCGCATCCTGCTGCTCGCGCGGCGCACGGGACGTCTCGACGAGCCCGAGCAGCCCATCGTCGGCGCCGATGACCTGGCCGCCCTGGTGCGCCGAGCCGCCGCCCGCGGCACGGTGGCGTTGCGCCGCGACGACGCCTCCCCGCTGTGGGAGCGGCCCGTCCCAGCGACGATCGCGCTGATCGGTCCCAACGCCGTGCGCCCGCACGTGCTCGGCGGCGGCAGCTCGACTGTGCACCCGGCCCACGTGGTGACGCCTCTCGAGGGGTTGCAGGAGCGCTACCCGGACGCGAGGATCTCGGTGCACAGGGGAGGGGACCCTCGTAGGTTCGCCCCGCGCCTTGACCTTGACTCGCTCGGCGGCTCGGTCGTGGCGCGTCTGCTCGCGCCCGATGGCACTGTCATCTCTGAGCAGCGGCCAGGTACGTGGGAGGGGTGGCTCGGCGACCTCTCCGCGGACGTGCACACAGTGGAGCTTGAGGTCGAGGTCACTCTCGCCGAGCCAGGCGAGCACCGCATCGAGGTGGGCACCGTGGGCGCTCACCGCATTGAGGTGGACGGCAGGCTCGTGTCCACGAGCGACGTGCCCGTGGGCGTCGAGGTGATCCTCGACTCGTCCATCAACAACCCGTCTGGCATCGAGGCGCCCGTCACCATCGACGAGCCCCGGCGCATCGCCGTGCGCACGCGCCACCTCGTGATCGACGCGGGCGGCTACGGCCACATGATCCGCGCCGAGTTCCGTCACCGACTCCCCGGCGCGAGCACCGAGCAGGAGATCGCCGACGCGGTGGCCGCCGCGGCATCGGCGGACCTGGCCGTGGTGATCGTGGGCACCAACGAGGAGGTCGAGTCCGAGGGCTGGGACCGCGACTCGATCGACCTGCCCGGCCCGCAGAACGAGCTCGTGACGCGGGTGCTCGACGCCGTCATCGTCATCAACGCGGGCGCGCCCGTGCTGCTGCCGTGGCTCGACGCCGCGCGCACCGCGCTGTGGGTGTGGTTCCCCGGCCAGGAGGCCGGCCACTCGATCGCCGACGTCGTGTCCGGCGACGTGGAGCCAGCCGGGCGTCTGCCGTGGACGCTCCCCGCGAGCGCCGCCGACGTCCCCGTGCCCCATGCGATCCCCGTCGACGGCGTCGTCGACTACACGGACGGCATCCACGTG
>QKAX01000109.1 GCA_003246255.1 Demequina lutea
CCGTGGCCCAACCGGCTCGCGGACGGGCAGTACGCATTCGGTGGCCGCGACCTGCAGGTTCCCATCACGGAGCCCGCGCGCAACACGGCGCTCCACGGACTCGCCTGCTGGGACGACTGGACCGTCACGGAGCAAGGCGACCACGCCGCCGAGCTCTCGTTGGCCCTGCCTCCGCAGCCCGGCTACCCCTTCGCGCTGACGGTGACGACGCGCTACGAGCTTGTCGAGGGCGGCCTCACGATCACCACCACCGCACGCAACACGGGCGGCGAGGCACTGCCGTATGGGGTGGGCTTTCACCCGTGGTTCTCGCCGGGTGCAGGCTCCCTGGACGACTGCAGACTGCAGCTCGACGCGAACAAGATCGTGACTGTGGACCAGCGCCTTCTCCCCACCGGCACCGCGCCCGTCGCGGGCGATGCCGACTTCCGCGAGCCGAAGACTCTCGCCGGCACCGATCTCGACGACGCCTGGGTGGGTGCGATCCGCGACCCGCAGGGACGCTCGTGGGCGCGCCTGACGCGCGGCGACGGCGTCACGGTAGGCATCTGGATGGACGAGGCAGGCAAGGCATGGCAGGTCTGCACCGGCAATCACGTGGGCACGCCCGAGCAGCAGCGCTCCGGCGTCGCGATCGAGCCGATGTCCTGCATCGCCGACGCCTTTCGCACGGGAGACGACCTCGTCACCCTCGAGCCCGGCGAGTCGCACACCCTGTCGTGGGGCATCGAGGTCGCGTAGCGTCCCGCGTCGCAGCGCTCTTGCGGGCGCCCTCGCCCGATCGGCCGCTTGACACATGGCGAAGGCCCCGGACCAGCAGGTCCGGGGCCTTCTGCGTGTGCTTACGCGTGCAGCGCGAAGCCGGCCGTCCACGAGGTCTTCTCGGCGGCGGCGAGGGTGATCTGCAGGAAGCCGTAGGCCTCGAGCTCGCGGGCGCGCTTGAGCGAACCGGCGTCAACGGCCTTGAGGCCGCCGGCCACGACGGCGTCGATGAGCGCCTGCTTGGCGTCGGCGTCGTCACCGGCCACGAGCACCGTGGTGGTGGTCTGGTCCACGAGGCCCGTGGCGAGGGTCGCGCCAAAGTTGGTGTTGAACGCCTTGAGGACCTTGGCGCCGGGCAGGGCCTCGGCGATCACCGCGGCGGCCGACGAGTCGGCGGGCACAACGAGGCCGTCGAACGTACCGAAGTCAACCGGGTTGGTGATGTCGACCACGACCTTGCCCGCGAGGGCGTCGGCGTAGGTGGCCTTGATGTCGTCCACGGCGGCGAACGGCACGGCGAGCACCACGATGTCGCCGGTCAGCGCGTCGCCGAACACGGCGGAGGTGCCATTGGCGGCGGCGGCCACCTCGGCGGCCTTGTCGGCCTCGCGGGCCACGATCTGAACTGACGCGCCACCCTTGGCAAGGACGGACGCGATCGCGCCGGCCATGTTGCCAGCGCCGATGATGCTGATGGAAGTCATGAGGTATCCCTTCGATGGTTGTTGGTACAAGTATTAGCCCAACTGGTTGTCACAACAACTATGTGTGGCAAGATCATTCCCATGAAATACCGCGTGCCGCGCATGAGCGCTCAAGAGTCCGCCGCCTGGACGCGACTCATGCGAGTCACCGAACTGCTGCCGGCCGCACTGGACGCGCAGTTGCAGCGCGACTCGGACATGACGCACTTCGAGTTTGTGGTGCTCAGCACCCTGCGCCTGAGCGACGAGTCTCGCCTTCAGATGAGCGACCTCGCCCACGCGACGAACTCGACGCTCCCCCGCTTGTCGCGGGTGGTCACTCGCCTCGCGGAGCGCGGCTGGCTCATCCGCGAGACCTCCGCCAACGACCGTCGAGCCACCGACGTGCGCCTCACCTCCGAGGGACGCGCCGCACTGATCAAGGCGGTACCAGGTCACGTGTCCACCGCACGCGCCCTCGTCATCGACGCCCTCTCCCCCGCCCAGCTCGACGCGCTCGCGGAGGTTGCGGACGCGATTGGCGCTCACCTCGACCCCGACAACCGCTTCGGCTGGATGGCCGACGCACCCGCTGACTAGGGGGAGAATCCACCCCTTTCGCGGCGGGAGAAATGCCGCATCTCGCACATGTCGGAGGTTCCTGCCACAATCGTCTGGTCGGCCAACGCGCCTGGTCCCCACGCTCGCCACCGCGAGCCCCGCGCAGCCGCCGCCAACGGAGCCCCCATGACGCAAACGCCTGCCCCCGTGCTGACGGACATTGATGACCCCTTCGACGCCGCGACGGCGTCGCGCAACAACACGGTGATCTGGGTGCTCATCGTGTCCGCGTTCACCGTGATCCTGAACGAGACCATCATGGGCGTGGCGATCCCCCACCTCATGGAGGATCTGGGCATTACCGCGCTTGCGGCGCAGTGGCTCACCACTGCGTTCCTGCTCACGATGTCAGTGGTCATTCCCATCACCGGGTTCCTGCTGCAGCGCTTCAGCACCCGCGCCCTGTTCATCCTCGCCATGTCGCTGTTCCTCGCCGGCACGGCGCTCGCCGCCGCAGCCCCTGGCTTTGAGGTGCTACTGGCAGCGCGCGTGGTGCAGGCCAGCGGCACGGCCGTCATGCTCCCGCTGCTCATGACCACCGTCATGACACTCGAGCCGCCGGCCACCCGAGGTCGCCGCATGGGCATGATCTCGGTGGTGATCTCGGTCGCGCCCGCGATCGGCCCCACCATCTCAGGCCTCATCCTGTCGCAGCTGTCGTGGCGGTTCCTCTTCATCGCCGTGATTCCCGTGGCCGTGGCAGTGCTGGCGCTCGGCTTTGCACGCATGCAGACCGTGAACGAGCCCCGCAAGACCCCTGTCGACCTCTGGTCCATCCCGCTCACCGCGGCCGGCTTCGGCGGCCTCGTGTTTGGCCTCAGCCGCATCGGAGAGTCGACCGAGGGCATCTCGCCCTCGGTGTTGGTGGCGCTCGGAATCGGCGTCGTTGGTCTTGGCCTTTTTGTGTGGCGCCAGCTGGTGCTGCAGCGCACGGATGCCGCCCTGTTGGACCTGCGCACGTTCAAGACACCGGCGTTCGTGGTCTCGGTGCTGCTCTTCGTGGTGTCGATGATGGGCCTGTTCGGCACCATCATCCTGCTGCCTCTCTACATGCAGGGCGTCTTGGGACTCTCAGTGCTCGCCAGCGGCCTCACGCTGCTACCCGGCGGCCTGCTGATGGGACTCCTGTCGCCCAGCGTCGGCCGCCTGTTCGACCGCGTCGGCCCGCGACCGCTACTGGTGCCGGGGCTCTCACTCGTCGCCGTGGCACTGTGGGCGCTGGCACTCGCCGTGTCGTCCACCACCTCGTGGTGGATACTGCTCGCTAGCCACATGACCCTCAGCCTTGGCCTCGCATGCGTCTTCACCCCGCTGTTCACGTCGAGCCTTGGCTCGCTGCCGCCACGCCTGTACTCTCACGGCTCCGCGATCGTCTCCACCATCCAGCAGGTCGCCGCCGCAGCGGGCACCGCGCTGTTCGTGTCCACCATGGCCGCGATCGCCGCGCGTCGACTGCTGGAGGGCAACACCGAGGTGGTGGCACAGGCGGAGGGCATTAAGGCCGCGCTCCTGGTGGGTGCCGCACTCGCCACGGTGGGCATCCCCCTCTCTGCCCTGGTTCCCAAACCAGCGGCATCCGTCGACGGCGTTCCTGCGGGCCACTAATGCCCGGCCGGGGATCCCGGAAGCGCAGCGTCAAGTTCAGCGTTGAGATCGAAATGACGCAGTTTGACGTGAAGCTCAA
>QKAX01000049.1 GCA_003246255.1 Demequina lutea
GGCGCGGTTGAGGTAGGCCGTGAGGTTTTCCGAGATGAAGCGGTAGAACAGCATGCCCAGCACGTAGGTCTTGAAGTCCCAGCCGTCCACGCTGCCGCGAAGGTCATTCGCGATGCGCCAGATGGTCTTGTGGAGCTCGGCTCGTTGCTGATCGCTGGTCACCTAGTTCCCCTCGCCTCGTGAGTGTGTTGTTCGAATGACCAACTTACTCGGATGTACTCATGGCAACACGGTTGCCCCTCGGTTCACCGTGCTCGCTAAGCCGCTCCACTGGGAGCAAGATACAAAATGTGTCGTCGTGACCACTGGGCCAGCGACTGCCGCCGTGAGCAGTCATATCTGCTACGACTTTTGGCCGTGAAAGTTGACCAGCAAGATGGACAGCTGTGCGAGGGTTTGGAGCACGACGAAGACTTGTAGAAGCGCCAATACAAACACAACTAGCCCGCCGTAGAGTCCTGCCACGTGAAGCCAAGATGCGGCCTTGGGGAGGAGCAGGCGGTCGCCGCCGAGAGCCAACGCCAGCGCTGCAACGCCGACGAGCGCCAACTGGACGGTTCCCGCCCACGCGAAGACCCTAGCGAGCGATTCCAGCGGAGTACCTCCCCTGGGGAGCACATCACGGAAGACCCAAGACTCACTCGGCATGCCTTGCGCGAATCCAAGGGTCAGGGTCAAGGCTGCAACCGATGCCGCTGCGCCAACGCCAGCAAATCCAAGTGCAACTCCCGCCACGGAGCTGATCGTGAGTCCGCTGCCGCCACCCAACCGCACCATCAAGAGCAACAAGCCTGCAACGATGAGTGCGGATCCGTTGAGACTACTGAGAAATACCTGTCTCCAGTTGGGAAAGATCATTCCGCGCCAGAACCTCAGCGCGTTAGCTTCCCGCTTCAGGTCCATGCTGCGAACATACCGCCAACGTCCGACCTCACGACTCGGGGTTCGCGTCACCTGTGGATTGCCGTGCCTCGACGATGTCAGTCAACGCGCTGCGCGCTGCAGAATGTAGTCGCCCCGTGACTCGGTCACCCACATCCCTGAAGCGGTGCACAACGTGCCGTGCGAGCCTAATAGTCTTCTCGCGGAGGGAATCCTCCTCGGTTCCCACCACCGCCGCATCCTCAACGCTTGGATTTGCTGCATCAGCAAGCGCGATGATCTCAGGAACGATGCCGTCGACCAGTGAGAGCGACTCTCCTGAGTTCGCCGTTGCCTCCAAAGTGATCTTCGCCGCGTTCGACGAAGCTCCCTCCTTCTGGAGAATGGTTATTGCATCCTTCGTCCATGAGGAGTTCGGGCGCGCGACACGGATTCTCGCTTGCCGCACCCTTGAGAGCGAAGACACCTCTGCTGCGAACGAAGCCGCCGGCAGAGGAGCCAGCGTGAATAGGTACGACGCCTCGGGCCACGACCGTTCGGCAAGTAGCGCAAAGTAGCGCTCCAGCTCAGCGATGGTGATCCCGGGCCTACGCTTCTCGACGACCAGAACCCTCGACTGAGGGTCAAACGCCACTGCCACTGAGCGCACCGGCACCTCTTGCGAACTGAGATGCTGCTCGGTTGCGGTGCCAGTCACCAAGTCATAAATCAGGAGCTCGTCACCCTTCTGCCCGACCAGGAGGTCCATCGAGATGACGGCTCGATCGAACTCTGCGGATCGAACTGTGACGATTCGCTCGCCGAAGGAGGCCGTCGAACTCGCGCCGGCAAGCGCGCCAACTTGACGAGCAAATAGAGGGTAATCCAACGGGGTCTCTACGGTGCTTCCGGGTCGCACGTGCGCATGAACTAAATAGGCCTCAAACTTGCTAACCGCCATTTCCCCCCCCTTGGTAACTACACGCACATTGATCGTAGCCGCGATTTTGACGCGCATGCGTGCGCAATACTCAATAGGTGCCCGGCGATCTCCTCTTCGAGCTCAGCGGGGCTCGCCCACGGCACGAGAACGTGAACTGGATCGCCAGATCGCTCACGGCGGCATCGTTCTAGTCGCCACGAACGCCAGGAGAAGCCCTCCGAAGGTCTCTCACACTCGCTGTGGGTCAGCGCACCCGCCGCTCGAGTTCCGCCGCCTGCTCGATGATCCGGTCGCAGTACTCAAGGATCTCTTGCAGCTGCATGTCACGAGACTCGATTTCTGCGACGATTCTGCTCACCTCGTTGATGGAGCGGGTGACAAGTTGAAGCGCCGCAAGCTTCTTCGACTTGCGCCGCATCCCGCTAATGCGCTCAACCACCGCGTCCGAGCGTTCGCGATACTCGACCATCGCTGCGTTGAACCGGCTTTGCCCTATCAACGTCGCTTGGACAACGTCTGCGGGGGCAGGACCCCCGGGGTTGCTCGCTCCGGTGAGCAACGCCGACGCGGCCACCGTCTCCGCAGTGATCTGGCCGAACTCGGAGTACGAGAAGAGAGCCACACCCGTCGATTGCGCGAATTCGATTGCGTCAGCCGTAAATCCTGATCGCGAGTAGCAGATTGGCTGCTCGCCGGAGCCAGCCGCACCGCGAATCTGCTGCACCACAGGCCGGCCCACGGCACCCGTCAGAAAATGCTTGACTTGTGCGACGGCAGCCTCCGACCTCACATCAATACCGCCGTCGGGCCCCGGCGGCGTGACAGCTGCATCAGTGAATCCCAGCGCGCGCATGTGCGCCGCTGCAAAGCGCTCCGCAGCTTGCCACCCCAGAATCTGCTCACTATCGGCGCCTGGCCTGGGCGTGCTCGTGCGGCTCGCATGCGCGGTGCCTCGCGCCGATCCCATCGCAAAGCAACCGTCAAAGTCACGTCGGGACAAGCGATCTATGTTGATGAGCGCTCGTCCGCGCGAGTTCACGAGGCTCAATGAGGCCCACGCCTCGCCGAAGGTCATATTCTCAATATCACCGCGCGCGAACGCCCCGCACGCATCCCTCACCGCCACCAAAATGCGTGCGGATTCGGTGATGCCGAAGAGCCCCGCGCCGGCACCGTGAACTTCCACGGGACCAAGCCATGCGACGCCCTCGGAAGGACCGAGGGCGCCCAATAGGCTTGCGGAGCTCCGGGCACCAATCGCGAGACGACTGCCCTGCCGGTTCCGCCACGTCTTCACCGCTTCAGTGGTCCGAGGGTCGCGGATAATGTCAGGCATAGAAGTTCCGTAGGATGCGAGAGGCAACCGACACGGGCTGCGTCTGTCTAGTAATCAAGTGCATCCTCCCCCACCACCGGGATCCCGTACTCCCGAGCCTTGCGTGCCTTGCCCGACTGCGATCCAAGATCCTGCGCAATCACCGCCGCAACGCCCTTCTTCACGCCCGACCACACCACCAACCCGCGCGCCTGGGCGATCGCGGTGAGCTCGCGCTTGCGCTCCATCGACATGCCGGTCAGCACCACTAGGTCACCGGGCTTCAGGTCCACGCCAGTCACCACTCGGGACACCCGCGCCTCAGCGGCCGCGAGTAGTCCCTCGACCTCCAGGTCGCGCAGGTCCAGCAGCCCGGCCAGTTGCACCACGAGCGCGCGCTCGGCGGGCGTGAGCTGATCGTCGGCGCACACCGCGTCCACCACGCCCAGCATGTAGTGGCGGTTGAGCCGCTCCACGTCCGCACCCGACAGGCCCAGAGCGTCGGCCAGGCCGTCCAGGGCCCTGCGCTCGTCGGCGGAGATCTTGCGATCCAGCAGCACGCGGTCAAGCAGGTCCAGGTACTCGGCGGCGCCCACTAGATCGTCCACCGGGGCAAAGCGGCCCACC
>QKAX01000155.1 GCA_003246255.1 Demequina lutea
TCGATGATCTTGGGCTTGCCCGTCTCGAGCTCGGAGAGCCAGCGCGGCGTGACGCCCAGGCGCTCGGCGAGGGCCTCTTGCGACAGTCCCAGGTCGCGGCGCGCGTGGCGCACAGCGCGGCCAAGGTCAGCGGGGCTGCGGAGCGATCCGTGCGCCATGGGGTGCTCCGTTCGCGTGCGAGCCATTACGTCTACGTAGTGGAGTGTACGTCACTACGTTTGCGTAGTGGAAGGGGGTTCCTTACGTTGACGTAAGAGACCGGGCGTGGCCGCGCTCCCCTCAAGCTCGAGGCCGTGGATGCCTTGCTACCGATCGGTGACAGTCGCCGAAATGTCACCGGTCGGTGATATTTGGTTGACACCGAACGGTGACACCGCGCAAAATGGGGCCGAACGGTGACATTCCGCCAGGAGGTCTCATGCTTGCAGCCAACGCCATCGACATCGGCAACATTGTGCGCCGCCGTCGTGCCGCGGCCGGGCTAAGTCAGGCCCAGCTGGCCGACGCGACCGGGGTATCGCGCAAGTGGATCGCGGACCTCGAGAAGGGGCACCCTAGGGCTCAACTCCAGCTCGTCCTCGATGTCCTCAACGCACTCGACGCTTTGGTCGAGGTCGTCGACGCTCCTCGCGACGAACCTGCTGTGAGTGTGCCCAAACCTGCCGGCATCGCCGAGATGGCGGTCGCGACAGAACGCTTGCCCCGCGTCGAAATGTCGTCCGAACTGAGACGAGCCATCACGCGAGCCGGGGAGGGCATGCAGTTGAGCGCCGACGCGCGACGAATCATCGCGCAAGCCAGCCAATTCGCGACGGTGAACTCGGAGCAGATGGCCCGCATTCGCAACGCGCTTGCGCACGCACACCTAGACGACGACACGTTGCGAGTTATTCGGAGTGCTTCCAAAGAGTTGACTCGTGCGGAAGCGGAGCGGGCCGGCGTGCCGGACCTGCGCGGCTCGGGCGATGACGATCGCGGCGCCTGATGACTGAGAGTCGACTCGACGTCTACATCGGTGGCCAGTTTGCCGGACGGCTCGACCGGGCCAGTGACCGCTCCCTCACGTTCACGTACGACGAGCTATACGCGGAGAGCCTCGGAACGACGCCGCTGTCACTGTCGATGCCCAAGTCTCGCTTGACGCACCGCGATGACGTCGCGGGCGCGTGGTTCGCCAACCTGTTGCCTGAAAGCGAACGGAAGCTTGAAAGGACTGCTGCGTCCGTAGGGATCCGTTCGATCCAGCCGTTCGACCTGCTCGCTCACATAGGCCACGACGTTTCGGGCGCTGTGCAGGTCTTCCCCGAAGGGGTCACTCCGCTGGATGGCGCCGATGTGGTGGAGCGCACCGAATCTCAGATCGCGGACGAACTCCGCGTTCTCCGCGCGGATCCCGATGAGGTGCCCAACGCATTCGGACGCTGGTCGCTCGCGGGGCAGCAAGGCAAGATCGCCGTGGTGCATCGGGAGGGCCGTTGGTATGCGCCCGCAGGCAGAGCAGCCTCCACGCACATCCTCAAGATGGGGCCGGACGGCATTGCCGGGGGAGACCTTGCCGAGTTTGTGACCTTGCGCGCGGCGCATTTCTGCGGCATCCCTGCCCCTCGTGCCTGGCTCCATCGTTTCGATGACCAACTGGCCGTGGTGGTGGAGCGCTACGACAGGTACACGGACCGCTCCCGAGAGGCTCAGGGGCGGTTTGGCTCGGAGGTGTGCCGGATTCACCAGGAGGACATGTGCCAGGCGCTCGGCCTCAGGCCGGGGCTCAAGTACCAGTCGGATGGCGGACCCGACGTAGGCGAGATCGCTGACGCGCTATGGCGCCTGCCGGCGAGGAATCGCGAGGCCTCCGTCCAGCAGTTTGCGCGACTACTGCTGTTCAACGCGCTCACCTACTCACCTGACGCCCACGCCAAGAACTACTCGCTGCTGCTCCGCGGCGCTGAGGTGGCTTTTGCGCCCGCATATGATCTCTTGTCCAACGCCGTCATGTTCGATCTGAAACGTGTGCGTCGCGAGACAAAGCTTGCGATGAAGACCGGCTCCAGCAGCTACGAGGCCGACCGATTCACTCCGGAGCGGCTCACTGCTCTCGGATTGCAGCTGCGACTTGCCGATGACTGGCTTGCGTCCACCGCGTGGCATCTGGCCCAGCGCGTTGGCGACGCCTTCGATCTCGCCCTCGACGAGGCTGAGCGCGTGCTCGGTGCGAACGCCCGCATCGACTCCATGCGTCGACACGTGTCCGAGCTGGACCGCCTGCTCGTCCAACGCTGGGCGTAGGAGTCCGTCGCGACGCAGTGAGTGCCCGCTTCGAGGTTCACCGTGTCCTGCTTGGGTGGGACGATGCTGGCATCGGCGCGTGGGTGCCGCGAGTGGCCGTGGTGAGTGGCTGGGCCGGGTGAAGGCGGGAGGTGTGGCGTGCGGGGCGAAGCGACGGTGCTGCATGCGGATCTCGACGCGTTCTACGCCTCGGTGGAGCAGCGCGACGCGCCGGCTCTGAGGGGGCGCCCCATCATCGTCGGCGGAGGCGTGGTCGTGGCCGCGAGCTACGAGGCGAAGGCGCGCGGAGTGCGCACCGCGATGGGGTTGGCCAAGGCTCGGGCGATGTGTCCGGAGGCCATCGTGGTGCCGCCGCGCATGGAGGCGTACTCGGAGGCCAGCCGCGCCGTGTTCGCGATCTTCCGCGACACCACGCCGCACGTGGAGGGTCTGTCGATCGACGAGGCGTTCCTTGAGGTGGGCGGGCTGCGCCGCATCGCGGGCACGCCCGAGCGGATCGCGGTGCGGCTGCGGGAGCGCGTGCGCACCGAGGTGGGGCTCGCGATCTCGGTGGGTGTGGCGCGCACCAAATTTCTGGCCAAGGTCGCCAGCGCGGCCAGCAAGCCCGATGGCTTGCTCATCGTGGAGCCCGACCAGGAGGAGGCGTTCCTGCACCCCCTCCCCGTGGAGCGGCTGTGGGGCGTGGGCAAGGTGACGGCCGAGAAGCTTCGCTCGCGCGGCATTCGCACGGTGGGGCAGCTCGCCGAGCTTGAGGCCGATGCCGCCGAGCGCATGCTGGGCAAGGCGGCGGGGGCTCACCTGCACGCGCTGTCGCGCCTGCGCGACCCGAGGCCTGTGGAGGCCACCGGGCGGCGCAGCTCGATCGGTTCGCAGCGCGCGCTGGGAAACCGGCCTAGGACTGTCGACGAGCTCGCGCTCATCGTCACCCAGATCGTGGACGGCCTGGGCAAGCGCCTGCGCGACCGCGAGTCCACGTGCTCCACTGTGATGCTGCGGGTGCGGTTTGGTGACTACGCCTCGGTGACGCGCTCGCGGAGCCTGGGCGCCCCCACCGACCGCACGTCGGTGCTGCTCGGGGTGGCGCACACGCTGTTGACGAGCGTGGGGCCGCAGATCGTTGACCGGGGCGTGACCCTCATCGGCGTCTCGCTCACCAACCTCACCGAGGCGGGCAACGTCCAGCTCGAGCTGCCTCTCAACGGTGAGGACGACTCGCGCATCGACTCGGTGCTCGATGCCGTGCGGGACCGGTTTGGGGCGTCCGCGGTGACGCGCGCTGCGCTCATCGGACGCGATGCCGGGGTGAGCGCGCCGCGGCTGCCGGAGCACGAGTAGGGGTTTGGGGGCGCTGGCGCCGGTCCAACGGTCTCGAGGAGTGGGCCCCGTGGGGCTCGAACCCACGACCCGCGGATTAAAAGTCCGCTGCTCTACCAACTGAGCTAGGCATCCTAGTGGCGGGGGAGCAGGCATCGGCGCGGCTCCCGCCCCACACATCGGCACAAGAAGAAACGCCGCCGCCGACCCCGGGGGCGAGGTCGACGGCGGCGCCGCACGGCGGCCGGGGCGGAAGAACAACTCCCCGGCCGGGGAGCCGCCCTCCCCGCGCGGCGGGTGACACGCGCGAGGAGGGCGAACCTTGTTCCGGCTTACTCGGCCGGCGGCATCAGGACGGTGTCAACCAGGTACACCGTGGCGTTGGCGGTCTGGACGCCACCGCAGATGACCATGGTGTCGCCGTTGACCATCAGGTTGTCGCCGGAGCCGGTGACGGTGAGGTCCGAGCCCTGCACGGTGGTGTGGGTGCCCACGATCTGGTCGGGCTCAATCTGGCCGGGCACCACGTGGTACGTGAGGATCGTGGTGAG
>QKAX01000017.1 GCA_003246255.1 Demequina lutea
ACCGCCGCCGAGTTCCTCAACCGCTCCATCAACGGCGCCGACGCCCCCGCCGTCGCCTCGGGCGACATCGAGGTCACCTCGGCCGCGCTTGACGACCTGGGCAGCCAGGTGGGCCTCGTGTTCGGCGACGCCGCGGCTGCGCAGGACCAGAACGCGTTCGCCGTGACCACCGCCTTCGCGGAGCAGTACGGCGTCGAGTCGCTGAGCGATCTGCAGGCCAACTGCGGTGGCGGCGTCTCGCTGGGTGGCCCCCCGGAGTGCCCCGAGCGCCCGTTCTGCCAGCTGGGCCTTGAGGACGTCTACGGCATCACCGTGACCGACTTCTCGGCGCTCGACGCCGGTGGCCCCCTCACGAAGACCGCCCTGCAGCAGGGCCAGATTGCGGTGGGCCTGATCTTCAGCTCCGACGCAAGCCTCGCGAGCTAGACACTCCAGAACGCCAGAAGGCCCGGTCCTCACGGACCGGGCCTTCTGTGTTGGTACACCCCCTGGGACTTGAACCCAGAACCCACTGATTTGGAGCCTGGCCTGCTAGATGCCCTGTTCGCGGGCGTGGAGGCCCTACTGCGCGAGGCGGTGGAGGCATGAAGCGCCGCGCTTACTACGTGGACTTTGAGGAGACGCTGCTGTGCACGGAGCGCGTCTACGCCACGTCTAAGGCGGAGGCGGTGCGGTTGGTGCGGGACGAGGGCTTGGGAGAGCGGACGTTCTGCGAGGTGGACGAGCGGCGCGGCCCTCGCAAGTTCCGCGCTGAACTTGACGAGGACAAGTCGTGATCAAGTGGCGCGAGACGCGGCGGCGGCGACGGGTTGTCCACACGTGAGTACCCCTGTGGAAACCGTGGAGCACGTGGTGGTGGCCACCGCGTCGGACGCTCCCCCGGTGATGCGCCTGCACGGGCTGCTGTGCCTCACATGCCGTCTTTGGACCGGTGTGTCCTATACGTCCCCGGACGCCGCTGCGCGGGCTCTCCAGGCGCTCCACAAACGCGCCGATACTCTCCCACATGAGAACGTCTGAGGGGGCGTCCTGGGGGACAGCCATAGCCGGATTCCTTGACCACCAACGCGCCGCGGGCCGCTCCCCCGACACCGTGGCCCTACGCCGGACCCACCTGTGGCGCCTCGCGCACGAGGTGGGCCGCTCGAGGCCGGAGAACGTCACACTAGACGATGTGGAGCGGTGGCTAGCGTCCAAGTCGTGGTCCCGCGAGACGCGCCGTTCCCACCGCACGACGGTGCGCACGTTCTACGCGTGGATGGTGCGCACCGGGCGCATGAAGTCCAGCCCAGTGGAGGATCTACCGCCGGTGCCTCCGTCGATCCCCAATCCGCGGCCTGTGCCTGATGAGGACTACCGGTTCGCGCTCCAGGTCGCTGACGAACGCGACCGGCTGATGGTGCGCCTGGCCGGCGGGCTTGGGCTGCGGCGCGGTGAGGTCGCACGCGTCCACACTGACGACGTGTTCCAGGACCTCGTGGGCTGGTCTCTCGTGGTCCACGGCAAGGGTGACAAGTTGCGCACTCTGCCCATCCCAGCAGACCTCGCGCGCGAGATTCGCCGGCGACCATCGGGCTATGTGTTCCCTGGCCAGATGGAAGGCCACCTGTCGCCGGCCTACGTGGGCAAGAGGGTGCGCCGGCTCTTGCCGGCGCCTTACTCCATGCACAAGCTTCGGCACAGGTTCGGCTCTGCGGCCTACGCGATCTCGGGCGACCTCGCGGCGGTGCAGGACCTTCTGGGGCACTCATCTCCCGTCACGACGCGTCGCTATGTGCTGGTGCCCGATGCGGCGAAACGCTCCATTGTGGAGGCCCTGTAGCGGTGTAGCGCGGCTAGCCTGGCCGCATGACTACTGAGGGTAAGCGGCGCGGTGCGCCGGCCATGCTGTGGGTGCTCGGGCTTGTGATGGTCGCCGGCGGTCTCATCGCCCGGGGCGTCCTCACGGATCGTGCCCGCGAGGACGCCCGGGTGGACGCCATGTTCAACGACATGGTGGGCCGCGCCGGCGGGGCCGGCCCTGACTATGGCACCGCTGACGCGATGCTGTGGGTGGTGGGTATCGGTGTGCTGCTGTTGGCCGTGGCGCTTGTCGTGCAGCTTGTGGGCCGGCGCTAGCGCGTCGGACGGTACGCGACGCCCAAGCCGCCGGCGATGAGACCCAGAACGGCGGTCACGACGCCGGCGGAGGCCACAGCCTTGTCTGCCAGTGCCGGCTCCAGCCAGATGGGCGCGAGGCCCTGCACCAGCAGGACCACGGCAGCGCACACCAGCAGCACAAAGTAGGCCACGGTGCGCACCTTGGCGGGCACGTTGTCGTCCACGAACTGGGCCACCAGTTCGGTGGTGTTCTCGGTGTCAGTCACGGTCTTTCCTTCCGTCGATGTGCCGGTCTAGCCGGTCCTCCACGCGCTCTAGGCGCTTGTCAATGCGGTTCACGGCGTCTGCCACCGTGGAGCCTCCGTTGGGTCGCAGCTGCTTAGCCGCCTTGCGGGACTCGCGCGAGTTGACGATGGTGCCCACGAGCACGACGAGCGCGGCGAGCACCGTCCACACGTTGTCCACGCTTACGCCGCCCCCACGATCGAGCCGTCCCAGTCCTCGGAGCCGGGCAACTTGCGAAACGACTCCATCGCCTCGTCCAAGATTTCGCGCTCCACGATCTTGGTGCCGCCTGCGCGGGAGAACTCGCGCAGGTTAGACAGCCGGTCGTCGTTGAGCCAGTAGCGGGTGCCGTCCAGCGGGTTGATGCAGTAGTGCTGCCCGGTGGTGGCTCCCTTCGCGATCCAGATGAACACGTCTTCCTCCTCGGTTGTGGTGGTGGCTGGGATCGGTACGACGGCAGGCGGGGTGTATACGGTGACGCCGTTGAGGTCTTCCGCCCATCCCAGATAAGTGATGCCCCACGCCTTGCACATGGCCTTGATCGACTCGTAGCGGGTGACGGTGGCACCATTGACGGTGACCACCGACCCGTCCCCGAGGTGGAGGGCGACATGCTCTGCGGGGTCGTCGGAGTCGAACCAGACAGGCACCACCGCACCCACCGGTGGGAACTCGTCCGGGTGCTTCACGGTCGCGTGATTCCACGCCGCGAGAGCGGTCGGGTACTTCGGGCCGATCCCAACCCAGCCGCGCGTGTACTGGAGGCAGCGGGACGGCGTGATCCTCGTGCCAATCGCCGCGAGGGCTCGGGCTTGGGCGCTCACAGCTTGCCCTCCAGCGTCTCCACGCGGGCGGTGAGTGCGTCGATCAGCTGCTGCTGTTCACGGCACACGTGCACCAGCATGACGGGCAACACCTGCTCGTATCGGACGGCCTCGGGCACCATGGCCTTGGACTCGTCAAGGTTGCCGTCAGCATCTCGCGGGTAGTCCCACTGGACAAGGTGCGGCAGGTCCACCAGGTCCTCAGCGATCAGGCCGAGCTCACGCGTTCCGTCAGGCTGGCCCTTGCGGTGGTAGGTGGTCGGCACGAGGGCCTCCAGCAGTGCACGCGCATCGATCTCGAATGGCTGTTCGTCCTCCTTGTACCGGCGCGAGGACGTGTTGCGCATGAACTGATACGACGAGTTCATGTAGACCGCGTAGTACCCGGAGCCAGTGGCGGCACGCCCGTAGGCGGCAGGCGAGGGCCCATCAGACCGCACCGTCAGCGTGGGGTGCGTGCCACTGTTGATGTAGTCGACGTCACCCTTGCTGTAGTAGCCCGCGTTCACCTCGGCCTCGGTGTAGTAGCGGTCATCGTGAGTGTGACCAACATCGGACTTCCCTGCAAGGCCCGCACTGGCCGTGGCGGCTGCACTCTGTGCGCTCGTGGCCGTTGCTTGTGCGCTCGTGGCCGTTGCTTGTGCGGCGTCGGCCAAGCCAGCGGCGGTCGCAGCGTAGTCGCGAGACTTATTGATCTCCGTCCATCCGTTGCGGCGGTCAGCGGTTGATGCGACGAGGGGCCAGCCTCGCGCAGCTGCAAGGTCTCCGTTTGCCATGTTCTCTCCCTAGATCGTTTCGGACACCCACGAGGCACCTACCGGCGAGGCAGTCCATGCCTCACCAGCTGCAAGGAATGCCCACGCGGTGGCGGGCGTGTCGATCAGCCCGCGGGACTTCACGGTCATCTCGTCGCCTGGCACAGACCACGCAACAGCGGACACCACGCCGGTCTGGATCGGGGTGTCCGGCAAGGTCGCTTGGATCGCCATGCCGGGGGCCGCGCTGTAGTCGGATAGGGCTGCGAGGTCGAGCACGCGGCCACGCCCGGCGGCGCGGTCGAGGACGGCAGCTGCGGCACCAGGGCCGGGGTAGGGGCGCTCATAGCGGACGGTGACGGCGTGTTTGGGATCGGCCACGGCGGCGGTGTCATAGCCCTTGCGGCGTGTGCCGTCGGGGTCGGTCCAGGCGTACTCAATCACTACAGCGTCGAACCAGTCCTTGGTGCGGCTGATCGTGTCGCGCCCGTCTGTGAGGTTGACGGCCTCGGTGAGGTTGAGCATTCCCGGCTGGAGGGCGGCAGGGTCCACCAGACGCCACCGTCGCTGCTCGTCACAGTAGAGACGGAGCCCGGAGGCTTGCACGAGTGGCGCGACGAAGTCCCACGCGTACTCACCGGGCTCCCAGTTGAGCATCTCAGGCGACCGTCCAAGGAGGCCCGTGCGAACGGACACGGAGTTGTTCGCTGTGCCTGACCACGCATAGTCGAAGAGCGATGAGTCAGCCGTTGAGCCGTCGAAATACTCATCGTCAGCCCAGGACGGACCCGTCTTCTCGGAGAGACGGAACGCGTCCCAAAGCATGAGTCCAGCGGTATGCCCGTGATAGGCCCGCACGAATGCCTCGGTGGTGTCGGCGGGGAGCGTGACCGTCAGGGAAAGCCGTGCCGACACTCCAACAGTGTTGGGGACCGGCGTCGGGCACCAGTTGTACACGTAGCCTGCGGGCGTGCGATAGATCAGCACGAGCGTGCGGGCGAACGCATGCGCGGTGCCGCTCATCAGCGACTTCACGCGTCCAGTGCCTGAGAAAACGTAGGTCTTCCCGGCCTGCATACCGAGCCGCATTCCACCGACATCACCGCCGATGGACACGTAAGAGTCTGCCGCCGACGGCGACTGCAAGAGGATCGAGCGGGTGCCGTGCGCGGCCCACGACCAGTCATCAGTTATCGAGCAGTTCACGCCGGTGTATCCGGCCAGCGATGCCGTGTACTGGTTTGAGGGGTTCGGGATGAGGTTCGTTGCGTCGGCATCGATAATCACGTTGGCGTCGGCGGCGCCAGGCTCCAGGGATGCGCCGATCTGGGACAGCACCACCTGGTTGATGACTTGCCTGAGCGACCACTGGTGGCCAAGAGCGTCGTAGTTCGTTGTGTTGGCTATGTGCGCGAGGCCCTGAAGGACCGCCTCATCGGTGGCAGCGGTCAGGGTCAGGGTGGCCGCGTCGTGGTCCACGGTGCGATCTGTGAGCACCAGGTCAAAGCTGCGGCTTTGGGCGCCCACGTCACGGGTAAGCGTGATGTGGACGCGCACGTCCTCGCGCGGGTCGATCAGGTCCACGTCTTCGGCGGACGGGAGTGCACAGACAAGGGTGGCCTGCCCGTAAGGGCTCCACTCATCCAGCGTGACCTTTCCGTCCTGCACGTCGAGCGTGACGCCCGCGCATGTCGCGGCGATGTCATGGCGTTGGATGATCACAGCGCGACCTCTTGGAACGGCGCTTCCACCAAGACCGCGGCACGGTCATCGGACAGGTAGACGCGCAGTTCACCCACTGCGGTGACAAACGTGAGCGCGGCGGCAGGCTCGTCCGAATCGGCCAGGGTGAACACCTTGTCCTGCACCAGCAGCGCCTCCATGATCTGCGCCTGTGCGAGTGTGTCATGCAGCAACGTCAAGGTGCCCGTGCGCAGGCCAGCCGGTCGGAGCGTGACGGCCACGGACCCGTCCGTGGTGGCCCCTACGATGGGGTGAATGACGTTGCGAAGCGGACGGGCTGTCTCATAACCGACCACGAGGCGCGGGGACAACGTGGTGGTGCCGTCGGTGATGGTGGAGGCCACTAGAGCACCCTCTTTCCGTCGCGGGTGATGAACTCGGCCTGTACTTGGACAGTGCGACGGGCGTTCACGAGCGAGCGAATGCCGTTGTCAAATGCGGTGGTGTCGATGCCCACGCGGACGTTCGCATCTGGGATAGCGGTGACAGCCGCTCCAGCGTTGTTGATCGCGTCCGTGAGGTTCGCAAACCGGCGCGCCTCAGCATCCGTGGACGATGCGCCATCCATACGGGACAGCGTTGAGTTCAGCAAGTCAGCCCTGTTGGCGGCACTATCGACGTTGCCCGCTACTTCATTGAGGAGGTCGGCGGCGTCATTGAGTGCGGCGGTTGTGGTGCCAGCACCTATGCCGGAGACGCCTTCGCGCGCCGCGTTCGAGTTGTCCCGTACGTCTTGAAGTTTGGTGTTCACCGCGTCGAGGACTTGGGTATTGGCGGTCTCGTCACCGGCCAGCGCCAGCAACATTTCCTGTACGGGGACGCCTGCTTCCTCCGCGAGCCGTTTCACGTTGTCTAGTGACGTGATGGCTCCGTCTGCGCCGGAGATGATGTCTGAAACGGTTTGCTGAATGAACGTCGCAGAGAGGTAGTTCTGCCCGGAATCAGCCATGTCATCGAACATGTCTGAGATGCGCTGTTGCGTCTTCTCTGAGTTGTCTTTCCAAGACTGGTAGAAGGCACCACCAGCGGCGGCGAGAGCACCTAGCGCGAGGCCATAACCTGGGATCGACGAGGCCAGTCCACCCAGGGTGCCCTGCACCAGATCGACGGCACTATCCATGTCACCAGAGAACGACGACGCAACTTCGGACCAGTTCTGTTTTGCTTCATCCTTGAACTCGTCAACGTCGTCGGAAGCGCGCCTCATCGAGTCATGAGACGTGTCTGTCATCTTCCGATAGGACGTGCGCGAGCCCTGTTCGATGACCTCGTGCAGCTGCTTGTGCTCGTCGGCTAGATCCTCGGTGCGGCGCTGTGCGTCCCGCATGGAGTCTTCTAGCTTGTCCCCTGCGCGTGCGCCCTCCTTGGCGACGTTCTCCAGTTCACGGGAGACGTCCTCCAGCGGTTCGATCACGCCGGACTGGATGCCCTTGGTGAAGTCGCGCGTATCGGAGGCAACATTGATCACCACACCCTTGCGTGCCACTAGCGGGCCTCCTTTTCGACAAGCTCGTGGAAGGTACGGACGACGGTTTGCACCCACAGCGCGGCCACGCGTGGGATCAGGTCTGCGGCTGCGGGATAGACCACGTAGCCCTTCATGTTGCGCGGCCTGAATCTGGAGCCCATTCGCCGACGGAACCCCTTGCCCTTGACAGATGTAGCCGGCCTCTCCCACTCGGGATCGGCGCCAAACTCCACCAGGTGGGACACCTCCCACACGCGGCCACCGCCGGACAGTTTCTTGGCCAGTTGGCCGGCCTTCAGTTGCACGTTCTGATTTGAGACGGTCACCCTCGCGGTGTTCACCAGGGCGATGTTCTCCATGCGGGTGATGGAGTTCTGGGCCAGTTCGTTGCGCCACTCGGGCTCCACCATGCTGCGTGTGCGCTTGCGCATTTCCGCCGCGATGGCTCGTTCGCTGCCCTTCAGGGTGAGGATCACACCCTGAAGGGCCGGCGATTCGAAGACCGAGATTCGCACGAGGGCTTACGCCGGCGCGGCCAGGAACGTGGGCGAGCCCTGCACGGGCAGGCTCACGGACGACTCGGAGACGGCGTTCACGTTGCCGCCGATGGAGCCGGGCACCACGATGACGTTTGCGGAGACGCCGGCGCCGTCGGACATGGGCCGGAACTCCAGCGGGACCTCTTCGCCCTGGTGCTCGAACAGGTAGCGGCCCAAGCTCGTGGCGTCGTTGAAGTCCATGCCCACGGACATGTTCACGTTCCATTCCACGGTGCCGATGCCACGCACCACGGCGGTGGGCTTCAGGCCGGCCCACGTGGTGACGTTCACGTTCGGAGTGATGACCACGGACGACGCCTCGGCGCCGTAGTCCGTGCCGGCGACGGACACCACGGCGTCCTTCATAGTGATGGGCTTGGCGGTCATGCCGTCTCCTTCTCATTGGTGATGGTCACGGTTACGGCGTAACCGTGGAACTTGTCGTCAAACTTGGCGCGCTTGGCATCGGACCACACGAGGCCGGGCATTGCCTCCAGAATGTCCAGCAGCGTCTCCACGGCGTCCTCCACGGCGTCCTCCACCTTGGCGGGGTCCAGTTCGGGCACGAGGACGGCCACCTGGAAGTCCGTGTCACGCCATATGCGCGGCGCTTGGGCGTTGGGACGGATTTCCGCCTGGCTCACCTGGACTCGGGGCGCGGTCAGGTTGGCGGGAGTGGACTCGTACTCCTTGACGGTCCACCGGGCGGGCAGTTGGCTGCTGGCGCGGATCGCTGCGGCCAGTTCGGTGCGGATGCTCACCACATGCCCCCACCGGCGGCTCGGGGGCGGAGTAGCTGCTGGACGTGCCAGTCCAGCGGGAATACGGTCACGCCGTATTCCTCTCCACCCAGGCGGTTGTCGGTGGTGGAGCGCGACGCGGCCCAGATGCTTGCGGCCTGAAGGCGCTGCGCCTTGCGGTGATCGGCGGTGACGGTCTCGGGAAGTTCGCCGGTGACGACGTGGGCCAGCACGCGCTCACAGTCGCGGCGGGCGGTGGTCAGCAGCTCGAACAGTTCCACGTCGTCGTCGGGGGCGTCCTGCCACTCATCGCGGACGGTGGCGAGGGTGTGCCACTCGGTGGCGGCATCCTCCACCACGACGCGGATCGGGGCGACTGTCTCGCGGTGGCCGGCAGCGTCCTGCACCACCAGGCGGATGGTCAGCACGCCGGCAGCCGTCAGCGCCGGCAGCGTGACCGAGACTTCCGCGCCGGCGATGGTCGCGGTTCCTGGGGTCGCGGTGGCGGTGGTCCACGTGTCGTCCTCCAGGGTGATGCGCACCGGGTCGGAGGGCACATCGCCGGTGGCATACGCCTGCAGCGCGTCGGCGGGTGTGTAGTCCAGCATGGGCGGTGTGCCCTCCTTCCTTGGTTACGCGGCGGGCGCGACGAGCGCCAGCGCGGCGGGGTTGTTGATGACAGTGGCGGCGTAGCCGAACATGCCGGTGTCGATGCCGCCCTTCACCATGTCCAGCGCCTCGGTGCGGATCGGCGCACCGGGGAGCTCGTAGAACGTCGCGGCCTCGCGGGCACCCACCAGGACCTTGCCGGTGAGAGACGCGCTGGTGGACGGGATGATGCGGAACCCGGCCAGGTCGCCGGACTCGAGTCCGAGCGACAGGGACAGGGTGGCGATCACGTCGTCACGCTCCTGGAGCAGCAGCGTGCGGTAGACATCGGCGCCGGCGACGGCCCACGAGGGGGTCGCCTCCTCGGTGGCGATGACGGACAGTGCGCCGTCCACCAACAGCACGGTGGCGGGGTTGGCACCGGACGGCACGGCACCGGCGGTGACAGCGGTGGCGCCGGCGAGGACGTCTGCAAGCGCCTTGGTGTCGGCCCAGCGGGAGTAGCTGTTGGCGCCCTGCTGGAAGTACGCCACCCAGAACTCGGGAACGTCGAAGTCCCGGAACTCGCGCGCAATGTCGTGGCCCATCGCCCAACGGGCGGCGTCCACGGACACCTCGGCGGTTGCCATGCTCCCGGACGGAACCGCCGTCTTGTCGCCGGCCCAGTCGCCACCGGTGGCCTTCGTGGTGAACTTGAAACCCTTCACCTTGAAGCTGGTGAGCGCGGCCTGGGCCAGCAGCGGGGCGAACTTGCGCACGTGCGAGCGCTCGGCCCACACGTCGCCGATCCACTGGGGCTGGATGATCGCGGCGCCGGCGCCCGACACCTTGACGTCGGTGAGCGCGGCGAACATCAGATCGCCGGCGTTGCGCGAGGTCGCGGCCAGGGCCTCCATCAGCGAGGTGTCGCCCTTGCCGAAGTACGCCGCGAGGGCGTGCGCCACCTGGTAGATGGTGTTGCTCACGGGCTCGGTCTGCTGGTTCGGGGTAGCGCCCGCCAGCATGGTCTGCGGCACGGTGGCCGGCACGGTGGCCGCGCCAGCGGCCAGGGTCTCTTCAGGGTCCACGGTTCCTCCTTGGTTGGTGGTGTCTCCCGTGGCGGGCGCCTCGGTGACTGTCTCTGTGGTGGTGGACGTGGCCGTGGTGGTCACGGTGCCGTCCGGCGCGGTGTCGGTGGTGACCTCGCGCGACGTGTCGGTGACGCGGCGCCAGGTGATGCCGGCCTCGTCGGTGTACTCGTCCTCCATGTGGACGTCGGTGGATTCGGCCAGTTCGGCGTAGAGCGCGGCGGACTCGAACGCGCCCTCCGTGACGAACGCGGCACCGAACAGGGCGCCGGCCAGGGCTCGGGTCTTGTCCTTGGCATCGCGGACGAGGCCGCGCACCTCGGCGGACAGCTTCGTCAGGGTCTTGTCGTGGATCGCCTGGAGAGTGGCGTCACCCTCGGGGGTGCGGGCGATGCGGAAGGTGGCGACCACGCCGGCGTCGGTGTCCTCCAGGGCGACGGCGCGGCCCACGGGATCCTCGCGGACGTGGTGACGATTCGCGCCCACCACGTCGGGGTCAGCCGGCAGCGCGAGGGTTCCACGTGCGAACGACACGGGGCCGACGTTGGAGGTTCGGGACAGTTCGCCGTAGGGCAGCAGCAGGCCCTTGACGGTGCGGTCCTCCCAGTTCGCTAGCAGCGTCTCGGGGTCCATGTTCAGTCCTGCCTCTCTGCGCCGGTCGCGCTCGGGTTGGGGGTGTAGAGCGCGGCCAGGTCGAAGGCGACGCGGGTCCCGCGAGGCACCACGTCGTCCATCGACAGACGGGCCTCCACAGTGGTGAGCCACGGGGTGACGCCGTACTCCAGGAACTCGGAGCGCTTGCCCTCGGTGGTGACATAGGTGAGCGATGCGCCGGCGGAGGAACCCTCCAGCATCGATGCAGGCACGCCGGTGTGGTTGGCGGCGTCCAGTCGGCTGGCGTTGCGGCCCTCCACGAGGGCGCCGGAGTCAGCGTTGGCGCCGTGCGGCTTCAGTTCGTAGGCGGCGGGGGTGAAGACGGTGGCGCCCTCGGGATCGCGGCGGGCGGTGTTGTAGGTCTTCACCAGCTCCTTCGCCTCGTCCATCGTGATCGGCATGTCACCGTTGCCGGTCTCGTGAATCTCCATCACGGGCACGGGCGACGCGGCGCGGCGAGCCACGGACTCGTCCACGCTGCGGGCGGTGCGAATCGCGGTGGCGGCGGAGGTCAGCAGCGGGTCGGTGTGGGACGGGAAGTAGATCACATCTCGAGCCGGCACGGGCTTGCCCTGCACGAGGATGGCGCCGGCGGGGGTGACATCCCACCACTCCCACGGCAGGCGCTCGGCGTCCAGAATCTTGCCGTCGGTGCCCCGGGTTACCTGCCACAGGCTGGAGCCGTAGAACAGCAGGTCATCGACGGTCCAGGCCATGCGCATCTGCGGGGACACGCCTCCGTCGGTGCGGTACAGCCACGTAGGCTGGTCCGCGTCCGACAGCGGCGTGTCCCCCTGCAACGCGATGAGAGGGAAGCGCATCGCGGTGCCGCACAGCAGGTCACGGGCCTTGCGGAATCCCGGCGACTGCATGGCCTCCGTGCGGGTGAGCGGCTTCTCCACGTCGGCACCGATGACGTCGGACCACACCACGGTGGACAGCGAACCCTCGGCCCACGGGGAGACAATCGCGCCCGGGTTGGCGATGAGGCCGGCGGATCGCGGCGCCAGCCCGAGCATCTGAAGGAATCCCATACCTATGTAGGACACCTACTCGCAAAATGCCTGGTCAGCCCGCGATCATCGTCATTTGCTCACGTGGTGCCGGCGCGTCGTCGTATGCCTTCAGTGCAGCGGCGCCGGCCTCCAGCGTGGTGATATCCGCGTCCGGGTTGTCACCGCGTCCGAACGCCCAGCGCTTGGCGTCCCTGGTGCCACGCTTCACCACGTCGCGCACGGCCTGGTCCATGCCCTCGTGGCCCCAGTGGATCAGCGCGCGGCGGCGAATCTCCGCGTAGAGCGTCGCGTGGGCGGTCGAGACCTCAGCCCACGCCAGCGGGTGCGTGCGGGTCTTGGGTCGGGTGCGCTCGAATCGATCCGTGACCACGGTGTTCGCGGACTGGCCGGCATCGAAAGCGACCGGCAGCCGGTACTTCAGGTACAGGCGCCGGCATTCGTCGTAGGCACCCACCGTGCCGGGACCAGTGCCCAGCACCGCTAGGTTCGGGCGGTGCTCCTCGTCACGCCATGCGGCGACGATGGACCACGAGGTCTGATCGGGATGGACGGCCACGGCGTAGCGGAAGTGACGCGGCGGTGTCGGCAGATCGCCCTCCTGGCGTCCGTGGTTGTAGTCATCAAACGGGATGAACGATGTGGACGCGGCCTTGCCGAACACGCCCAAGTACTCCGCCGCGAACTTGCCGGGCTTGCGTCGGAGCGTGTGCCAGTTGTCCTCCACAGCATCGATGGGGGTCAGCCCAGACGCGACGCCCGGGTGAGAGGCCCGGACAAGGGCTTCAGCGGTGGGCCAGTCGGCTTCGATCACCTCGGGGTCCACGTCGGCCTCCAAGTGGGTCACGTCGGGGTCCATTGAGACCGGCGCCATGTACGCGAGCACGGCGTGGCGCGGCGAACCCTTGACGGCCTTCAGCAGCTCGTCGTAGAGCATGTTTCCCTGGCGCCACCCGCCGGCGGTGCCGGCGATCACGAGCTGCGCGCCGGGGCGTGTGTCCAGCGTCGGCATGATCGCGGCCAGCACATCGTCCACCTCGTCCGGCTCAGGGTCCTGGCCCTCGTCCAGCACGATGCGGTCGAACGCATCGGATCGGAAAGACTCACCCTTGAAGGGCACGAACGACAAGAACGAACCGTTGGCAAACTTCAACATCTCCGCGCCGGCGCCTCGCAGAATCTTGAAGGGCCGGTCATCCTCGTAAGGCCACACGCGCTCCAGCGGCGGCACCACCTCCTTCAGGAACTTCTGACGCGTGGCCTTGCCGGTGGTGCAGATGGTGAACGCGGCGGAGAGGTCCGGGTTTGCCAGGCACTCCCCAATGAGCCACGCGAGGATGCCGGAGGTCTTGGTGGCGCGCCTCGGCTGCATGATCACGGTGAACTTGCGGCCCATGTTGAGGACGTCGGCCTGGAGTAGCTGCTGCGGCTGAATGCTCTTGACGCGACCCACCAGCGCCATCGCCTGAGCACCCGCGAGGAACACCCCCCGGCGCTCGGGATTGGGGATCACCTCGGAGAGGTACTGAGGTGGCAGCACATCAGCCACAATCTCGTCCCAACCAAACTCGGTCGGGTCCAGATTGGGGATAAAAAGTTTGCTGCCAACGGGCGGGGGTTGGACTGCTGCCTCAAAAAGGGTCCACTGCGGATCGTTGGACGGTCGGCTCACCAGCGGGGCTCCCTCTTGGACGTGCCCTTGACAGGCCGCGGGGCACGAGCAATCGCGGCGCCCAGCTTGCCTCCGCTGGAGCGGTTGCAGAACCGATGCGCCGGCCCCACGCGATCCACCGAACCGCTGCGCGCGAGGTCTCGCACATGCGCCACGTCCCACGCTTGCGATGGCAGCACTGGCTTGCCACAGTGCAGGCACGGCATCGGCAGCCCTGGCTCTATGCGCTTGCGGTACGTGCCGGAGACGTTGGACCACTTCGCGGCCTTGTGATGGCGGCTCACGTGAGGCGCCTTGCCAGCGCCACGAGGGCGCCACGGTGCGCGAACCTACGGCGGTCCACGCCGTCCAGCAGGAACACCACGCCTAAATCCTCCAGGGCCTCGTGGAGTGCAGCGTGGCGCTCGGCGTCGGCATCATCCAGCGCACCCACCACCACGGTGGTGTCGGGCAGCGTCTCCAGGTCCACGGGCTCAGGCTTAGTGCGCCGCACCTCGCGGAGGCACGCGAACCGCACGTGCTCGGCAGCGAACCCTTGGAACGTGCCCACGCCACGCCACGTCCGGGAAGCGCGGTAGAGGGCCAGCATTGCGGCGCTCTCCACGTCGTCGTCGCGGCCAGCGTAGCCGCGCGCGATGCGGCGGGCTCGGTCTACGTCCTCGCGGGTGATCTCATGCATTTGCTCGCTCCTGGGCTCGGTCTCGGATGCTCTGACGGAAGGCTTCGGCCTCCGCGATCTGGTCTGGGGTGAGGACGGTCTGTGGCGCGAGCTGCACGAACCCTTGGCGGGCACACTGCGGGCACTGCCAGCGCCGGCCATGTTTGGTTTCGATGTGGACGGCTTCCACGCCGTGCAGGCACTCGCGCCCCGGGAAGTCCGGGGCATCGTCGTCATGCCTGCGTCTCGCGCGCGTGCGCGCTGGTGGGGTTACGTGAGTACTTACATCTCTAGGTTCTTGTTGGTGTTGTAGGACACCAGGTGTCACCCCTGGAGGACAGGTGGTGTCACCCCAGAGGCCGGGTTGGGGTGACACATCTGTCACCCCAGAGGCCGGGGTCATCGCGAGGTCCCAGACCACTGGACGACGGTTCGCGGGGATGCGGTCTACTGCGCTTTGGTCGCCTCGGATGATGAGTCCGGCGTCCTCCAGTTGCTTCAGGTGGCGGCGAATCGTGCGCACGTCCACCGAGCGAATATCCGCGAGGGTGTCAGCGCTCTGGAACGAATAGCGCCCGTTCTCGTGCGCCGGGTTAGCCATCGCAATCAGGGTCAGGTGGGCGGCATCCGAAATGCTCGTGCGCCGCGGCACGGGCAACTTCAGCGCCCACAGCATCGCTTCTAGGCTCACTGCAACACCTCGTCACCTGTGAGGAAGTCCAGGGCGCCAACCCAGCGAGCCCACACGCGGAGGTGTCCGTCCAGCTCGTCCACGCGTCCGCTGTTCGCCCACTCGGCGCGGGCCTTGTCGATGAAGTGCTGCGTGGTGCGCGGATCGTTGAGCGACCACACGCGCTCGCCACCTCGGCAGACGTAGCCAAGCCCCAGAAACCCGATCCACAGCATGGCCACGTCGGCGCTCTGCCACTGCCCTAGGCACAGCGGGCCAAACGGCATCCATGCACACTCGGTTGGGACGTGGAACGAGTCGGTGTGGCGCTTCACTTCGTTGCCACAGTTCGGGCAGACGGGCAGTTCCCAGAGCTGGAGCGTGGGCTGATGACTCATCGGTCACGCTCCACGGCATCCAGGCCCCACAGCGCGAGGCCGAATCCACAGACGGCCAGCAGCGCCATGCCGGGGCGTTCAAACAGCGCGTAAGACACGCCACAGCCGCACATGATCCCGAGACCGAGCATGAGGCGCGTCATGCGAGGTCACCCACCACGCGGTAGACCTTCACCGGGCGCATGGCGTTGCGCTGGGCGGCGTTGCCTGACTCGGCGTATTCGCCGGTGTGTTCGATGCGGCCAGAGCGCACCAGGCCGGTGACGAGGGCGCCCACGGCGGGGCCTCGTGACTCGTCGCGCACGTACTTGCGCACGAGGCCAACGTGGAAGGTTCCCTGGTGGCGCTTGGCCACGTACTGGATCGCGGCCAGCCAGTCGGCGCGGGTCGCTGCGTTGCGATCCTCGGTGGGCTCGGCGCCGGCGGCTTTGGTGTCCAGCCGGTCTAGCACGTCCCCGGCTTCGCCGCGTCGGATCGCGGCCACGTGCTCGACGTGGGCGGAGGCGAACAGCATCACGCGGTGGGGGCCGTGGTCGATGTACTGGACCGGCACGAGGATGCCGGACTGGACTAGGCGCGTGACGGTGGATCGGTCGCACGCAAGCATCTCCGCCGCCGTGGAGGCGGACACGAGAGTGTTTGTCTCGTGCAAGATATCTTGTTCCATGTGGCCCACTTAACACGGGAGCGGGCGCGAAACGCGGAAGACACGCGGGACAAATACTTAGGTTCTATGCAAGACTCTTTGCATGACGACTACAGCAGCAGGGCCAATCGAACTGACGTTCCTGGAGCGGCTGACCATCACGGTGGGCCGCACGGGCATGGGCAAGACCGAGCTTGCACGGTGGCTGGAGATGAATCCGGCGAGCGTGTCGCGCTGGTTTATGGGGATGACTTTGCCGCCGGCGTCTACGCTGCGGCTAATCGCGCTCCAGGCCCAGGTCCCCTACGAATGGCTACGGCCCACGCCTTCCGAGTTGGAAGACATGGGCCGTGGCGGTAAGTACACCCCCTGGGACTTGAACCCAGAACCCACTGATTAAGAGTCAGTTGCTCTGCCAATTGAGCTAGAGGTGCATGCTTGCGCGAGAGAAAACTCTAGCATCGATCCGGCGTGAAATGAAATCCGCTCAAGCCGCCCGCGCGGGGAATCGCGAGAACCGCCGCTAGGTTTGACTCATCATGAGCACTCGACTTGAGAAGGGCGACGCCGCCCCGGACTTCACCGCCCCCACCGACCAGGGTTCCTTCACCCTCTCCGACCTGCGCGGCAAGCACGTAGTCGTGTACTTCTACCCTGCCGCGATGACCCCCGGCTGCACCACGCAGGCGTGCGACTTCCGCGACTCGCTCTCGGCGCTGCACGCCGCCGGCTATGAGGTCGTAGGCGTCTCCAAGGACACCCCCGAGAAGCTCGCGCAGTTCCGCGAGAAGGAGGGCCTCACGTTCACCCTGGTGAGCGACCCCGAGCTCGAGATCCAGAAGCTGTACGGCGCGTTTGGCGAGAAGTCGATGTACGGCAAGACCGTGACGGGCACGCTGCGGTCCACAGTGGTGGTGAGCCCGGAGGGCACCGTGGAACTCGCGCAGTACAACGTGAAGGCGACGGGTCACGTGGCCAAGTTGCGCCGCGACCTCAAGATCGACGCGTAGACGACTATCGCGGGGCGGCCAGCGCGCCTTGGCACCCTTGCGGACCCCGTCTCGTCAGCCCGCGAGGGAACTGAGTTTGCCGAGCAGGCGGCGAATCGTCACGATGCCGAGCAGCGCGCCGTAATCGTCGGTCACCAGCACCGGCGGGCCGGGCTCGGAGCGCGACGTGCTGATGCGCTGCGCCACCTCCGCAGGGGTGGTATTGACGTTGACCGTGAGCGTGCTGATGAGTTCGCCAGCAATGGCGGCCGCAGGATTCACAAGACCATGCGGGCGCTGGTCGCCGTCCACGACCACCACCCATTGCGAGTCCATGTGACTCCATGCGTGGGACGCCGACTCCTCGACGCGAATCGTGGGCACCGTCTCGATGAGACGGTGCAGGGTGTCACCGGTCTGGTCGGCAAAGGCCGCGAGTTGCTCGGCAATGCCCTGATCCAGGTCACCAAAGTCGGCCTGGGGCCGGGCGAACAGGAAGCCCTGCGCGAGCGGCACGCGCATGTCCGCCAGGCGCTTCGCATCGGCAAGCGTCTCGATGCCCTCGGCTATCACCCATGCGTCGACGCGCGAGGCGAACAGACCGATCATCTCAACGAGCGCCACCTTTGCCTCGTCGGTCGCGATGCCGTGCACGATCGCGCGGTCGAGCTTGAGAATCGAGGGCCGCAGCTCCAGGATCTGCTGCAGGCCGGAGTAGCCGGCGCCCGCGTCGTCCACCGCAATCAACGCCCCCTTGGAGCGGATGTAGTTGATGGACGGTTCGAGGTCGACCCACTCCCACGCTGAGTGCTCGGTGATCTCCACGACAAGACCGGTGAGGTCTCGCTCGCTGTCAAACACGTCGCGCACCTTCGTGTGGCGCAAGGAGTCGGGCTCCACGTTCACAGCAAGGAAGCAGTCCTTGGGCAGCACCGCACGCTGTCGCAACGCGATTCTGAGTACTGCCGCCTCGAGTTCCGCCTGGAGTCCACGGGCCCGCGCGCGGGCAAACCACACGTCGGGGCTCATGCCACCGGCCTCGGGGTGAGTGAAACGCGCGAGCGCCTCATACCCCACTACCACGCGGTGATCGAGGTCGATGATCGGCTGGAAGTGGCACTCGACGCCCTCGCCGGAGATCGCGTCATCCAGCAATTGCGTCCAGCGCGCGTCACTCACATGCGTGTGCGCATTGATGGTCATGATGCCTGCCCGGTGGCGTCGCGGTGGGTCATGCGCGCGCTCTCAGCAGGCGCGGCGTCCCTCCCGGGCACACCCCCACTCAGCTGAAACCACACGCTCATGCCCCTTCCATCGGCAGTACGCCAGCGATGTCCAGCGTTTACCAGCGCAAGCGCAGGGCCCCGCATCAACAGACTCCCCGACTGTACGGCACTCCGCCGCACCACTTCGAGCCCCCGCGTGTGGGGATTCCCACACGCCGAGACGGGTTCGGTCCGTGGGACGCCTCGCTGTACAGTGTTCGGGCGCGCGAGTGGCGGAAATGGCAGACGCGCTGGATTTAGGTTCCAGTGTCCTAGGACGTGGGGGTTCAAGTCCCCCCTCGCGCACAGCGAAAGGGCCCCGGCCGCTCCAGGGAGCGACCGGGGCCCTTGTTCACGTCGGCGCTGTGACGACGCCTCCCGGCGTGATCTGCGCGTCAGTGTGCGATTAGTGCTGCGACGCCTCGTGCTCGGCAATCTTGGCGCGCACCTCGTCCATGTCGAGCGCCTCGATGGCGTCCACGAGCTGCTTGAGCGCGGGAGCGGGCAGGGCACCGGCCTGGTTGAAGACCGGGATGCCGTCGCGGAACGCCATCAGCGTGGGGATCGCCGTGATGCCAAACTGCTGCGCGAGCTCCTGCTCGGCCTCGGTGTCCACCTTGCCGTGCACGATCTCCGTCTTGGTCTCCGAGCTCTGCTCGTAGATGGGCGCAAAGTTCTTACAGGGACCGCACCAGTCGGCCCAGAAGTCAATGAGGACGATGCCGTCCTTGGCGACGGTCTCCTCGAAAGTCTCAGCGGTCAAATTGACAGTTGCCATGATTCCTCCCGTCGGGCCACCTCGGCCCGTCGTCGTACAAACACTCATACCCCAGGGGGTATTCCCGGCCAGTGTAGCCGGTCCCTCACCTCGTTCCCTAGCACGCTACCGGCATCGGGCCGATTGCGCACCGAACGGCGCGGGGGGTGCGCAGGTCTCGCAAGAGAATGCACACTGGTGGCATGACCGATATGGCCGAACTGCCACCCGAGCCGTCGGGCTGGCTCTCCGACAGGGAACTCAGCCAGGTGCGCACCGAGCTCCCCATCCTGTACGTCAACGTCGTACCCGTGCGTGCGCATTCCAACGGCGAGATTAGCGAGGTGGGACTGCTGCTCCGCGCCGACGGCGGGGTCATGTCCCGCGCCATCGTCGC
>QKAX01000200.1 GCA_003246255.1 Demequina lutea
CCGGCCAGGGCTTCGATGCAGGCAAGGCCGCCGACGCCGTGTTCCAGGCGTTCGACCAGTTCCGTTCAGACTTTGACAAGCGCGTCGGCACGCGCATGGGCAGGGGAGACGTGCGCGCCTCCGTGCTGTTCCTGCTCGCCGAGAAGCCGATGCACGGCTACCAGATCATTCGCGAGATCGAGGAGCGCACCGGAGGCCGCTGGAAGCCCTCCGCAGGTTCCGTGTACCCGACGCTGCAGCTACTCGCCGACGAGGGCCTCGTCACCGTGGCGATGGAGGAGGACCGCAAGGTCTACCACCTCACCGCCGAGGGCCGCGAGGCCGCCGAGTCCGCGGGCGACAACGTCCCGTGGGACACCGGCGTCGAGGAGGCGACGTACGACTTCGGCAAGCTGCCCAAGGCCGGATTCGAGCTCGCCCAGGCCGTGGCCCAGGTGGCCCGTGCCGGCTCGCAGGAGCAGAAGGACAAGGCGCTCGAGGTACTGCAGGGCGCGCGTCGTACGATCTATTCGATCCTTTCCGAGGACTGATGACCGCGTCGGCACGCCCGACGCCGTGGAGGTGACATGGCCAAGGCCGTGACAGGCAAGGCCCGGTACCGACGCATCATGCGCTTTGCCGCGTGGCACCTCGCGGTGACCTACTGGTACGAGTTGCTCTTGCCGCGGCTTGGCCTGCAGCGGGTCGCGGAGCGCACGCGCAACGCGCGCATGCGGCGCTTTGCGCAGCGGTTCCGACACCTCGCCGTGGACTTGGGCGGGCTGATGATCAAGCTGGGCCAGTACATGTCGTCACGCCTGGACGTGCTGCCCCCCGAGATCACCAAGGAGCTCGAGGGCCTGCGCGACGAGGTGCCCGCGGTGCCGTTCGCCGAGATCAAGGCGCTCGCCGAGCGCGAGCTGGGCGTGCCGCTCGACCGCGTCTTCGCGTCGTTCGACGAGACGCCGCTGGCCGCGGCCTCGCTGGGCCAGGCCCACCGCGCGAGGCTCGCGAGCCTCGACGCCGAGGTCGCCGGATTCGCCGACGTGGTGGTCAAGGTGCAGCGGCCCGGCATCGACGAGATCGTGGACATCGACCTCTCCGCGCTGCGCCGGGTGGGCCGCTGGCTGATGCTCGTCAGCATCGTGAGCAAGCGCGCCAACGCGCCGGCGCTGATCGAGGAGTTCGCGCAGACGAGCCTCGAAGAGATCGACTACCTGCACGAGGCCGGAGCCTCCGAGCGCTTCGCCGCCGACTTTGCCGACGACCCGCGCGTGCGAGTGCCCGCGATCGTGTGGGAGCGCAGCACGCGCAAGGTGCTGACGCTTGAGGACGTGAGCGCCATCAAGATCCTGGATCACGAGGGTCTGCTCGCTGCGGGCATCTCGCCCGCCGAGGTCGCGGTGGTGTTCGCCGAGGTCATGTTCGATCAGTTCTTTGAGCACGGCTACTTCCACGCAGACCCGCACCCCGGCAACCTCTTCATCACCCCGGTGGAGAACCCCGGCGACGGCCCTCAGTGGACGCTCACCATCGTCGACTTCGGCATGATGGGCGAGGTGCCGCAGCGGCTTAAGAGCGCGCTGCGCAAGATCGTGATTTCTGCCGCCGCTCGCGACGGCCGCGGCCTCGTGGAGGCCATGAGCGAGGCGGGCGTGTTGCTGCCCAGCGCGGACCCGCGCGAGCTCGAGCGCGTGATGTCCCACGCCTTCGAGCGCTTTGGCGGCATGGGCTTCGCCGAGCTGCGCCAGGTGGACCCTGCGGAGTTCAGGGCCTTCGCCATGGAGTTCTCGGACATCATGCTGTCCCTGCCGTTCCAGCTGCCGGAGAACATGCTGCTGGTGATGCGCGCATCGTCCCTGATGTCGGGCGTCTCGAGTGGCCTGGACCCGAGCTACAACCTGTGGGACTCGGTGGAGCCGTACGCCCAGAGGATGCTGCGGGATGAATCCGGAAACCTGGTGGGCGACGCCGCCAAGGAGGCGTGGAACATCGCCAGCGTCGCCTGGCGGCTGCCCAAGCGCATCGACGCGCTGATCGAGAAGGCTGAGGACGGCACGCTGCCGATGTCGCTGCCCAAGCTCGAGGCTTCCGCTGCTCGTCAGGAGCGGGCCGCGCGCCGGCAGGTCTCGGCGCTGCTCTTCGCCGGGCTTGCCATCGCCGGTGCCATCACGCGGCCCGACGAGGAGTGGCTGGGTACGACGCTGATGATCGCCTCGGCGTTGCCGCTGCTGCATGCGCTGTTCGGCGCGCGCGGACGGCGCTAGGCCTCGCTTCTACGCGGCGTTCTTAGGCAACGGTGCCGGCGGCCACGAGTCCCAGCAGCTCCTCGCGCGACGTGTTCGCGCCAAACGCAGGGTGTCCCGGCTGCAGCGCGATCCCGGCGTCGAGGTCGGCCAAGACGAGCGGGTCAAAGCCGAGAGCGTCCACCAGCGCGGCGACCTGAGCCGCGGCGTCAGCATCGTCCGAGGCCACCGCGATCGCGCGTCGTCCGGGCGTGCCGGCGGGCTGTGCGAAGTCCTCGAGGTCGTGATAACCCATGTGGTTGAAGGCCTTGACGATGCGCGCGCCCTCAAGGTGAGAGGCCACGAGGCGCGTGGTGTTGACGCCCTCGCCGCCCAGGTCTTCCCGGTGGCCGTCGGTCTCCCACCAGTAGTTCATCGAATCGGCCACGACCTTGCCTCTCAGCGCGGCGGCGTCGAGCTGCACGTGCTTGCCCAGGGGCAGAGCAAGGATGACGATGTCCGACTCGGCCGCCACGACATCGGCGGTGGTGGCCTCGGCACCTGGGGCGAGCACCTGGACCGTGAGCTCGATCTTCTGCGGCGCTCCCGAGCCGGCGACCAGCACGCGGTAGCCGGCGCGGGCGGCGAGGCGCGCCAGCACGGTGCCCACCTTGCCCGCGCCCAGGATGCCTACGGTGGCGGTCACGCGGCGGCCCTCTCGGCTAGCAGTTCGCGCACGCGCGGGATCACGACGGTGCCGAAGAGCTCCACCGAGCGCAGTCGCGCCTCTGCGGGAAGCGTGCCGCGGTCGTAGACCATGTCAAAGCGGTCCACGCCCAGCACCTCGACGGCATCGGCAATGCGCCGTGCCACCGTCTCGGGCGAGCCGACGTACTGCGAGCCGTGCGCCACCTCGCTCTCGTACTGAGCGCGCGACGTGGGACCCCAGCCTCGCTCGCTGCCGAGGCGGTTGTGCAGCGCCTCGTAGTGAGGCCACGTGGTCTCCACGGCCTCCTCGTCCGTCTCGGCGATGAAGCCGGGGGAGTGCATGCCCACCTGCTTGGCCTCGGTGCCGAGCTGAGCGGCCGCGCGGTGGTACAGATCCACGTAGGGCGCAAAGCGGTCCGGGGCGCCGCCGATGATGGCGAGCATGAGCGGGAAGCCGTGCTGCGCCGTGCGCACCACCGACTGCGGCGAGCCACCCACGCCCACCCAGGCGGTGAGGCCGCCCGCGGTCTTGGGGAAGACGTCGGCGTTGGTGAGCGACGCACGCTTGGTGCCGGACCACGTGACGGGCTTCTCGTCCATGAGCTGGTGGAAGAGGTCCAGCTTCTCTTCGAAGAGCTCCTCGTAGTCTGTGAGGTCGTAGCCGAAGAGGGGGAAGGACTCGATGAAGGAGCCGCGTCCGAGCACCACATCCACGCGACCCTCGGCCATCGCGTCGAGCGTGGCGAAGCGCTCGTAGACGCGCACGGGGTCGTCCGAGCTCAGCACGGTGACGCCGGAGCCCAGGCGGAGGCGCTCGGTGCGCGTCGCGATGCCGGCCAGCACCACCTCGGGCGCGGAGATCGAATACTCCTGCCGGTGGTGCTCGCCCGCGAGAAACGCGTCGACGCCCACCTGATCCGCGAGGATCGCCTCGTCAAGCACCTGGCGGATCGCCTCCGGATGCGTCGCGAGTCCGCCTGCAGGCTTGGCAAAGCGGTCGCCGAAGGCGTTGAGTCCGAACGTGATGTCCTTCACGGAGTGCTCCCGGGGCGGTCAGGCTAGAAGTGTTGACGTGTCACCTAACCGTACCGCCCCGGGGAATGTTCCCGGACCCGCGTGCCTACCTGCGCGAGGCGTCGGCCTCCGCGAGCGCGCGCCGCAGCACCTTGCCCACGTTCGTCTTGGGAAGCTCGTCGATGAACTCGACGTACTTGGGGCGCTTGTATCCGGTGAGGTGCTCGGCGAGGTGGTCGCGCACTGCCTTCTCCGTGAGCGACGCATCGCGGCGCACCACAAAGATCTTTGGCACCTCGCCCGCGTGCTCGTCCGGCACGCCGATCGCGCCTGCCTCTGAGATGCTGGGGTGCAGCATCGCCGCGTCCTCGAGCTCGCCGGGGTACACGTTGAAGCCGCTCACGAGGATGATCTCCTTCTTGCGGTCAACGATGCTGAGGAACCCGTCCTCCGTCATGACGGCCACGTCGCCGGTGAGCAGCCAGCCGTCGTCGGTGAGGCACGCCGCGGTCTCCTCGGGGCGGTTCCAGTAGCCGCTCATCACCTGCGGTCCCTTGACCGCGAGCTCGCCGGGAGATCCGATGGGCACGGGGTTGCGGTCGTCGTCCAGGATCTTGACGTCCGTGGACGGCAGCGGGATGCCGATGGTGCCCACGCGCGGGGGCATGTGCGTGGGGTTCACGCTCACCACCGGCGAGGCCTCGGTGAGCCCGTAGCCCTCCGTGATGTCCTTGCCCGTGGTGGCCTTCCAGCGCTCGGCCACCGAGGATCGCACGGCCATGCCACCCGCGACCGTGACGCGGCACTGGGACAGGTCCACGTCGGCGAATCCCGGCGTGTCCAGCAGTGCGCCAGCAAGGGTGCTGACCAGCACCAGGCCGTCGGGCTTGCTGTCCTTGAGCGTCTTCACGAACGCCGGCAGGTCGCGCGGGTTGGTGATGAGCACGTTGTGCGCGCCAAAGCGGAAAAAGCCCAGGCAATTCACCGTGAGCGCGAACACGTGATAGAGCGGCAGCGCGGCAATTACGGTGGATTGCTGCTCCTCGCCCAGCGTGTTGCGCACCTGGCCCATGAACTGCTCCTGATTGTTGAGCAGGTTCCAGTGGCTCAGCACCGCGGCCTTCGCGCCGCCCGTGGTGCCACCCGTGTACTGAAGGAACGCGGCATCGGCCGGGACAACGCCGGGGTCGGTGAAGGTCGCGGCACGCCCACGGGCGAGCGTGTCGAGGAAACGGATCTCGCCCGGGATCGAGTACGCGGGCACCATCTTCTTGACCTTGTCGGCCACAAAGTTCACGATGGCGCGCTTGGGCTGATGCAGCATGTCACCGGCCTGGGTGACGATCACGTGCTCGATCGTCGAGCCGTGCAACACCTTCTGCACCGTCGCGGCGAAGTTGGCGAGCACCACGATGGCGCGCGGGGCGGAGTCTTCGACGACTCGCGCCAGCTCGGTCGCCGTGTAGAGCGGGTTCGCGTTCACCACGACGAGGCCCGCGCGCAGCGCACCGAATAGCGCCACCGGATACTGCATGAGGTTGGGCATCTGGAGCACGATGCGGTCGCCCTTGACCAGCCCAAGATCGTGCTGCAGGTACGCGGCAAAGTCGGTCGCGAGCGCGTCAACCTCGCGGAACGTCAGCGTGCCGCCCAGGTTGGAGAACGCGACGTTGTCGCCGTAGAGCTGGGCCGCATGGGCGGCCATTTCGCCGAGCGACTGCTCGTGCAGCTCCGGGACGCGCGGGCTGACGGCGTCCGGGTAGTACTGGAACCAGGGCCTCTGCTGGTCTCCCACCGGGTTGTTGCCCGGCGGCTGGGGAGCGGGGGACATGGGGGACATGCTCATCACCATCCTCATTGATGGATCCATAGGGGTAGGGGAATCCTGCGCTATTGGGCCGTCATTGGTCCAATTGCGGCGTGTCGACGCTCATGGCCAGGTGCGGCGCGGAGCCTCGGCGATCGGTGACGACGGCCCGGTAGCCGGCGTCGGTGCGGTGCGTGATCAGGCCCACGGTGGTGGGCAGGAGTATGGGCTTAGTGAACGCGACGCGCGTCGCATACGCTCCCGGCAGCCGGCCGTCGAAGGACGCAAGAGCCCTCGCATAGGTCCACATGCCGTGGATGATGGGGCGCGGAAACCCGAACGCTCGCGCGGCGAGGCGGCTCGTGTGGATGGGGTTGGGGTCTCCCGAGACCGCACGGTATTGCCGTCCGAGGTCCAGTGGGAGGCTCCATAGCGCTTGGGGGGTGGCGGGCTCGAACGGCTCCCTGTCCGTCGGCTGGGCCTCAACGGGCACAGTCACCCCCTGCGCGAGGTACGTGCTGATGCCCTCCCACACCACCTCGTCGGCCACGCGAATGGTGCCGATCAGGTCCACGAGCGCACCCTTGCGATGCGGGCGCAACGCGTCGAGGTGCACGCCAAGGTTCAGCCGCTCGCTGACGCTCACGGGCCGGTGCAGCGTCATGGAGTTAGACACGTGCACCGCACCGAGCAGCTTGATGCTCGACTCCTTGTCGGAGAGCAGGTGGATGTGCAGCGGGAAGGTCAGCACGTGCAGCCACGTGGGCGGCACTGCGTCTCGCAGCGTGAAGCCCGTGAGGCGGTTGTACGCGGCGAGCCGTGCGGGATCCTGCGAGTAGTTGCGAATGACCGCCTCCCGTGTGGGAATCGTCGGAGGCCCGGAGTGGGGCCGCGGCAACACCGAGCGCGCGAACGCGGGCATCAGATTCGGCGTGCCGGCGAGCACCTCGACATCCCGCTCGGCGCGAGTCGCGACGGCGGCCATTACGCGCCCACCAGGTTCTGGCCGCACACGCGGATTACCTGCCCGGTCACACCGGCCGACGCCGGGTCAAGTAGGTAGCCGATCGTCTCGGCCACGTCCACGGGGCTTCCGCCCTGGCTCAGGCTGTTGGTGCGGCGGAAGATCTCGCGTTGCACAAACGGGATGCGAGCCGTCATGTCGGTCTCGATGAAGCCGGGTGCCACCGCGTTGACGGTGATGCCGCGATCCGCGAGATCGGGGGCCATGGCCTGGACTAGTCCCGCGACGCCCGCCTTGGAGGCCGCGTAATTCGTCTGGCCCTTGTTGCCGGCGAGTCCAGAGGTGGAGGCGATGCCCACGAGCCTGCCGCCCTTGGCAAGCCCGCCCTTGGTCTTGGGGTTGAGCAGCACGTCGTTGATGCGCATCTGCGCCTGCAGGTTGACGTCGAGCACGGAGGCCCAGCGCGCGGCGTCGGTGTTGGCGAGCATCTTGTCGCGCGTGATGCCTGCGTTGTGGACCACGGCATACAGCTCATGACCCCTCTCGGCGATGTGCGCGGCCAGGGTGTGCCCGGCGTCGGCTGCCGTGATGTCGAGGTGCAGTGCCGTGCCGCCCACCTCGTTCGCGACTGCCGCGAGGGCCTCGCCCGCGGGCGGGATGTCCACCACGATCAGGTGAGCGCCGTCGCGAGCCAGCGTGCGAGCAATGGCGGCGCCAATGCCACGCGCCGCTCCCGTGACCACCGCGGTCTTGCCCGCGAGCGGCTTGTCGCTGACCGTGGCCTTGGTGCCGGACGCGGAGACCGTCCACGTCTGGCCGTCCACGAATGCGGAGCGGCCCTGCAGCAGGAACTCGAGCGTCGACGCGAGGTCGCCCGGCCTCACGCCCGGCTCCACGTAGACGAGGTTGGTGGTGGCCCCGCCGCGCAGCTCCTTGCCCACAGTCCTGTCGATGCCGTCGAGCGCGCGGGCCAGGGCGCGCTGCTCCCAGCCACCCGCGGGCGCGGCGGCCAGGATCACGATGCGGCCCGAGCGCTCGAGGCCCTTCATGGCGGGCCGGAGCACGGCGCGCACCTGCTCGAGCTGGCCGAGAGTGGTGAGCGCTGTCGCGTCCACCATCAGCGCGCCGATGCGGCTGCCGTAGCCGGGCGCCTGGTCGGTGTCGGTGTCCACCACGGGCGCCTCGAAGGCCCTGCCGAGGGCCTTGAGCGTGAGCTTGCCCAGCGTGGCCCCCTCGAGGGGCGCGAGCACGATGGCACCCTGCGGCCAGGTGCGGCCGCGGCGCAGCGTGGGAGGCTCGCTGAGTCCCGCCTTCTTGGCGACACCCTGGCCGACGGGGGAGTAGAACACCTTCTCGAGAGCCGACATCACACAGCCTCCAGAATCGCGACGACGCCGAGGCCGCCAGCCGCGCACACCGAGATGAGCCCGCGCGAGCCGGGCCCCCTCTGGTGCAGCATCTTGGCCAGCGACGCGACGATCCGCGCGCCGGTGGCAGCGAACGGGTGACCCACAGCGAGCGACGAGCCGTTGACATTGAGCTTCGAGCGGTCCAGCGTGCCGATCGCGCCGCTCAGGCCCAGCCCCGTGCAGTACTCCTCGGACTCCCACGCCGCGAGCGTCGCGAGCACGGTGGAGGCGAAGGCCTCGTGAATCTCCACGAGGTCGAAGTCGCCCACGGTGAGCCCGTTGCGCTCGAGAATGCGACCCGTCGCCGCCACGGGGGCGAGCAGCAGGTCCGCGCCGGAGGGGTGATCCACGGCGGCGACCTCGGCGTCCACCACCTTGGCCAGCATCGGCAAGTGGTGCTCCTCCGCCCACTCGCGGCTGGCCAGCAACACGGCCGCGGCGCCGTCGGACAGTGCTGTGGAGTTGCCCGCCGTCATCGTGCCCTCGGGACCACCAAAGGCGGGCTTGAGTGCGCCGAGCTTCTCCACGCTCGTGTCTGGGCGCAGGATCGTGTCCTTGGTGACGCCCAGGTACGGCGTCACGAGGTCGTCAAAGAAGCCGCCATCCCACGCCGCCGCGAGATTGGCGTGCGAGGTCGCCGCCAGCTCGTCCTGCGCCTCGCGCGTAATGCCCCACGACTCGGTGGTGCGCGCCTGGTGCTGACCCATCGACAGCCCCGTGCGCGGCTCCTTGACGGACGGTGCGGCAGGCGCGAGGTGCTGAGGGCGAATCTTGGAGAACGCCGCGATGCGCTGCTGCACGGTCTTGGCGGCGTTGGCCTTCAGCAGGATGCGGCGCAGCGGCTCACTCACGGCAATGGGCGCGTCGGACGCTGAATCCACGCCCGAGGCGATGCCGGACGGGATCTGGCCGAGGCGAATCTTGTTGGCGATGTAGACGGTGGTCTCGAGGCTCGTGCCGCAGGCTTGCTGCACGTCGCACGCGGGGGTGAGGGGCGACAGTGCGGAGCTCAGCACGGCCTCCCGTGTGAGGTTGAAGTCGCGCGAGTGCTTGAGCACGGCGCCTCCCGCGACCTCGCCCACGCGCTCTCCTGCGAGCCCGTAGCGCGCCACGAGGCCGTCGAGTGCGGCCGTGAGCATGTCGTGATTGGAGGCTTGCGCGTAGCGCCCGCCTGCCTTGGTGAAGGGGATGCGGTTTCCGCCCACAATGACGGCTTCTGGGGACATGCCGTGAACTCCTCGTCGTTGAGAAACTACCTGTAACCGACAGTAGCAGATACGACGGGTTACATGTAAAGTGGCCACATGAGCACCGACGGCAGGGCCACGCGCTGGGAGTCGCATCGCGCCACCCGCAGGCAAGAACTGGTAGCCGACGCGCTGCGCGCCATCCGCCGCCACGGCGCGGGTGTGGGCATGGAAGAGATCGCCGCGCAGGCGGGTGTTGCCAAGACGGTGCTGTACCGGCACTTTGGCGATCGCGCGGGCCTCTACGCAGCAGTAGTAGAGCAGGTGCACGACCGCATTCACGGCGAGCTCGTCGCCGCACTGACGCTCACGGAGGCCGCGGACATGGGTCACCTGGCCCGCGCCATGGCCGATGCCTACCTGAGCCTCGTGGAGCGCGACCCTGAGATCTATCGCTTTGTGCTGGTGCGCCCTGCGGCCGGCCCGGCGGGCGAGATGGACCCCGCAGGCGCACTGCCTGATCTCATCGGCGAGCATGTCGCCACCGCGATCGCGGAGCACCTCGACGGCCGCGGCATCGGCTCTGCCCTCGCCTCCACATGGGGCCACGGACTCGTGGGCTTCGTGCGCGCCTCGGCCGATCACTGGATGGCGCACGAACCCCAGACGCCACGCGCGGAGGTGGTTGACCGCATCTCGCGGCTCTTCACCCCCGCCTTCTCGGGGGCGCTTCCCCTGGACTAGACGACGCCCGGGGTCGTCCCACCCCGACACTTCCGAAGGAGCAACAATGACGTTGACCGACGAGACCACGGCGCTCGAGCGCGAGGAGCGCCTCACGACGTTGGGCGCGAGCCTGCGTCGCGCGTTGGGCGGCCCGTACGCGCATGAGCGCGCCGAGGCGCGATCCGCCTTCCCCTCCGACGACCTGCTGATGGACCCCTCCCTTGACGTAGAGCAGGCGCGCCGCTGGACACTCGAGAGGCTCCGCCACCTCGGCGAGGTGGGCTTCGGGTCCGCCGGAGTGCCCGAGCACGCGGGCGCGGTCGCGGATCCACTCGCCGCGGTCATGACCTTCGAGACCCTCGCGCATGGTGACCTGTCCGTGACCATCAAGTCCGGCGTGCAGTTTGGGCTCTTTGGCGGCGCAGTGGCCAACCTTGGCACCGAGTGGCACCACAACGAGTTCCTGCCAGGGATCACGCAGATGACGATTCTTGGCGGCTTTGCCATGACCGAGCTGGGTCACGGATCCGACGTGGCCAGCATCGAGACGGAGATCACGTACGACCCCGCCACGGACGAGTTCGACGTGCACTCCGCCACGCCAGGAGCCACGAAGGCGTACATCGGCAACGCTGCCAAGGACGGCTCGATGGCCGCCGTGTTCGGTCAACTTGTGGTGGACGGCAAGCGTCACGGAGTGCACACGATCCTGGTGCCCATCCGCGACGAGCAGGGCCGCGACCTGCCCGGCGTCACCACGGGCGACCAGGGGCACAAGGGTGGCCTGCTGGGGGTGGACAACGGCACGATCCGCTTTGACCACGTGCGGGTGCCGCGTCGCATGCTGCTCAATAAGTACGGCGGCGTGAACGAGCAGGGTGTGTACGAGTCGTCGATCGAGGATCCCAACAGGCGCTTCTTCACGATGCTCGGCACCCTGGTCCGCGGGCGCGTCTGCATCTCCGCCGCGGGCGGCATCGGCGCGCGCAGGGCCCTCAGCATCGCGATGCGCTACGGCCTGTCGAGGCGACAGTTCCCGGCGGCCGGCCGCCCCGAGGGCGTGCTGCTCATGGACTACCTGGTCCACCAGCGTCGTCTCCTGCCCCGCGTGGCGCGTGCCTACGCGCTGGGCTTCGCACAGAACGAGCTCACGCAGGCGCTCGTGAAGGTGCAGGGCACCGCCGAACACACCGAGCTGGACCAGCGCGAGCTCGAGACTCGCGCTGCGGGGCTCAAGGCGATGTCCACGTGGTTCGCCAACGAGACCGTGCAGGAGGCGCGCGAGGCGTGCGGCGGCGCTGGCTACCTCAGCGAGAACCAACTCACCAAGCTGCGTAGCGACATCGACATCTTCGCCACGTTCGAGGGCGACAACACTGTGCTCATGCAGCTGGTCACCAAGGGCCTGCTCACGCACTACGCGCAGGCATGGAGCGCGCTGGGCCGCTCCGGCGTCGTCCAAGAAACCACCAGGGTGGTGGGGGAGACGGTGTTGGAGAAGACGGGCGCCGGGCTCGCGCTCGAACGGCTCGCGGCCCAGGTACGGCGCACGCCGGAGGAGACCACTCTCGTTGACCGCGCGTGGCACGCCCTGATGTTCGAGGAGCGTGCACAGCACTCGCTCGAGTCTTTGGCTCGGCGCATGAGGGCCGCCAAGAAGAGCGGCACAGACGGTTTCGAGTCCTTCAACCGCCTCGGCCCACACGTGCAGTTTGTGGCGCGGGCGCACATGGAGCAGCTGATCCTGGGCGCGTTCGTGGAGGCGATCGACTGCACCGACGACGCCGAGACGCGCGACGTGCTCGAGCGCGTGTGCAGCCTGTACGCGCTGGACTCCATCGCCCGCGACCGCGCGTGGTTCATGGAGCACCACCGCATCACGTCGGGCCGCTCCAAGGCCATCGGCGACCAGATCGACGCGCTGTGCAGGGAGCTGCGCCCGCACGCCCTGCCGCTCGTGGAGGGCATGGGGATCCCGGCCTCGTGGCTCGGGGCGGCCATCGTCAACGACGCCGACGCCGCGTAGCCCCATCCGCCGCCGCCTCACCCGGCGCGGCCGGTCGTTTCCCGGTGGCTCGCCACAGTAGGGTGCAGTCCAGGGAACGGACCGGCCGCGCGCGGCCACGGGAGGGCTCGAATGGCCAAGCTGTACTTCCGCTACGGAGCGATGAACTCCTCCAAGTCGGCACTGCTGCTGACGGCGGCCTACAACTACGAGGAGCGCGATCAGCGCCCCGTGATCGTCAAGCCTGGTATCGACACCAAGGCCGGTAGTTCGGTGCAGTCGCGCATCGGCGTGGAGCGTCCGGTGGACGTGCTGCTCGCGGCCGACGCCAACTTCGAGGAGGCGCTCGCCGCTCACGCTCCGCTCGACACGATCGACGCCGTCTTTGTGGACGAGGCGCAGTTCCTCACGCCCCAGCAAGTTGACCAAGCCTTCGAGGTGGCCGTCACCAAGGGCATACCCGTGCTCTGTTACGGCCTCCGCGGCGACTTCATGACACGATCGTTCCCCGGCAGCATGCGGCTCATGGAGATTGCGCACTCGATCGAGGAGCTCAAGACCATTTGCCGATGCGGCTCCAAGGCGATCTTCAACGCCCGCATCGTGGGCGGCGAGTTCGTCAGCCATGGCGACCAGGTGGCCATCGACGGCCAGCAGGCGAGCTACGAGTCGCTGTGCGGGCGCTGCTACCTGGCCAAGGTGGGACCGCTCACTCCTCGGGCCTAGCGGCTCGCGGCCGCGCCTGGTGTTCTTGATGCGCGTTGCCTGACCTGGACGGGTCGGGAGCGCTGGTGCGGGAAGACAAAGATCCGCTGCACCAGGAACGATGCGGCCCAGAGTGCGCCGTCGGTGACGATTTTCGCCGGCACGAGCGGCACGCATAGCCACAGCGCGAGCGACAGCAGCGCGTAGCTCGCCGTCGCTAGCGTCGCAGCGAGGATCACGTACTGCCCGAGCTGCTTGCGCAAGGCGCCCCGCGATCCGAAGACGACCGAGCGGTTCAGGGCGAAGTTCACGGCTCCGCTCACGAGACGCGCGCCCACCACCCCGATCGCCAGCGAGCCGAACGCGGCGTGCAACCCGAGGAGCACGCCGAGGTCGATTCCAAACGACACGAGGGAGACTGCCGCGAAGGCCGCGAGCGGGGCCATGACTCTGAGGGAATCCACGACGGGCCTGAAGTGCGATGACTCGTTGTTGTTGAGGTATACGGTGCTGATGGGGACCTCTCGCATGGGAATCCCAGCTCGGGAGGCGGCGAGCAGCAGTCGCAGCTCGTATGAGAATCGTTCGCCGTCGACAGTTTGGGCCCAGCGCAGCAGCGACGGCGGGTAGCCCCGGAGCCCGGTTTGGGTGTCGCGGAGCCAGCGCCTGGTCGCGAGCGCGACGAGGCCCGACGACAGTCGGTTGCCGACGCGGGAGCGGAGAGGGACCTTGCCGTCGAACGCGCGCACGCCGAGGACGACCCCTGGTTCTTTGCCGGCCTGAGCGGTGACGTCGAGGGCGGCGCCCACGGCGAGGATGTCGTCGGGGCGGTGCTGACCGTCGGAATCGGCACAGACCACCGATTCGCCCGGTGCATGGCGTTCGATCCACGCGAAGCCCGTGCGCAGTGCCGCAGCCTTGCCCCGGTTGCGCGGGTGATGAAGCACGACGGCGCCAAGGTGGGAGCACGCCTCGAAGTGCTGGGCATGGTTGTCGCCGGAGCCGTCGTCGACGATCAGCACCGGGACATCGGCCGGGAGCGCCGCGACGAGTTCGACCAGGCGTTCGGTGGGCTCGTACGACGGGATCAGAATCCACATGTCACGCCACCCACAGAATGTCGGACGTGGCTCGCTCTTGGCCCCTGCCCAGCGGATCGTTCACCGGGTCGCCCTCGTAGATCATCGTGCTGGAGCCGCCGCCGTCAAGGTTGTACGCCTCCGTGGCGCCCAGGCTCTGCATGAGGTCCGCGAGCTCTGGGAGGGTCACGCCGGCGCTCTCGCTCGATCTTCCGTCGACCACCACGAGGATGTAGTGGTTGGCGGAGATCATGCCGATCGCGGTCCGCGGCTGGTTGCCCTGGATGGAGTGATTGCCCACGTTGGTGTCGACTTCGACGTTCTCGACGCCGTCCACGATCTCGCCGTTGTCGACGAGCGCGGGGCCGAAGGAGAGGGTGAGCCAGGCGCCGTCGTCGAAGAGTTCCTGGGCGGACGTGGACGTCTCGTCGTAGATGTCCATCGTGCCGTCCTCATAGATGACGGCGCCCACTCGAGCTCCCTCGTCTCGGTAGATCACGCCATTGCGAATCTCGATGCCCGTGCTGCGGAATCCGTAGTAGTCGCCGTTGATCGCGAGCGACGCTCCCACCTCGTCCGCGATCTCGGAGGGGAGTTGCGTGATGTTGGTGCCGTAGGCGTCGTCGGCGAACGCGGACCTCAGCTGCGTGATGTCGTTCAGCACGATGTCGGCCACGTAGTAGGTGGCCTCATCGTCGCCGGATCCGTATGTGCCACTCGTGAGGGTGATGGTGGCGCCGTCCTCGGAGGTGCCGGCCTCATCGTCGGCTGTCGTAGCGTCATCGTCGGTGGTGGCGACGTCGGCGGCCGCGGCCGCGGCGACCTGCTGCTCGTGAGCGGAAGCGTTGGCGATCTCGACGTGGTCGATGACGAAGCGATTCAGCGCCCAAGCGACGGCTCCCGCGATCGCGAGAAGAAGTACAGCCGAGAAAGCCACGGCGCGTCGAACGTGGCGTGCGGCGGGGCTGGTGCCAGAAGTGCTCATGTCGACGACGCTATGCACGGCGATTGAGGCGGCCCGCAGGATTCCCTGACAACCACATAAGGCTCACGGTTCGGCGGTTGAACACCTTGGGAGGTATCGAGTGCGATGGGCCGCACGCCGTGCTCGTGGTGGGCGCGGTGTTTGTGGCGGTGGGAGTGTGTGACGCGCGCCTGGTGGCGCCGCTCTTCGGTAAGCCCCTGCAGGGCACGAGGGTGCGCGCGGGCCGCTAGTCCCGAAGGGTCCCTGGCCAAGGGTCCCGTCTTGGGCGCTCCGCGGATGCGTCACAATATGGGGGTGACAGAGCCCGTCCTCTTGGTGATCGTCGTCGCGACTGCACTTGCCTTTGACTTCACAAACGGTTTTCACGACACCGGGAACGCGATGGCCACGTCCATCGCTACTCGTGCGCTCAAGCCCAAGCAGGCTGTCATCCTCTCAGCTGTCCTGAACGCCGCCGGCGCCTTCCTCTCTCTGACGGTGGCGGCGACCATCGCCAAGGGCATCGTGGATGCCGGGGTGGTGACGCTGCCGGTGGTGCTTGCGGGTCTGGTGGGCGGCATCGTCTGGAACCTTGTCACGTGGCTGCTGGGCATTCCGTCGAGTTCGTCGCATGCGCTCGTGGGGGGCGTCGTGGGTGCCGTCCTAGCCGCCGCGGGCACCTCCGGTGTGCTGTGGACCGGCCTCGTGTCCAAGGTGCTGCTGCCGGCCCTCATCGCCCCCGTCGTCGCCATCGGCGTTGCGGCGGTTGCGACGCGCCTCGTCACGATGATCACCAAGGATGTACCGCAGGTCCAGAATGACCGCCTCTTCAGGTGGGGTCAGATCGGCTCGGCCTCCCTGGTCTCCCTTGCGCACGGCACCAACGATGCGCAGAAGTCGATGGGCATCATTCTGCTGGCGCTGATCGCCGCGGGCGCGGTGCCCTCCGATGCCTCGGTGCCGCTGTGGGTCATCATCGCGTGCGCCGCTGCGATGGCCCTGGGCACGTATACGGGCGGATGGCGCGTGATCCGCACGCTGGGCAAGGGTCTCGTCGAGCTCGAGTCGCGCCAGGGCATGGCGGCCGAGACCTCGTCCGCCGCCGTGATCATGTTGTCCAGCCACTTCGGCTACTCGCTGTCGACGACGCATGTAGCCACGGGCTCGATCCTGGGCTCAGGCGTGGGACTGCGAGGCGCGTCTGTGCGCTGGGGAGTGGCCGGACGTATGGCCCTCGCCTGGCTCGTGACGGTACCCGCGGCCGCCGCGGTGGGCGCGGCATGCTTTGGTGTCGATGCGGCACTCGGCGCGTGGGGAGTGGTGGGGCTGTTGCTGGTGGCATGCATTGGCATCGTGTACCGCGCCAGCAAGCGCCCCGTGCACGCTGGCAATGTCAATGAGCCGTGGGGGGCCGACGAGGTGGTGGCCGGCTCCGTGGTGGAGCACGACCCGTCCCTGCTCGCCGTAGGGCCTCAGGGATCCTCCGCGCACGTCGATGAGGACGGGCGGTAGCGCATGTCGAACTACGTCGAATGGGATGCTCTCGGCCAGGTGATCCTTGTGGGTCTCGTGGTAGGCGCGGGGCTGCCGGCGCTGTTTGCGGTGGGGGTGCGCATGGTTGCCTCACCGGACGCGCGCGACGAGCGCGGCGAACTGCCGATGTGGCGCAAGGCCTCGGCTGGCGCGGCGTTCGGCGCGGTCGCCCTCGCGATTGTGGCGGCGGTGGCGGCCATCGCCGCGGGGGGTCACTAGCCGCGCAAGATCATTGCTGGCGGGGAGTGGCGCTAATGCCGGGCGCGACGATCGCGATCAGGGTGTCGACCAACTCCCTGCTCAGCGGTGCGCCCGTGAAGAACGCGCGCTCGTAGATGGGCGCGAAGATCGTGTCGATGACGGCATCGACGTCGATGTCCTCGCGTAGCTCCCCGTTGGCGATTCCCTCTCGCACGATCCGCGCGGCGACCCTCCTACGAGGGCCGAGCCAGGTCTTGCTGAATCGCGAGCGCGTCTCGGCGTCGGCCGCTGCGCCGCTAGCGAGGAGCCGCACGGGGCCTTCAGTTGCGGGGTCGGTCATGATGCCCACGAGGTCGATCAGTTGATCGTGGAGGCGCTCGAGCGCGGTTCCCTCGGCGTGCAGGAGTGACCACTCGGTGCGCTCCATCAGTGCCTCGAGCACCATGTCGTAAGGACCGTCCCACCACTTGTACAACGTGGTGCGGCTCACCCCGGCGAGGTTGGCGATCTGCTCGAGAGTCACGCGTGCCGGGTCCTCAGCCGCGATCTCGAGGGCCGCGGCGAGGATGCGCTCGCGCCGGGCGTCGTCCCGAGGGCGACCTGGGTTGCGCTTGCCGGTCTCGATCGAGTCCGCACCGAGGTCGGGGGAATATGTGGACACGTCGTACAGTTTACATGACGGGCGCAGGCCGCGCCACGCATCGCTGTGATCGATTCATCGTATGTCCGGAGGAGCCATGTCCACACGCGTCGCCACCATGTTCGTCGAGACCCTCGTGAACGCGGGGGTGACCCGAGTGTGGGGGCTGCCGGGCGACTCCCTCAACGCCCTGGGAGAGGCGATGCGAACGGACGGGCGGCTCGAATGGATGCACGTGCGGCACGAGGAGGTAGCCGCGTTCGCTGCTGGCGCCGACGCCGCGGTCACCGACGGGCTTGCGGTGGCCGTCGGCTCGTGTGGACCGGGCAACCTGCACTTCATCAATGGCCTCTACGACGCACACAGAAACCGCACACCGGTTCTCGCGATCGCCTCGCACATCCCGCTCGACCAGATCGGCTCCGGCTACTTCCAGGAGACACACCCCGAAGAGTTGTTCCGCGAGTGCTCCGTCTACTCCGAACTCATCTCTGACGCCTCACAGGCGCCGTGGGTGCTTGAGAACGCGATGCGCGCCGCGGTCGAGAACAACGACGTCGCGGTGGTTGTTGTCCCGGGCGACGTGTTCTTCCAGGACGCGCCAGCGCGCAGGGCTTCCGCGCCGATCGTTGCGAGCAAGCCCGTCATTGTGCCCTCACAGGACGAGCTTCGCCGTGCCGTCTCGCTGCTTGACGGAGCGAAGGCAGTCACGATCCTTGCTGGTGCCGGTGCAGCCGGCGCGCATGACGAGGTAGTCGCGCTCGCCGAGCGGCTCAAGGCTCCCGTGGTGCACGCGCTGCGAGGCAAGGAGCACCTGGAGTACGACAACCCCTACGACGTGGGCATGACCGGCCTGATCGGATTCGCGTCGGGCTACCGGGCGATGGAAAAGGCGGACGCCCTGTTGATTCTTGGCTCCGACTTTCCCTACCGGCAGTTCTACCCCGCGAACGCGACGATCATTCAGGTGGACGTCAGGGGATCCCAACTGGGTCGAAGGACGCCGCTGGACCTAGGCCTCGTGGGAGACGTCGCGGCGACGGCGTCGGCGCTGGTGCCGCTGCTCGCCGACGGCCGATCCGACCGCCACCTCAAGGACGCGCTGAAGCACTACCGCGAGACACGCAAGGATCTCGACGATCTCGCCACAAATGACGGCAAGAGCCCCATTCACCCCCAGTACCTCACCGCCCTCGTGTCGCGCCACGCCGACGATGACGCGGTCTTCACGGCCGACGTGGGCAGCCCCACGGTGTGGGCCGCCCGGTACCTCGCCATGACACCGCAGCGCAGGCTGCTCGGATCGTTCAATCATGGGTCGATGGCGAACGCGATGCCGCAGGCCCTGGGTGCGCAGGCGCAGGACCGCGATCGGCAGGTGGTTTCACTGTCGGGAGATGGCGGCATTGCGATGCTCTTGGGCGACCTCATTACCGCCAAGCAGAACAAGCTCCCCATCAAAGTGGTGGTCTACAACAACTCATCGCTCAACTTTGTCGAGCTCGAGATGAAGGCTGCGGGGTTGCCCACCTACGCAACGGATCTCGAGAACCCCGATTTCGCTGCCGTGGCCAACGCGATGGGGATCACGGGCATTCGTGTCGAGGATCCCTCGCAGCTCGAGGATGCCGTCAAGCGACTGCTCGCAACTGACGGCCCCGCGTTGCTGGACGTGGTGACTGCCCGCGAGGAGCTCACCCTGCCTCCCACCATCGAGTTTGCGCAGGCAAAGGGATTCGCGCTGTGGGCGCTCAAGACTGTGATGTCGGGCAGGGGAGACGAGTTGATCGACCTCGCCGACACCAATCTGTGGCGTCGCCTGCGCGACAAGAAGCGGGTGACTGCGCGCTAACTGTGCGCGCGGCCGAGCCGGCGCTTCGCGGCTCCCGCCACCTCGGAGTGTGGGAACTCGGTAAAGATCTCCACCGCCTCATCCGGCACGTGGGGATTCACGAGGAGTGCGGCGAGCACCGTGGGGTGGCGTTCGTCGTTCATCGCACGCAGGAGCGCGTGGGCAGGCGTCGACTCATTCTGCGCCGCCCACCACCTGACGTCGGGGTCGGCGTCGGCCGTGAGCTCGGCGAGCACGGCGGGGTCGGTGGCCGTGTCGGACGCTTGGCGCAGGCGCGTGACACCCTCGGAGCCCTTGGCGATGTCACCCGCGACGTTCTGCAGAGCCGCCGCGAGTTCATGTGAGCTGGCGTTCGCGTACTGCTCAGACACCTCGCGCACGTACTCCGAGAGCTCGTTCGCCTCGTTCTGGCGCGCGACGATCTCGAGAATGGTCTTGCCCTCGGGGTCGGCGATCTCCTGTCGGATGACGAGCGACAGGCGACGAAGGGTCTCGGCGACGTTGAGCGCGGGGTGGTGAGGATCGCCGTCGGCCTCGACGCGGAACTCGCCCTCCGCCCGGCCGATGATGGCGAGGGCCTGCGCGGCCGCCTCGGCGCGCCCGTTCTGGTGGGCCTCGGCCAGGCCGACATCTTCGCGCGGCTGCGGATCGGACGTCTCGAGCATCATGTTGAGGGCAAGCACCTTGCGAGCCGCCACGATCGTCTCGCACGCCCCGCCGGCGTCGCACACGGAGCACTTGTGGTGCTGCGTGGTGTGGAGCGCGTCGGCCACGATGGCATTGCGCCGAGCCGAGGGAGAGCCGCCCTGAAGGGGCGACGCGTAATGCGGATCAATCTCGGCCATGCGATGGCACTCCTTGAGGCTTGCGCGGAGCGATGGCGAGACGTTCTCGCCGCTGGTGCACCTATCGTCCCCCGACCCGCGGGATCAAGAGGACGGCGCGCATGAATTCGCAAACGTGAGATTGTGCACACCCGTGAGAGGGTTGCGGCGTGACTGCCGATCCTGAGGTGTCCTTTCGAGTGGCGGGAGTGGCGCTCGTGTCGAGTGCGGGCTCCCTGTTCACCGTGCGCAAGCGCGGCACGTACAAGTTCATGCTTCCCGGCGGAAAGCTCGAGCCGGGGGAGTCCGCCAGGGATGCGGCCGTGAGGGAGTGCGCCGAGGAGGTGGGACTGTCGCTCCTGCCACATCGGCTAGTGGCGCTGTTTGAGGCCGTGGTCCCGGCGGCGAATGAGCCGGGGGAGTGGATTCACAGCGCAGTGTTCTCGCATCCTGCTCCGGCCAGCCTCTCTCCCCGTGCAGAGATCGAGGAGGTGCGTGCTCTCGACCTCTCGGCGCCGCTACCGACCGACCTCGCTCCTTTGGTCGAGCATCATCTGGTGCCGTACTTGCGCGCGACGCTGGGGATCGCCGTGTGACATATGGCACACGCGCGTGGCGAGCCATCGCCTAGTGGCTCGACGCGGCACTGCGTAGTCTCTTTCCATGCTTGACATTGACACGATGCGCGTCGCGGAGTCTTGTGTGGCCATCACTGTCTTTGTGCTCGTCCTCTTTGGCACGTATCGCGCGACCCGGGCCCCTTTCGCCGGATGGTGGAGCGTCGCGCTGTTTCTGTCGGGATCCACCTCGGTGGTGTTTCTGATCGATGGCGAGCACCACTCGTTGTGGGCCGCGATCGTGGGAAATACCATCTCGGTCGCCTCGGCGGCTTGTGTGTGGGGCTCCGCGAGGTCGTTGCGTGGAGGGGCGCCTTCGCGCTGGTGGATCGTGGGCGCGGGAACCGTCTTTGGCATCGCCACCATTGTCGAGAAACCCGAGGGTCTCGCGTGGCCAGGCGGCGTGTCGATGCTGGTGGGGATGGCGGGCTTCCTGGCATGGGCCGGGGCCGAGTTATGGATGCTTGTCGCGCAACGGCGCAGGCATCGGCGCCTCGAGCAGCAGCGTTTCTCTGAGGTCGAGAGCGCGTTGGTCTTCATGGCCGTCGCATCGACTGCGGTGAGCGCCTTCTACGCCTTTCGTGTGTGCGTCTACGCGGTGATGGGACCCGAGTCGGACTTCTACCAGCGGTGGGCGGGTCCGCTGGCGACCACTCTTGCGATGACGGTGGTGCTGGTGGTGGTGACGTATGCCGTGGCCGTGCTGCACCAGCTCGAGGAGGCGCAGCGGTGGCGATCGCGGGCACGCCGCGATGACCTCACCGGCCTGCTGTTGCGCGCCGCGTTCGTGGAGTCCGTCACGTCAACCCTGGCGCGGCGCGACAGCAGCTCTCGCGCCGTGCTCATCGCCGCTGATCTGGATCACTTCAAGGCGGTCAATGACAGCTTTGGTCACGCGGAGGGCGACAGGACGCTCTTGGCCTTTGCCCGCGCCCTGCAGCGTGAGTTGGGGCCGCGGGACGTCGCGGCTCGGTGGGGCGGCGAGGAGTTCGTCGTCTTCTTGGCGGATGCCGATGCGACCGCGATCTCGGCCGTCACGGCAAGGATCGATGACGCGTTCGCCCGGGCCTGCGATCACATGGCCGACCCCCCGACGGCGAGCTATGGCGTTGCGGCTGTAGATGACCGCGGCTCGCTCCACGACGCATTGGAGCGCGCCGACCGCGCCATGTACGCGGCCAAGGCGGCGGGCCGCCACACGACGATCGTGGACGGGCAGTTCTCGGCCTAGGTCGGCACCCCTCGCCTCTCGGTGCCTCGCTCGACCCGGTCGGTAGCGACACGCCGAAGCGTCGGCGATTTTGCGAGGTCCTCGCGTGGTTTTCGAACGTGCATCGCCGACGCTCGCGCCAACAAGGGACCTTTGGCCCAGGCGTCGGCGGGTGCTAGATCTAGTGTTGCGGTACTCAGCGCGCCACTAGATGTAGTGGTCTGGTAGGCGGCGGAGGGGGAGACGACGCGGCAGGCGAGAGGGCACACCACCATGAGCATCACCGAATCAGAGACCACGGCACAGCACGCCCGCGCCACCTTGGCAATTGCCGTGGTGAAGCGCGATGGGCGCACCCTCCGTTTCGACGAGGGCCGCATCCGCGGCGCGCTGACAAAGGCCTTCGAGGCGGTGCATGGTCACGTTTCGGAGGTGCACGAGCGGTCCATTCGCCGGCTCGCCAATGACGTGGTGGCGGAGATCGGTGAGCGCTTTCCGCAGGGCGTCAAGATCTATGAGATTCAGTCGGTCGTGGAGCACTTGCTGCTCGAGGAGCGCGAGTACGAGGTGGCGCGTGCCTACATCGACTACCGCGTGCAGCGGGACTTCGCCCGGAGCAAGGCCACGGACCTGAACCACTCGATCACCAAGCTGTTGGACAAGGACCAGGCAGTGGTGAACGAGAACGCGAACAAGGACGCCGCTGTCTTCAATACTCAGCGCGACCTGACTGCAGGCATGGTGGGCAAGGCGATCGGACTCAAGATGCTGCCTGCCCATGTGTCTAACGCTCACCAGAAGGGCGACATTCACTACCACGACCTCGACTATCACCCGTATGCGCCCATGACTAACTGCTGCCTGATTGACTTCAAGGCGATGCTGGCAAAGGGCTTCCGTATCGGCAACGCTCAGGTATCGCCTCCGCGCTCCATTCAGACGGCCACGGCGCAGATCGCGCAGATCATCGCCAACGTGTCGTCCTCGCAGTACGGCGGCGCCACCGTCAACCGCATCGACGAGCTGCTGGCACCGTACGCCGAGCTCAACTACGCCAAGCACGCCCTCGACGCGGAGGCCTGGATCGAGGATCCGGCTCGCAAGCAGGCCTATGCCGAGTCCAAGACCATCAAGGACATCTACGACGCGATGCAGTCGCTCGAGTACGAGATCAACACCTTGTTCACCTCAAACGGCCAGACGCCGTTCACGTCGCTCGGATTCGGCCTGGGCACCGGCTGGTACGAGCGTGAGATTCAGAAGGCGATCCTCGAGATCCGCATGCGCGGCCTCGGCTCGGAAGGCCGCACAGCGATCTTCCCCAAGCTGCTCTTCACGCTCAAGGCTGGCCTCAACCTGAAGCCAGGCGAGCCCAACTACGACATCAAGCAGATGGCTGTCGAGTGCGCGACAAAGCGCATGTACCCGGACGTGCTGAGCTACGACAAGATCGTGGACATCACCGGATCCTTCAAGGCGCCGATGGGTTGCCGCTCGTTCCTGCAGGGGTGGGAAGACGCCGAAGGTAACGACGTCGTCGAGGGGCGCATGAACCTTGGCGTGGTCACTCTCAATCTGCCGCGCATCGCGATGGAGGCGCGTGGCAGCGTCGAAGTGTTCTGGGCCCTGCTCGAGGAGCGGCTCGTGACGGTGCGCGACGCGCTCATGTTCCGCATCGAGCGCTGCAAGCAGGCGGAGCCAGGCAACGCGCCCATCCTGTATGTGCACGGAGCCTTCGGCAAGCGCCTCGCGCCGACGGACGATGTCGACGAGCTGTTCCGCGATGGCCGCGCCACAGTGTCGCTGGGCTACATCGGGCTGTATGAGGTAGCGACCGCGTTCTTTGGTGGCGCGTGGGAGGCCAACCCGGAGGCCAAGAAGCTCACGGTGGACGTTCTTACCTCGCTGCGCGACCACGCCAAGCAGTGGAGCGCCGAGTCGGGCTACTGGGTGTCCGTGTACTCGACTCCTTCGGAGAGCCTCACGGACAGGTTCTGCCGCCTGGACAAGGAGCGCTTTGGCGAGGTGGAGAACATCACCGACAAGGACTACTACACGAACAGCTTCCATTACGACGTGCGCAAGAATCCCACTCCGTTTGAGAAGCTCGACTTCGAGGCCGAGTACGCCCCGCTCACGTCGGGCGGTTTCATCCACTACTGCGAGTACCCCGTTCTGCAGCAGAACCCCAAGGCGCTCGAGGCAGTGTGGGACTACGCGTATGACCGCGTGGGCTACCTGGGAACCAACACCCCTATCGACCGCTGCTACGAATGCGGCTTTGCTGGCGACTTCGATCCCACCGCGCGCGGCTTCAAGTGCCCGTCGTGCGGGAACGAGGACCCTCGTACGTGCGACGTGGTGAAGCGCACCTGCGGCTACCTGGGCAACCCTCAGCAACGCCCGATGGTGCACGGACGTCACACCGAGATCGCCTCGCGTGTGAAGCACATGCAGTCCGCCGACGTGCGGGTGCCGCTTAGCGCGATCGACGACGCTGGCGACGGGCCGCGCCCTGCCACCTCCCGCTAGGCGCGACGCATGACCCTCACGCCCAACCCCCGCACGTGGCTCGCCGAGAAGGCAAGTCACCAGTACGTCGCCGACTACAAGCCGTTTTCCTTCGTTGACGGCGAGGGAGTGCGCTGCAGCCTGTATGTGAGCGGGTGCTTCTTCAAGTGCGATGGCTGTTACAACAAGGACGCGTGGAGCTTCAGGTGCGGCGCGCCGTACTCCGCCGACCTTGAGGAACGCATCATGGCGGACCTGGCGCACGAGTCGGTGCAAGGGCTGTCGCTCTTGGGCGGGGAGCCCTTCCTCAATACCCAGGTGTGCCTGTCCATCGCGCGGCGCGTGCGAGCGCAGTTTGGGTGGGCCAAGGACATCTGGTGCTGGACCGGCTACACCTTTGAGCAGCTGCTGACAGACAGCGCGGATAAGCGCGAACTTCTGAGCCTGGTGGACGTGCTGGTGGACGGACCCTATGAGGACTCGCTGCGAGACCTCGGCCTGCGGTTCCGCGGCTCCGCAAACCAGCGAGTGCTCGACGTGGGTGCCTCACTTGCCCAAGGGGCCGCTGTCGAGTGGCACGACGCCACCGCGGCCATTGGTTAGTGGCCTACGAGTCAGGCGAAACCTGGGGGCAATCATCCGCTGGCACAATGCTGCAGCGCACCCCGCGCGCCCGATGCAGGAGGAAGTGCAGTGACAGTCCTTGAGCCAGCCCTCGATGTGAAGCGTCACGCGCTCTGGGAGGACGCCCTCGCACTCGTCGTCGGCTCGTACATGTTGTCGTGGGGCTTGTTCTTTCTCCACGCGATTGGTGGAGTGGCGGGTGGCCTCGCGGGCGTCGCGTTCCTTGGCAGCTACGCGACAGGCTGGTCGTTCGGCCTCATCTACTTTGTGATCAATGTTCCCTTCTACTACCTGGCAGTGCGCCGCCTCGGGTGGCGCTTCACCATCAAGACACTCATCGCTGTGGGCCTCATCTCAGTCGGGTCCTCGCTGCATGATCGGTTCATCACCATCGACTCGATCTCGCCGCTGTATGCGGCGATCTGTGCGGGGCTCGCGATCGGCATGGGCATGCTGGTGCTGTTTAGGCACGGCGCCTCGGCCGGAGGCTTCGGGATCCTGGCGGCATTCCTACAAGAGAAGACGGGCATTCGAGCGGGCGTGACGCAGGGGAGCCTCGACGTCGCGGTGGTGCTCGCCTCGCTAGCGCTGGTGGAGCCCTGGATTCTTGCGTGCTCCGTGATTGGCGTGGTCATGCTCAACGGTGTGATCGCTATCAACCACCGTCCTGGCCGCTACTTCGGGTAGCGCCCTCACGCATACTGTGCCTATGACCCACCCTCAGTCCTCCGGTCTCAACGATGCGAAGTCGTTCTGGGAGGAGCGCTATAGCTCCTCCGAACGCGTGTGGTCGGGCAAGGTCAACGCCAGTGCGGCAGCGGCACTCGAGCACCTCGCGCCGGGCTCCAGCCTCGACCTCGGTTGCGGCGAGGGCGGCGACGTGCTCTGGCTTGCCGAGCGGGGATGGCGCGCCCTTGGCCTCGACATCTCGCCTACGGCAGTCGCCAGGGGCGAGGCCGAGGCTCGAGCACGCGCCTTGCCTCAGGCACGATTTGTCGCGGCGGATCTGACGTCGTGGGAGCCCGACGAGCGTTTCGACCTTGTCTCGGCAACCTTCCTTCACTCACCCGCACGCCTCGCTCGCGAGGATGTCCTCACGAAGGCCATGTCGTGGGTTGCTCCGGGCGGCTGGATGCTCATCGTGGGCCACGCCGAGCCGCCGCCGTGGTCCGAACGGCTTCATGAGCATCGGCACGATCTCCTCAATGCGCAGGCTCAGGTCGGCGCGCTCCGCCTCGGCCGCGAATGGGCCGTCGAGCGGCAGGAGGACGTCACCCGGGCCGTGACCGATCCGTCCGGGCTGCCAGCCGAGCTCGTGGACGCCGTGGTGCTCCTGCGTCGCGCAGCTGCCTAGACGGGCGCGATCCGACGCCGTCTGAAGCCCGCCGCGGCTGCCACGAAACCCGCGAAAAGGCGGGCTGAGTCGGCGTCCTGCTCGGGATGCCACTGCGTCGCGACGCAGAACGTCAGGTTCGGATCCTCGATCGCCTCGACCACGCCGTCGGCACTGCGGGCTGTCACCACGAGTCCCTCTCCGAGCGCATCGATGGCTTGGTGGTGATACACGGGAACCGCGGGCGAGTCGTGGTGTAGTGCCGCGATCGCGCTCCCCGCCACGACGTCCACGTTCACGTGTGAGAACACGCCGTGTTCGCCCTGGTGCTGCGTGTGGCCCACGACGTCGGGTAGGTGCTGGTGAAGGGTTCCGCCGCGCGACACATTGAGCACCTGGGCGCCGCGGCAGATGCCTAGCAGCGGCATGTCGGCGCGTCGTGCCGCGTCAACGAGAGCAAGCTCCCATTCGTCGCGGTCGCTGCGTGGCGCGTCGGACGTGGGGTGCGGCTCACTCCCGTAGCGTGCCGGATCCACGTCGTAGCCGCCGGCGATCACCAAGGCGTCGAGGGTTGCCAGAAGGGCATCCGCGTCGCTGAGGCTGGCGGGCTGAGGAGGTAACGCCACCACCGTGGCGCCCGCCGCAGTGAGCGGGGCCAGGTACGCATGCGGTAGGTACACAGCGCGGGTGTCCCACACGCCCATCTGGGCGCGCTCCAGGTATGTGGTGACGCCTACCAAGGGGCGCTCGTTCACGCCCACCTCCCGATGCTCTGTAGGTATTTCTTGAGAAGATCCGCCCTGTCGCTGACAAGGCCGTCGACGCCCATCTCGATAAGCCGAGCCATGTCCTCTTCGGCGTTGATGGTCCACACGTGAACCGCCGCGCCGGCACGATGAGCGGTGGCGACAGTGTCGCGGCTCACCACTGTCACGGGTCCCTGCCTCACTGGCACCTGCAGCGCGTGCACTGCGGAGAGCGCGCCGGCGGCGTGTGCGCGCACGGCATGCGCGGCCAGGAATCCCATCACCTCGCGCGTGCCGGCGGACTCCGCGACGGGCCGGGAGAGCAGCCGTGCGGTCGCAAGCCGGCGGGCAGTGGAGAAGGAGGCAAGGCAGACGCGATCGTGTGCTCGCGTCTTCTCAATTGCTGCGGCGATGGGCTCGATGCCCGACCTCGCCTTGACGTCAATGTTGACCCGGAGGTGGGGCCAGGTGCCCAGCACATCCTCGAGCAGCGGCACGGGTTCGGTGCCGCCAATGCGCGCGCGCCGCACGGTGTCCCACCGCAATGCCGAAACTGTGCCCTCGCCGTCCGTGGTGCGGTTGAGCGTCGCGTCGTGAAGTGCCACGGCGACCCCGTCGGCCGTGCCGTGAGCGTCGGTCTCCACGTACCGAAAACCCAGATCGACGGCCGCCTGGAACGCCTTCATCGAGTTCTCGAGACCCTCGAGCGAGAAGCCTCGGTGAGCGAGCGCCGCCACCGCGCCGCCGTTGTCGAAGTACGGGTGCGCGGCGCTCATGCGCACACTGTATCGATCCAGGCGGTGAGCCGATCGAGGTAGTCGGCTCGCGCGTCGGGCTCGGAGAGAACCAGGTCGTGAAGGCCGCCCTCAATCACCACGGAGGTGACCTGTGATCCAAGTCGGGGAGCGAGGCGCGCGATCGCTGCCACGTCGACCACGGTGTCTTGGCGGCCCGCCTGTCCATTGGCGTGGGAGTCGCGGCCCGCTTGTGCCGAGCGCGCAACGAAGACAGGCACGCGGATGTCGAGCCCCCGTGAGAGCCGTGCGATGGCGCGCTGAACGGCGCCAAGCCAGCTCGCGCGCGTGTCGACACCCGCGGGCCGCTTCCACTCGGTGTTGAACTCCCAGCTGCCTCCACCGGAGACATGCAGCCGCTCGGCGTAGGGCGACCTGCCTGGCACCACCACGCGCTCGGGATGGCGACGCAGGGCGGCGAGCACAATAGGCAGTGCGGCGCGCTGGTGGGGGCGCATGGCGAGCCCAAACAGGGGTGAGTTCAGCGCCAAGCCAGCGAGCGCCGGGTGGGGGCTGTCGTGTGCCCACACGGAGGCTGTCAGTCCTCCTGTGGAGTGGCCGTGAACGATGACCGGCACTCCCGGCAGCTCCGCAGCAATGGCGTCCATGGCATCGGTGATGTCGGCGCCTTGCTCCGCGGCGTCGAGCATGTCGTGAGGGTGTTCGCCTGGCCGCAGGGATCGTCCCGCCCGCGCCAGGTCCTCGGCATAGAACGCGATGCCCGTGGCGAGCATCGCGCGGGCGAACTCCACGTGGAAGAAGTAGTCGTTGTACCCGTGAACGTGCAGCAAGGCCGCGCGCGGCGCCGACGGCTGGTGCGTGGGCCTCACGAGGGTGGCGGCGCGCAGCGATCGCGCCTCGAAGCCCGGCAGCACGTCGGGCGCGTAGTCACTGTGTGAACTCTCCACAACCTGCACCTTAGTCCGGTGCGGAGTGCCGCTACCTTTCGTTCACCAAGACGCGGCACACTGACCCCATGACCGACGAAGGCCGCGCGCCCGAGCTTCCCTCCATCGTTGACGCTCAGGGAGCCACCTCCCTCCAGACAAGGCCGGTACCTCGCCACCGCGTCATCGCGTGGGCGCTGTGGGACTGGGCCACGCAGCCCTTCAACTCCGTCATCATCACGTTCGTCTTCACGGCCCTATACCTGACGCAGGACGGCTTCCTTGACCCCGAGGTGCGGGCGCTGGGTGAGGGTTCGCAGGCCTACGCCGATGGTCTCGCGGTGTTGGCCAGAGACCTCGCCACCGGCGGCATTGTCGCCGGAGTGCTCGTCGCACTGCTCGCCCCGGTGCTGGGCCAGCGGGCCGACGCACGTGGCCGCCGCAAGTGGTGGCTCGCGGTCACGAGCGGCTTGCTCGTGGTGAGCATGTTCGGCCTGTTCTTTGTGCAGGAATCGCCCTCGTACTTCTGGCTGGGTGTCGCGCTCATCTCGTTTGGCCAGATCGTGTCGGAGATCGCGGGAGTGAACTACAACGCCATGCTCACGGACGTCTCCACTCCCGCCACTGTGGGTCGCGTGTCAGGACTCGGCTGGGGGCTTGGCTATGTGGGCGGCATCGTCGCGCTGCTCATCGTGGTGGTGGCCGACGGTGCCAGCTGGTGGGGCCTCGATACCTCCAACGGGATGGCCTACCGCCTGATTGCGGTGGGTGCGGCGCTATGGGCCATTGCCTTCGGGTGGGCGGTCTTTGTCTTTGTGCCTGAGGCGCCGCATGGCGGGGGAGTGCCCACAGTGGGGTTCTTCGAGGGGTACAAGGTGCTGTGGAACGACCTCGTGGGCCTGCGGCGCAACGCGCCCGCGACACTGTGGTTTCTGATCTCGTCCGCCGTGTATCGGGACGGCCTGGTGGGTGTCTTCACGTTTGGGGCGATCATCGCCGCGCAAGCGTTTGGCTTCTCCGACTCGGGCGTGATCCTGTTTGGGGTCGCGGCCAACCTCGTGGCCGGAGCCACGACGATGCTGGCCGGTTTGTTCGACGATCGCCTCGGTCCACGCAAGGTCATCGTGGCGTCGCTGTCGCTCATCACCGTGTCAGGTGTCGCCATTGTGGCGCTGGGGGGCATGGGCCAGGTGACGTTCTGGATCTTCGGGTTGCTGCTGAGCGCGTGTGTGGGGCCCGCGCAGGCGGCATCGCGCTCGCTCCTGAGCCGGGTGACGCCCGCCGGGCACGAGGCGCAGATCTTTGGTCTCTATGCGACCACCGGCCGCGCCGCGTCGTTCCTCTCGCCGCTTGGCTGGTGGCTTGCCATTGCGATCGCCGGTGCCACGATCTGGGGCACGCTCGGAGTGATCGCCGTCGTGGCCATCGGGCTTGCGTTGCTGGTGCTGGTGCGGGTCGACAAGCCGAAGGCCGATGCCGGGGCAAGCGCCTAGGGAACAGCGGGGCGCGGGTTCGGGTTGCACGTAGGGTTCGCAATCCCTCACGTAAGGAGCTCTCATGAGCGTCGTCAGCACAGCCACTGCCTACTGGTCGGGAACTCTCGCGGAGGGGTCCGGCACCGCCACTCTCGCGACCTCCGGGCTTGGCCCGTTTGCCGTGAACTGGAAGGCGCGTTCGGAGGGCGTCGCGGCCACCACGACCCCAGAGGAGTTGCTTGGCGCGGCTCATGCAGCGTGCTACTCGATGGCGATGTCACACGAGCTTGCTGGCCGCGGCCTCGAGGCGTCGGCCATCGACGTGAGCGCAGCCGTGACGTTCGTTCCGGGTGAGGGCATCACTCGCATTGGCCTCACTGTGAAGGCGGCGATCGCGGGGATCTCCGAGGACGACTTCGTGGTGTTGGTGGGGGCTGTCAAGGATGGCTGCCCTGTCTCACAGGCGCTGAAGGGCACAGCGATCGAGGTCGACGCTGCCGAACTCATCGCATAGCTAGTGGTGGCGGCGCTATACCCCACGGGGTATGGTCTTGCCATGGCAGCCTTCCTCAACGAATTGCGTCTCTGGACCGCGCGCCGCTGGTGGTTCGCGGCGGGGACCGCGGCGATCACCTACCTCTTCATCGCCCTCCCGACCGACCTCATCGACAATCCGGTGTTTGGACGCGAGGTGCCACCCACCTGGTGGTCGACGGGGCTGCTCGCAGTGAGCTCGGTGCTCGCGGGCCTCGTCGCGGCCACGTATGTGCGCTCCCCGCTGGGTCAGGCTGAGACCCGCGAGGGGCGTCTCGGGCTCACGGGCGGCATCATGACGTTCTTCGCGGTGGGCTGTCCGGTGTGCAACAAGCTCGTGCTGCTCGCTCTCGGGTACTCCGGAGCGTTGCAGTTCTTTGAGCCAGTTCAGCCATATCTGGGAGTCACGGCAGGGACCCTGCTCGCATGGGCCTTTGCTGCGCGCGTGCGCAAGGAGCGTGCCTGCACGCTGCCAGGGGCACGCAAGGGGGTCGCGCCCAGCGACGCGCAACCAGTGCCTCAGCTCGTCGGCGAGGTCGGTGAGGTGGGATAGCGTGCAGCCATGGCGCTTGCACGTGATCTGCTGTTCGGCGCGCGGCTGTACCTGCGCGGCTTCCAAGCTTGGCGTCGGCACGCGGGTCCCATGTGGGTGGCTCTCCTGCCCGGACTCGTCACAGCATGGATCTTTGCCACGGGTCTCGTGACGCTCCTCGCCTTCCTGCCTGAGCTCAGCGACGGGATGGCGGGCTGGTTTGGTGTGCAGGGGCCGTGGCGCGACCTCACACAGGTGGTGGTGGCTCTTGCCCTCCTCGGCGGTGCGCTCGCCCTGTGCGTCTTTGCGTTTGTGAGCGTCACGTCAACCATCGGCCAGCCGGCCTATGAGTGGGTCGCGCGCTCGGTCGACGACGCGTACGGCGCCGTGAAGGAAAGGTCCGACGAGAGGTGGTGGCAGGCGGCTGGCCGCGGAGTCCGGGAGGGCCTCGCGATGCTCGCCCTGGGCATCGTCATCTCGCTTGCGGTGGCGGCTGCGGGCCTGATACCCGTCGCCGGCGCCGTCATCGGGTCGGTGCTGGGAGCGACACTCGGAGGCTGGGTGCTCGCTGTCGAGTTCACCTCGCCTGCATTCGAGCGCAGGGGCCTCACGTTGCGGGACAGACGTGCAGCGTTGCGACGGCGTCGAGGCGTCGCCGTGGGCTTTGGGGTACTCGCGTTCCTGGCGTCGACCGTCGCGCCGCTGGCCGTCCTGACGATGCCGGTGTCATACGCCGGTGGAGCCCACCTCGCGAGATGGGCCTTGGGGAGCGAGCACTAGGCGCGCGCGTCGGCGCCGAGGTTCTTCTCGAGCGAAGCGAGTTCAGCCTGGCAGGAGGTGGGTGTGACGCGCCGCCCGATCTCGAGCGCGACGGAGCCCAGCGCTTCGCCCGACGCCGTGCCGGAGATGCCCTCGAGCATCTCGTTGATCACGCGTCGGTAGGCGGGCGACGCGGCCGCGATCGCTCGGGAACCGTCGGACGTGAGGTGAACGAACGTGCCCCTCAGGTCCGCGTCGCACGAGCCTCGCTCCACAAGCCCGCGACGTTCCATGCGCGCGACCTGATGCGACGTCCTGGATTTCTCCCATGCCAGCATGACGCCCAACTCGCCTGCGCGCGCGCGCTCGCCATCGGACTGCGCGAGGGCTGTCAAGATGTCGAACTCCGGAAGCGACACGCCCGCCGCATCCTGGAGCGCCGTCTCGATCGCGGCATTGAGCTGACGGGACGCCAGACTGAGCGCGCGAAAGAGCGCCACCGAGCTCGAGTCGTCAGTTCCCATGTCCTGAGCGTAACCGGGGTTGGTGACACGTCCAAGACTGTGGGCGCGGCAGCGTGGCCACGGGCCTAGGGTGAAGGCATGCCGGTCCGCAAATTTGTCGCGCGTGCACCTCTTGCGCACTTGAGTCGCACCTTCGCCTCGATCCGTCAGCGGGAGGGTGTCACAGTCGATCGTCCTGCCGCCGTTGCCAAGGAGGTGGCGCGAGTGCGGGAGGCGGCCGAACTGCCGCATATTCAGGATCGCCGTGTGGATATGACGGAGATGCCGTTTGTGACGATCGACCCGGAGGGCTCGCGCGACCTCGACCAGGCAATGCACCTGTCCCATGAGGGAAACGGGTGGCGAGTGCGGTACGCGATTGCCGACGTCGCGGCCCACGTGACCCCGGGCGGACCCATCGATGTCGATGCATGGTCGCGTGTGGAGACGGTGTACTGCCCCGACGTCCGCGTGGGCCTGCACCCGCCCGCCATGTCTGAGGGCTTTGCCTCGCTCCTGCCTGGCCAACGCACCAAGGCCGTCGTGTGGGACCTCTCAGTCGCGCAGGACGGCACGGCGGGCATCTTTGGGGTGAGGCGCGCCTGGGTTACGTCGCGCCATCAGTACTCGTACGAGGAGCTGCGGCACGACGCTCCGCCTGAGGCGAGGGAGTTCACGGCGCTCCTTGCCGCGGTGGGCGCCGCTCGACGCGGCGCCTTGGCGAGGGCGGGTGCGCTGAGTCTGCCGAAGCCTAGCCAGGAGGTGACGACCGACGGCCGGCTCCTGCACTTGGAGTTCCGCGCGGGCACGGGAATCGAGGACGACAACTCTCAGATCTCGCTCCTGACCGGCATGGCTGCAGCCCGGCTGATGCTCGAGGCGGGCGTGGGGGTGCTGCGGACCATGCCGCCCGCGTCCGAGGCGGCGATGGCACGGTTGCGGCGCCAGGCCGAGGCGATCGGGATCGATTGGCCCGCGGGCGTGCAGTACTCGCGGCTGCTCGCGACCATCGATCCCATGGAACCGAGGGGAGCGGCGTTCCTGACTGCCGCGGTGGCCCTGTTTAGGGGCGCGAACTGGGAGGCCTTTGACGTGGAGCGGGGGCTCGCAGAGCCCTCACAGCTTCTCCACGGTGCCTTGGCGTCGCCCTACGCCCATGTCACAGCGCCTCTGCGTCGACTCGTCGATCGCTACGCCACCGAGGTGTGCCTTGCACACGTCGCGGGGCGCGAGGTGCCCGAATGGGTGCGAGAGCGGCTGCCCGCGCTGGGCAGCGTGATGGGCGCCGGTGTGCAGCGGGGGTCGCGGGTCGATAGGGCGTGTCTCGAGGCGGTGGAGGCGGCAGTGCTAGCGCCGTACCTTGGCCGCGAGTTCGACGCGGTCGCGCTCGACGAGGACACCGTGCAGCTCCACGAGCCAGCAGTGGTGGCGCGTTGCGACGGGCGGCTGGAGCCCGGGCGTCGAGTGCGCGTCCGCCTCACGAGCGCCGAGCTCGCTCACGGTCCGCGCTTCGAGCGCGTGGACTCGTAGGCGCGGGAGTGCCTCGGGCGGCCAAGAGGAGTAGCGTCGGAGGTACGGCGCAAGGAGGCACCATGAACGACTCGACCGCACCCACCCGACACGAGGTATTCGAGCAGATCAGGGCAAGCGAGCTTGCTCGCGGCGCGAGCGAGGACGAGGCCGTCCGCGTGGCAGCCGAGAAGGTTGATCAGGTTCTGGAGCTCAAGCTCAACGAGTAGCAGGCGTGCTGGGGCATGCGCCGTACCATGGCTTTATGTCCACCGAACCGTCCTCACCGGCCCGGCTGCGCAGCAACCTGACCCTGCCTAATGCCATCACGATGGTGAGGCTTGTGCTCATCGTGGTGTTCGGCGCGCTGTTGGTGAGGCATCACGACGCCTGGGCCATTGCGGTACTTGCCGTTGCCGGAGTCAGCGACTTCCTCGACGGCTATCTCGCTCGTCGGCTCGGCCAGACCTCGGCGCTTGGCAGGCTTCTTGACCCTGCCGCCGACAGGCTCCTCACGATCGTTGTAGTGCTGGGCTTCGCGTGGCGCGACATCATCCCGTGGTGGCTCGTCGGGGTACTCCTCGCTCGCGACGCAGTCATGGGATTGGCGTTGTTGTGGTTGCGTGGGCGCCATGGTTCCGCGCCCACCGTGACGTTCCTTGGAAAGACGGCCACGGCGGCGCTGTACTTCTTCTTGCCGTTGTCATACCTGGCATTTGGCCGTTGGGAGATCGTGCACACGATCGCCATCGTGGGCGCCGCTCTCGCCGCCGTCGCGTACTGGGGATCGGCGGCGCAATACCTTGCGCAGATCCGTCGCACGGGCACGCTCGCGCCGTCTGGCACGTAGGATGAACGAGGAGAGGAGGCGCCATGACATATGACGAGAAGCCAGTCGAGCGCACGATGTCGCTCGGTTCGGCGCTACCGGTCGATGACCAGGGTCCCGTTCGCCTGAGCTCTCAGGATCAGGCTGCGGTCGACGCGCTGTCGCCTGATCACGCGCTGTTGGTTGTCCATCACGGACCGAACGCAGGCGCCCGATTCCTGCTGGACGTGGACGTGACGGTGGCGGGTCGCTCCGTGTCGTGCGACATCTTTCTCGATGACGTCACTGTCAGTCGGGAGCACGCGCACTTTGTACGTGAGGGCACGTCATTCTCAGTGCGTGACGCGGGGTCGCTCAACGGCACCTACCTCAACCGCGAGAGAGTGACGCACTCGTTGCTCACGGCGGGCGACGAGGTCCAGATCGGCAAGTACCGCCTCACGTTCTATCCCGGCGCTGCGGCCTAGGGCAGCGATGAGTGAGCCGGCACGCCGGGCCGTGATGTCGGCCGCGGCGGCAAGTGGTCCGCTCGTGGGCGAGTGGCCCCACCAATTGGGCCAGCAACCCACGCTACGAGTGGGCGACGTGCTTGCAGCGCTCGAGCATGAGTTTCCTTCGCTGACGTTGTCGAAACTCCGATTCCTCGACGCGCAGGGCCTGGTATCGCCGGGTCGCACGTCGGCGGGCTATCGGCAGTACTCGGTGGCCCATGTTGAGCGCCTGAGGTACGTGCTTCGCCAGCAGCGCGACGCGTTCGCTCCCTTGGGGCACATTCGTGACGCGCTCAGGGACCTGGACGCGGGTCTCGCATACCAGCCCTTGTCGCTTGGCGTCGTGGGCCGCGACGAGGCCGTGTCCTACTCGTCGATTGCCGCTTCCGCGGCCGTCGATGTGGAGGTGGTGTCTCGCCTCGTTGCCGAGGGCTTGATTGAGTCAACTCAGCCGGGAGCTCTCGCGCCCGCAGAGGTGACGCGCGCCGTCGCCTATGCGCGCTATCTCGCCATGGGTGCCGACATTCGGGAGCTCAGGATGCTCGTGCGGAGCGCGCAACGCGAGCGCGAAGCGGCGTCGGCCGCCGCGGCACCGCTGCAGCGTCAGGACTCGCCGGCGCAGCGAGACTCGGCGCGTGAGTCTCGCCTCGAAGCCGCAGCAGCAGCCTTCGAGGCCGCGCTGTATCGGTCCGGCACCGACGGCGCGTGAGCGCTCGGATTCGTGCGACACGCGGTAGCGTTGAGGCCGTTGGTCGTTGATCCGTGGGTGCGCAAACCCTAACGTTGAGGTTGAAGGTGAAGGAGGGCCATGTCGGACACCAGCGTCCCGTCACGCGAACAAGGCATTTTGTTCGACGACGGCCTTGCCCACCTCGACGAGAACGCTGGCTACCGTGGGCCGGCCGCGTGCAAAGCCGCTGGTATCACCTATCGTCAGCTCGACTATTGGGCGCGCACTGGGCTCGTTGAGCCCACCGTGAGGTCTGCGACAGGTTCGGGCACGCAGCGCTTGTACGGATTCCGCGACATTCTTGTGTTGCGCGTGGTGAAGCGGCTGCTCGATTCGGGAGTCTCGTTACAGCAGATTCGCACGGCTGTTGAGCATCTGCGCGAGCGCGGGGTGGAGGACCTGAGCCGTATCACGCTCATGTCCGACGGCGCTTCCGTGTACGAGTGCACGTCAGACGACCAGGTGATTGATCTGGTGCAAGGCGGTCAGGGCGTCTTTGGTATTGCCCTGGGCAAGGTGTGGCGTGAGCTCGAGGGTTCCCTCGCCTCGCTGCCCGCAGATCGCGCGGGTGAGGAACAGGCCGCCGTCACAGTTGTTGACGAACTCGCCGAGCGCCGCGCACGCAAGGCGAACGCCAGCTAGTCGTACTACTCATTCGCGGCCCTGAGGCGGGTCGTGAGACCTTGTGCCCAGGCGAGGGCGACGACAGCATGCTTAAAGCCTGGCAAGATAAAGGCATCGTCGAAGGGAAACCAATGTTCTCTAAGGTCCTCGTAGCCAACCGCGCTGAGATTGCTGTGCGCGCCTTCCGTGCCGCATTCGAGAACGGCGCGAAGACGGTGGCGGTCTTCCCGTACGAGGACCGCATGTCCGAGCACAGGATGAAAGCCGACGAGGCATATCTGATTGGCGAGATCGAACACCCGGTGCGCGCCTACCTGGACATCGACGAGATGATGCGGGTGGCCAAGGAGTCCGGCGCCGACGCCGTATACCCGGGCTATGGATTCCTCAGCGAGAACCCGGATCTTGCGCGCGCGTGTGCCGAGAACGGCATCGCTTTTGTGGGTCCGCCCGCCGAGGTGCTCGAGATGGCGGGCAACAAGAAGACGGCCATCGACTCGGCGCGTGCTGCGGGCATCCCGACGCTGCAGTCCTCGGAGCCCTCCACGGACGTCGACGCACTGGTGGCGCGCGCCGACGAGATCGGGTTCCCCATCTTCGTGAAGGCTGTTGCAGGCGGCGGCGGCCGCGGCATGCGCCGCGTCGAGAAGCGCGAGGACCTGGCCGATGCGCTGCGCGCGGCCATGCGCGAGGCCGAGGCGGCATTTGGCGACGCCACTGTCTTCCTTGAGCAGGCGGTGATCCGTCCTCGCCACATCGAGGTGCAGATTCTCGCCGACGCCCACGGCAACGTGGTCCACCTGTACGAGCGCGACTGCTCCCTCCAGCGTCGCCACCAGAAGGTGGTCGAGATCGCGCCCGCTCCCAACCTTGACCCGGAGATTCGCGAGGCCCTGTGCCGCGACGCGGTGGCCTTTGCCAAGTCCATCAACTATGTCAATGCCGGCACCGTCGAGTTCCTCCTTGACACCGAGGGCGAGCGCGCCGGTCAGCACGTGTTCATCGAGATGAACCCTCGCATCCAGGTGGAGCACACGGTGACCGAAGAGGTCACCGATATCGACATCGTGAGCGCTCAGCTCCGCATCGCCTCAGGCCAGACGCTCGAGGAGATCGGCATCCGCCAGGAGGAGGTGCGCACCAATGGCTTTGCCATTCAGACGCGCATCACCACCGAGGACCCTGCCAACGGCTTCCAGCCCGACACCGGACGCATCGTCGCCTACCGCAGCCCCGGCGGCGCTGGCGTGCGCCTCGACGGAGCGACGGGCCTCGCCGGCGGGCGAGTGACGGGCCACTTCGACTCCATGCTCGTGAAGCTCACGTGCCGCGGGCGCGACTTCCCGATGGCGGTGAGCCGCGCTCGTCGCGCGCTCGCCGAGTTCCGTATTCGCGGCGTGGCCAACAACATCCCGTTCCTGCGTGCGGTGCTGGAGGACCCAGAGTTTCTTGCGGGCGACTTCTCCACGCGCTTCATCGAGGAGCGTCCGGACCTGGTGCAGGTCTCTCAGTCGGCTGAGCGCTCCACCAAGCTGATGGAGTACTTGGGCCACGTCTCGATCAACAGGCCAAACGGCGAGCCGCCGCTGATGATCCGTACGGTGACCAAGCTTCCCGATCTCGACGTGTCGCAGCCCGCGCCCGATGGCGCGTTGCAGAAGCTGCGTGCGCTCGGTCCGGCGGGCTTTGCGGCTGACCTGCGAGCCCAGAAGGCGCTCGCCGTGACGGAGACCACCTTCCGAGATGCTCACCAGAGCCTCCTGGCGACACGCCTTCGCACGTACGACATGCTCAAGGTCGCCGACCACGTGTCGCGCCTGACCCCGCAACTGCTCTCGGTCGAGGCCTGGGGCGGTGCGACCTACGACGTTGCCATGCGCTTCCTGAGCGAGGATCCGTGGATCCGCCTCGCGGCGCTGCGTGACGCGCTGCCCAATTTGCCGATCCAGATGTTGCTGCGCGGCCGCAACACCGTGGGCTACACGCCGTACCCTGACGAGGTAGCCCACGCGTTCGTGCACGAGGCGGCGGCGACGGGTGTCGACATCTTCCGCATCTTTGACGCGCTCAACGACATGGACCAGATGCGTCCCGCCATCGACGCGGTGCTGGAGACTGGCACAGCGGTCGCCGAGGGCACGCTGTGCTACACCGCAGATCTCACGAACCCTGACGAGAAGCTCTACACGCTGGACTACTACCTGCGCCTAGCGGAGGAGCTCGTCAAGGCCGGCGTCCACATGCTCGCGCTCAAGGACATGGCCGGACTGCTGCGCCCGTACGCCGCTAAGACTCTCGTCGAGGCCCTGCGGTCGAACTTTGACGTGCCGGTGCACTTGCACACGCACGACACGGCCGGCGGCCAGTTGGCTACCCTCATCGCGGCCTCCGAGGCCGGGGTGGACGCCGTGGACGTGGCCAACGCCGCGATGGCTGGCACCACTTCCCAGCCGTCGATGTCGGCGCTCGTGGCCTCGCTCGAGCACACGGAGCGCGACACTGGTATTTCCCTGGAGGCCGTCACCGATCTCGAGCCGTATTGGGAGGCCGTGCGCCGCCTGTACGCGCCGTTCGAGTCGGGACTGCCTGGCCCCACTGGCCGTGTGTACCGCCACGAGATCCCGGGCGGGCAGTTGTCGAACCTCCGCCAGCAGGCTCTGTCGCTGGGGCTGGGGGAGCGGTTCGAGGACATCGAGAACATGTACGCAGCCGCCGACCGCATCCTGGGACGTCTGGTCAAGGTGACGCCCTCGTCCAAGGTCGTGGGAGACCTGGCCCTGCACCTCGTGGGCCTGGGCGCCGATCCTAAGGACTTCGCGGAGAACCCCGGCTCGTACGACGTTCCGGACTCCGTCGTCGGCTTCCTGCGCGGCGAGTTGGGCGACCCGCCCGGCGGCTGGCCGGAGCCCTTCCGCACCAAGGCGCTCGAGGGCAGGGGAGTGACGAAGGCCAAGGTCGAGCTCTCCTCGGAGGACCGGGACCTGCTGGCCGCCCCCGGCGTCGAGCGGCAGCGCAGGCTCAATCACCTTCTGTTCCCTGCACCCGCGCAGGACTTCGACAAGGCAGTGGAGCAGTACGGCGACATTTCCGTCGTCGACACCTACCACTACCTGTACGGCATGACGGCGGGTAGCGGCGAGGAGGTCATCATCCACCTCGAGAAGGGCGTCACGATGCTCGTGACGCTCGAGGCCATCGGAGAGGCCGATGAGCATGGCATGCGCTGGGTGATCTTCAACTACAACGGCCAGATGCGTCCGGTGCAGGTCCTCGACCAGTCGGCCGAGGTGACAGTGCACGCGCGCACCAAGGCCGATGCGTCGCAGCCGGGTGAAGTCGGAGCGCCGTTCGCGGGACTCGTCACCGCTCTCGTCGAGGTGGGTCAGGAGGTCGAGGCCGGCGCCGCTATCGCCACGATCGAGGCCATGAAGATGGAGGCATCGATCACGACGCCTGTGGCAGGGAAGGTCGCAAAGGTGGCCGTTTCGGGCACCGAACCGTTGCAAGGCGGTGACCTGGTCGTCATCATCGGTGGGTGAGTCGACCACGATTTTCTAAGCGTTATACCTGGTAAATCGGCGTGACCCGGGACCTCGGGACGTTTGTCCCCGTGCGTCCCAGGCGACCCGGGAGACCATGGAACCCAGGAGGTGCACCATGAAGGTTCTGGTAGCAGTGGGGTCCAAGTACGGCTCGACTCGAGAGGTCGCTCGCGCCATCGCGGAGACGCTTGAGACACAGGGTTTCGAGGTCGACTTCAGCGATGCTTCGGACGTTCGCACGGTCGCGCCCTACGACGCAGTGGTGCTCGGATCAGCTGTCTACGGCGGCCTGTGGAGGCGCGATGCGTCCGCTATGGCCAAGGAGCACAAGACTGATCTGCTTGCGCGGGCGGTGTGGACGTTCTCCGTGGGCATGGAGACGGTGGTGGTCGAAGGCCAGCCCAAGGACGAGGCCTACGGGATCTCGGACCGCATCGGCGCACGCGAGCACGAGCGCTTCAGTGGCGCGATCGACTCGGAGAAGCTGAACATCGGTGAGCGCGCCCTTATCCGCGCGCTCGACCCGCCGCTGGGTGACTTCCGCGACTTCGGCGCGGTGCGCTCGTGGGCCGAGGGCATCGCGGCTCAGCTCGCCGAGCTCGCCGTCTCGTAACATCGGCCGATGCGCGGGTGCTCGCGCGTCACAGTGTGAATTGGGAGACCGCGTCGTTAAGACCGTGTCCCATCTGCGCGAGTTCTAGTGCGGCCCGCTGGGCATCTGCGAGTTCGTTCGATGTGTGGGCCATCGCCTCGGCGACGCTCGCCATCGTCGTGTCGATCTTGTGCGCCTCAAGAGCCGAGTTCTGCACTGCTTGACTGACCATGTTGGTGGTCGCTGACTGCTCCTCGGCGGCACCCGCGATCGACGCTTGGAAGAGGTGCATCTCGTCGATCACGGTGTTGATCTTGTTCATCGCGTCTACGGCATCCGTGGTCTGTCGCTGAATGTCTTCCACCTTCTGGCCAATGTCCGCGGTCGCGGTGCTGGTGCTTTGGGCAAGTGCCTTCACCTCCTGCGCCACCACTGCAAAACCCTTTCCGGCCTCGCCTGCGCGGGCCGCCTCGATCGTCGCGTTCAGCGCCAGGAGGTTCGTCTGCTCGGCGATCGTGGTGATCCATCGAATCACCTCACCAATCTCCCCGGACGATTCACCCAGCTGGGACATGGTGACGCTCGTCTGCTCGCTCAGGCCCTGAGCCGAGTCGGAGACGTCGGACGCGCGCGCTGTCGACCTGGCAATCTCGGCGATTGAGGCGTTCACCTGCTCGGTCGCCGCGGCGACGCTCTGAACCTCCTGTCCCATGCGCGTGCTGGCTTCGCTCGCCTCACGCACCTGGGATGAGGTGAAGTCGGCGTCCTGAGCAATGCGGGTCGCCGATCCGGACAGCAATTCGGCGGCTGCTGCGACGCTCCTCGCATCGGTGACCACGCGCTCCAGGGTGCCGTGCAACGCATCCAGCGCTGTGTTCATCGCACGGCCAAGGTCCGCGATCTCGTCGTGGCCATCGGACGGAAATCGAGTGGTCATGTCACCCGTTGCGAGCCGCTGGGCGGCGGCGACGCCGGCGCTCAGCGGCCGGCGCACGGCGCGGGACAGCAGGGTCAGGAGAACGGCCATGACAATCACTGTGCCGATCACCGCCGATGCCATCAGCGCCACTTGGCGGTTCGCGCCCACGACGGCTGCGTGGGCCTCGTCGGTGAGCGCCAGGGAGTTGCCCGCTTCCACGTCGACCATGAGGTCGATGTAGTCGGTGGCGATGCCGAACCACTCCGTCGGATCCAGGTTCAAGGCGGGGTCGGCCGAGTCGGCCGCGGCGAACGCATCCGCAATGATCGTGTGCACCTGTTGGCTGAGGTCTGTCTCTTGCAGGCCGCGCTCGGCGGCATTGACGTCGCCACGAGATGTCTCGATGGCCAACGTCAATGAGCTGTCGTGATCTGAGAGAAGTGCAGCGATGAGCTCTCGTTGGCCCTCGCCGAACCCGTGGTTCGTCATCACATTGGCCACCTGTGCGCGGATGAGTCCCATGCGCTCCTGCGCCGTCATGAGCGCCAAGTTGGAGGCGACATCGCCGCCGATCTGGCCGGCGCGTGAGATCGGCTCGGTGGTGGCACCGGACAGCGCCAGCAACTGTGCGTTCAGGGCCGTGTAGAAGCGGATCCGATCGGGGATCGCGGTGTCAAGGGAGTCGGTCTGCGCGCGTTCGTCCGTGAGGGAGGCGACGGCCTGCTCGATCGAGCCGGCCGCGTCGGTCACGGCCAGGGGAGTCGCCGAGTCCTCGGTCGCGCGGAGATACGCGTTCTCCCACTCGAGGGCGGCGGCATCGGTGTCCGATCGAAAGCCCTCGAGCTCAGGACCGAAGGTGTCGCCGTTACTCGACAGATACACACTCGTGGCGCCACGCTCACGCTGAAGGCACTTCAGCAGGTCAGCGCTGGAAACGACCAAGCCAATCCAGCGTTCGGCTTGCTGGGAGACGGCTCGCTGCGCGATGGCGTCCTTGACGCCGACGCCAAGCACAAGAGTCAGCACCAGGGCGGGCAGCTGCGCCACCAGGACCATGCGCTGCACCAGGGTGAGGCGAATGCCGAGCCGGGCGCGCTCGGCCCGTGACTGGTCAGTCACAACGGTGTTCGACATAGCGTTGGCCCCCGCACGTCATCGATCGAGTGCCGTCTGACTGACGGCAGCGTTGCGTGACCATCGTCGCCATGGGGCGCGGAGTTAACACATTGATGGCGCGGCGGTTCGTCGACGATTCTCATCATCGACAACTTCCTGCTACGGCTGGGGTAGGGCCAAAAGCGCGTGCGAGAAAGCCGTGTGACGGATCGGTCACTTCTGCACGAAGTGACATAATGTGCATTATCGGCGTTATGTCAGGGGGGCGGCTCCCTGCGTTCACTCGCTCGCTCTCTCTGCGGTGGCCACGTTCGTGCAGGGAGCCAGATAGGCAGTCCCGTAGGGTCCGCATCGGCGTGCGGACAGCGGCGCAGGGCGAACGCCCCTCGCCGTGGCCGCACGCGCTGCGCTCGGCCTGGGCTCGTCCTATAGACCAAAAGTGTTGGCGGGCTGGCAAAAAAGTACCAGGGCACGGTACGTTCCGAGCATGTCCAAGCGTCGAGCAGCGCCGAAGCGGATGGCCACCCGCCCGACGTCGGGCCCGTTGCTGGAGCCGTCGCAGCTTCTCGACGTTCGTGACGAGCTCGAAGCGCTCATCAGCAGGGCGCAGGGCGATGTTCAGACCTCGCAGGTGGCTCTCGATGTGGCTCTGAGCGCTCTGGACCGGCTTGAACTGCCGGCGAATCTCATGCAGCGGGTGGACGATGCCCTCGACGCTACTCACGCTTACGCGGGAGCGTCTGCTGTCGCGGCCGCGGCTGCACATCTGCGTCTTGCTCTGAGCCGCGATCGCAGATCCGTCGACTCACTGCGGGGCGCGTTGTCGGACGCCACGAAACGGGCCGACGAACTACAGGCGTTGCTGGAGGCTGGCGCGGGCGTCGCGTCTCGCGGTCCGGGCCTTCGTGCCGGCTCAGACTTGATCGGGCGCATTCGTGCGCAGGCTGAGCGTGTCGAGGTGTCGAAGCAGGCGCTCGGAGATCTCGTCGTGGAGGCTGTGCGCACGCGTTCTGCGACCTGGTCCGACATTGCGGGTGTCACAGGTTTGTCTAGCGAAGGTGCTCGTAAGCGCTGGGGCCGCTCAGGCTAATCTCTGGCCCCTTCGGCTGGTGATCGTGCGGACGTTCACGCCTTGCTCCTTGAGCGCCTCGAGGCGTTCACGTGCGCGGTCTAGGGCCGCTGCTTTTCGCACGCCGAACGTCTCGGCTGCCAGGCTGATCTCGGCGGCGTTGAGGGCACCGCGTAGGTCGTTTGCGGCGAGCAGGCGGGCGGCTCTCATGCCGTACTCGAAGGACACCGCCTGGTACGCGTCTGTCTCGTCCAGGGCCATCATGGCGGGCGTGCTGAGCGCGTGCTCTAGCTCGTGCACCTGGTAGGTCGTGAGTCCCTGCTGGGGTGTCGGGTCTCCTGGTGTGGGCATCGCTTGTGCTCCATGTCGGGGTGGCAACGTGGTGCGGCCCCCGGGCTGCGTCCCAGGGGCCGTCGGTGTCTTTGCTCACCTCGACGGGCGGGTACCGGCGCTAACCGGCTCGTTTGGACCCGTCTGCAGACACCGTAGCGCGTATGGCCGACACGTGCACGCGAGACGACGCGGGCGGCCCGTAGCGGTGTGTGGAGCGCTTGAGGTTGGAGGGGTCACGGGGTTCATGCTGGGTTGCTGGCAGGGCCCGTCCCTGCCGGTAATCCGGCGCGGTTCTCGTGCAGAGGCTCCGGGGTCAAGCGCGGGAGCACAGCGCGTGGACGGGCCGTGCGTGGCGTCGATCTTGCGACACGCCGCACAACAATGCCCCCGGGCTGACTACACCGGGGGCATCGTTGGGGAATCGCTAAATAACCCATCGCCAGTGTACGGCGCGGAACGTACATCGAGCCGGAGGACAGCCCCGGCGGCACGGAAAAGCCGAAAACCCCGTGAGGCCTAGAACGCCCCGTAGCAGCCGTTAGAGGGCGAAGCGATATCCCCTGAGCGAGAGAGCCGCTGGTCAAGGCAGACCAGGGCAGCACCTAGCGACGACTCCCCCGCATGTACCGTCCTGACGGCCCTAGGCCGTGGCGTGTGACCAAGTGACCGACCGAGCGACCGACGCGGTGGCCTGCACGCCCTCCTGATACCCGCTGTGCATTATCGGCGTTACGCACGGAAGTGCCGAGAGAGCACCACTGTGCCTAGCCGGCTACGTACGCCGCCAGGTGCTCTCCGGTCACCGTTGTCCTGGACGCCACCAGATCAGCGGGCGTCCCTTCGAACACCACGCGACCGCCGTCACGGCCCGCGCCGGGTCCCATGTCGATGATCCAGTCAGCGTGCGCCATGA
>QKAX01000190.1 GCA_003246255.1 Demequina lutea
GGCTACCAGGGCGATCATGGTGAAGGCCGACGGCTCCGTGCTCCTGCACTCCGACGGTGGCTCGTACAAGCCGCTCAATTGGATGAGCCCTCCGTGCACGATGCGCATCGTGGTTGACATTGCCGATGCCGACGAGCCACTGGTCGAGCGCTGGGTGGTGCAGCACGACAAGTCGGACGACCGCCTCGAGATCGACCTCTTTGAGGTGTTGGCCGACACTCAGCACGAGCTGGGCGTGGATCCCGGGCTCATCAAGGATGGCGTCGAGGCGCACCTCCAGGAACTTCTCGCCGCCCAGATCGCGTTGCTGGGGCACGGGCACACGTTGGTGCGTCGTGAGTTCCCCACTGCCATCGGACCCGTGGACATCTTGGCCCGCGACGCCGCCGGCAAGGCCGTCGCCGTGGAGATCAAGCGCAGGGGAGACATCGACGGCGTCGAGCAACTCACGCGCTACCTGGAGCTTCTCAACCGCGACCCGCTGCTGGCGCCCGTCTCCGGCGTGTTCGCCGCGCAGGAGATCAAGCCGCAGGCCCGGGTGCTGGCGCAAGACCGCGGCATCCGCTGCCTGGTGCTCGACTACGACGCCATGAAGGGCGTCGACGACGCTCACACGCGCCTGTTCTAGCCCAAGTTCACGCGGCCCCTAGCCCGGGCATCGGCGCCACCCACGCCCCAGACATACAGCAAGGCCCCCGAGGAGACTCGGGGGCCTTGCTGCGTCGGAGAGACCTTAAGCGTGCATCCCTGCATGGCTCGTCTCGCCGGCGGCCTGGCCGTCGGTCGCACCCGTGTGGGTAGGAGCTCCGGGCCTGATAGTGACCAGGACAGCTGCGACCACCGCGGCGAGCAGCACTGCGCCCACCGAGATCCACATGGCCGTGGTGAAGCCGTGCACCGCTGCCTGCGCCATCTCGGCGGGAGTCGCGGCGCCGTGGTCGGCGATCCAGTTGGCAGTGGCCGTCGAGGCCACGGTGTTGAGCAGGGCGATGCCGATCGAGCCGCCGACCTGCTGAGTCGTGTTGAGTGTTGCCGAGACGACGCCGGCATCGGTGCCACGCACGCCGCCCGTAGCGGTGGCCATGGACGGCATGAAGGTCATGCCCATGCCGAGGCCCAGCGCGATGAGGCCGGGGAACACGTGCAGCCAGTAGCTCGAGCCCACCTCGATCTGCGTGAGGAACGCGAGAGCCGATGCGCCGATCAGCAGGCCGGGGATCATCAGGCGACGCGGTCCCACACGGGGCAGCAACCGCGCGGAGATGCCCACGGCGCCGGTCATCATGCCCAGCACCATCGGCAGGAACGCGAAGCCGGTGCGCACTGGGCTGTAGCCCTGCACGCCCTGCAGGTAGTACGTGAGGAACAGGAACACGCCGAACATGCCGATCTGCGTGAGGGCCACGGCCGACAGCGCGCCGATGCGGTTGCGCTCGCGCAGCAGGTGCAGCGGCAGCATCGCATGCGGGGTGCGCTGCTCGACCAGCACGAAGGCCGTCATGAGCGCCGCGCCGAGAGCGAACATGGACAGCACGAGGGTCGAGCCCCAGCCGTTCTGCTCGGCCTCGCTGAGGCCGTAGACGATGGCCAGGAGTCCGCCCGAGGCGAGGATCGCGCCGGGGATGTCGAGCCTGGTGTGCACGCCGGGGATCCCGTGGTCGCGCAAGAACAGGACGGTGCCCACGATGGCGATAGCCGCGATGGGCACGTTCACGGTGAGGGTCCAGCGCCAGTCGACGTACTCGGTGAGCGCGCCACCAAGCATGAGGCCGAGCGCCGCGCCGCCGCCGGCGATCGCGCCGTACACTCCGAGCGCGCGTGCGCGCTCCTTGGGTTCGGTAAAGGTGACGTTGAGCATGGACAGCGCCGCGGGCGCTAGCATCGCGGCGAAGACGCCCTGCAGCGCGCGGGCCACGATCAGCATCGTGAAGGTCTGCGAGAAGCCGCCGAACGCGGAGGCGAGGGCAAACCCGCTGAGGCCGATGATGAGGATCCGCTTGCGGCCCACGACGTCGCCCAGGCGACCGCCCAGCAGCAGCAGTCCACCAAAGGCCAATGTGTAGGCCGTGATGACCCACTGGCGGTCGGCGTCGGAAATGTTGAGATCGGCCTGTGCGGTGGGCAGGGCGATGTTCACGATCGTCATGTCGAGCACGACCATGAGCTGCGCGAGCCCGATCGCGGCGAGACCCCACCAGCGGCGGGGATCGGGAGTGGTGTCCATGGGGACCTTTCGGGGAGAAACGGCGGCGGCGTAGTCCGTATGGCTGCGTCGCCGGGGAGCCTCTGCGAGGCGGGGGAGATCGTGCGGGACACTCTCTCTACGGGCCGTGTGGTTCCTCAGCAAAGCACGGGAACTTCCTAGCCGCCCGGTAAGTTACAGTTGAGACAGTAGACACGGAACTAGCCGGTCGTCAAGTTAGTTTGAAGTATTCGAAACGGAAGGAAGGGCCATGGCCGAGACCGCGACGCGTCGGCGTGGGGACACGCGCGAGCGCATTCAGGACGTGGCTCTTGAGCGCTTTACGACGAGCGGCTATGACCAGACCTCGCTGCGGGAGATCGCCGAGGACCTTGGAGTGACGAAGGCGGCGCTGTACTACCACTTCAGGACCAAGGAGGAGATCCTCGACTCTCTCCTCGAACAGGTCTCCACCGAGCTTGACGCAATTGTGGAGTGGATGAAGTCCGGCCCCTCCACGCGCGAGCGCCGCATCGAGATGTTGCACCGCCTCGCTGAGGTCACGCGCGGCACTCCCGGCGGCGTCATGAAGTGTGTGCAGCAGAACGAGGCAGCCTTCCAGAACCTCAGCACAGCCGCCGCCATGGTCCACGATCTCAAGCGCAAGCTGGGGGAGGCGGCGTTGCCCGGCGACGCCACCGTGGAACAGCGCCTGCGCATGCGTGCCGTGTTGTTCGCAAACAAGCCAGATAGTGACCTGGGCGGCGCCGCCAGCGAGCGCGCCTCGGCCGCCGAGGCAATCGTGGAGGACCTGGTTCCGTAGCCGTGGAGCGAGGGCACCTGCGCTCCACGCTGCCGCGACCCAAGCGGCCCGGGCCGCTCCCGTGTCACCTCACGACACTTCAGGGCCCCATGCACACTGTCCCGTGTCGCTTCCGGGCAAGTGCGCGGCGCAACCGCGCCCCTCGCAGATCTCCGATTGCGGCTGTCTCCGGGTGGGGCAACTAAGCCGTCCGTTGGCGCGCGCGAAGAGGGAACTGTCCCGAGGTGACACGGGACGGCCCCCGGCGCCGTCGACGTGTCCTCACGTGACACGGGACGCGCGCAGCCCGCCCCAGCCTCCGCGCCGACCGCACCGTGAGAGCGGTTTCACGGCCCGGCTCGGAGTGGCTACACTCGACGACATGAGCGAAGTTGCTTTCCCTCCCGAGTTCCTCTTTGGTGCCGCCACGGCGTCGTATCAGATCGAGGGCGGGGTGAATGAAGGGGGCCGCGGCCAGTCCATCTGGGACACCTTCAGCCACACGCCCGGCAACGTCGTCGGCGACGACAACGGCGACGTCGCGTGTGACCACTATCACCGTTGGGAACAGGACATCGACATGATGTCCGACCTGGGCCTCCAGGCGTATCGCTTCTCGATCGCATGGCCTCGCGTCCAGCCGCTGGGCACTGGGGAGTTCAACGACGAGGGCATCGCCTACTACCGAGGCATTATTGACCGCCTCAAGTCCAAGGGCATCAAGCCGCTGGTGACCCTGTATCACTGGGACCTGCCGCAACCTCTTGAGGACAATGGCGGTTGGCTCAGCCGCGACACTGTGGACGCCTTTGTGGTTTACGCGCGGCGCATGGCCGAGGAATTTGGCGACGACGCGGACACCTGGGCCACCTTCAACGAGCCCTGGGTCAGTTCCTTTGTGGGCTATGGAGCGGGCGCGCACGCGCCGGGCCACGCCGACGACGTGGAGGCCCTCACCGCCGCCCACCACCTCCTGCTGGCCCACGCGAAGGCGTACGACGCGCTGAAGGCCGTCAACGCGGACCTGCAGATCGGCATCGTCAACAACTGCCACCTGCCGCGGCCGTGGGACCCCTCGAACCCCAAGGACGTCTGGGCCTCGCAGCACATCGATGCGCTCGCCAACCGGATGTTCCACGAGCCGTTCATCGAGGGCACGTACCCGGCCAACCTGGTGGAGAACACCAAGGAGCTCACGGACTGGGGCTTCGTGCACGCGAGCGACCTGGCCGACATGAAGGGCCGCGTGGACTGGTTTGGCGTGAACTACTACTCGTCGCATCTCGTGCGCCATAACGCCCACAAAACTGCTCCCACGTCCAAGGTGGCCACCCTTGCCGACGGTCACAAGGCCGGAGCCAATTCGCCGTGGCCTGCCGACGAGCAGATTGAGTTCATGCCGCCCCTTGGCAAGCTCACGGCGATGGGCTGGAACCTTGACCCGAACGCGTTGCACGCCCACCTGCTCAAGATCTACCGCGAGACTGGCAAGCCGCTCTACGTGACGGAGAATGGCTCCGCGTGGGACGACGTACTCGAGGCCGATGGCCGCGTGCGGGATGCCGATCGCATCGAGTACTTCCACGGGCACCTGGGTGCAGTGGCACATGCGATCCGCGAGGGAGTGGACGTGCGCGGGTACATGGCGTGGTCGCTCATGGACAATTTTGAGTGGGCGCAGGGCTATGCGAAGCGCTTTGGCATCGTCTACGTGGACTACGAGACTCAGGTGCGTACCTGGAAGGACTCCGCGTACTGGTACCGCGAGACCCTCACTCGACGAGCGCTGGCGCCGATAGAAGCGCTAGAGTCATACACAGAGACGCCACCGCGCGTCTACAATTAACTGTCCGGCGTCGCGCTCATCCCCCCCTCGGGCGCGACGCCGGCGCCTTTTCTCGGCGCCGAACCCCTCACCCGCGAGCGTTCCGTAGACTCGAGGTATGCCGTCACAGCGCCGCTCCTCCAAGCGTCCGTACGGGCAACCCCATGAAGAGCTGGACGTGGAGCGCCTGCGCGGCAGCATGGGTGCGTGGCGCGAGCGCGGCCCGCGCGGCGAGGACTTCATGGTGGCCATCCCGCGTCCCACCGACAAGACGTACACCTGCCCCGGCTGTCACGGTGTGATCGCCGGGGACGTACAGCACATCGTCGCGTGGCCGGCTGAGAGCATCATGGGCGCCGACGCGGCGGGCGAGTACCGCCGGCATTGGCACCGCGGATGCTGGACGAACTTTGGGAGGACGAGTGGCTGACGTCGAGATCGGCGCCATGACGGTACTGAACGCGGTGCGCGAGGACATCGAGCTCCATACCGAGGACGGCCTGACCCTGGTGGGCGAGGTCGCGCTGCCCGCCTCGGGCCGCATTGCCGCGACCCTGATCACGTTGCACCCGCTGCCCACACACGGTGGGTTCATGGACTCGCACGTGTACCGCAAGGCCGCCTGGAGGCTGCCAGCGCTCGCGGACGTGGCCGTGTTGCGCTTCAACACGCGCGGCACGTCGTCGCCTCGTGGCACCTCAGAAGGGCACTTCGAGGAGGGCGTGGGCGAGGCAGCCGATGTGCGGGCGGCAGTGGACTTCGCTGTGCAGCGTGGCCTGCCGCGCCGCTGGCTCGTGGGATGGAGCTTTGGCACTGAGCTCACGCTGATGCACGGGTCCGCGCTCGATGTCGAGGGGGCGGTGCTGCTCTCGCCGCCGCTGCACCGCGCCACCGATGCCGATCTTGAGGCGTGGCAACACAGCGGCAAACCCATCACCGCCCTCGTCCCGGAGCTCGACGACTTCTTGCAGCCAGCGGAGGCCGCCGCGCGGTTCGCACCGCTGCCCAACCTGCGCCTGATCCCCGTCGAGGGGGCCAAGCACCTGTGGGTGGGGGAGAAGTACGTGCGCATCGTGCTGGACCTGCTGCTCGACACCGTGCTGCCAGGGCACGGCCCGCTACCCACTGAGGTCCCCGCCGAGATGATTCAAGGAGCCACAGGATGAGCCCCCAGCCAGCACGCGTCCCCCTGATCCTCGTCAACGCGTTCCCAGTGGACAAGGAGCAGTGGGAGCCGCTGCTCGCCGCGCTCGACGAGGCGAGCGTGCCGGTAGGCGACATCATCACGTTCGACCCGCCCGGTATCGGCGATATGCCCGCGACCGAGGAGCCGCCGTCGCTTGACCTCATTGCCGACGCTGCGGTGGCGGCCATGCGAGAGGCCACGGGTGCCATCGCTGCGCTGTGGGTGGGGTGCTCGATGGGCGGCTACGTGGCGCTCGCGGTGCTTGACCGCCACCCCGACGCAGTGGCGGGCATCGGCCTGTTGGGCACGCGAGCCACCGCAGACACGCCCGCGGCGCTTGAGAGCCGCCACAAGGCCGCTGAGGCCGCAGAGAAGCACGGCGGCCTCGCCGACCCCGCGGCCACCGCTGCGGGGCTCCTCGGGGCCACGAGCGCCTCCGACGCGGTCCTCCTCTCCACGATCACCGCCAACGCCGCGCGCCAGAAGGGCCAGGGCATCGCCTGGGGTCAGCTGGCCATGGCGGCGCGCCCCTCGCGGCTTGACGTGCTGAAGTCGGCCCGGGTGCCGGGCTTCGTGGCCCGTGGCGACGAGGACGGACTCACGACGGCCGACGACGCGCGCGCGATGGCGGATGCCCTGGGTGTGGAGCCCGTGGTTCTCAAGCGAGTGGGCCACCTGGTGGCCACGGAGGCGCCGGCCGAGGTTGCCGCGCTCATCGCGCAGCTCGTCAAGGCCACGCGCTAGAAGTCGTTGCCAGCCGCGAGACGGTTTGCGATCGCGTCAGCCATGGGCATCGACTCGCCGTCGCGGGCCCCGCGGCCCAGTTCGAGGGGCGGATCGCTCGGCTCGACCACGGCTCCGCGGAGGCGCGCTCGCAGCGAATCAGGCGTACGCAGCACGTAGAAGCGTGCCTCGCCGTCGACTGCAACGCTCCTGTCCCTCTTGAGATACCAACCGTTGAGGCCCGTGCGCACGCGCGCCCGCCCGGAGTCGGTGCGGGCAGTGAGCGGCTCGGGGGAGATGCCTGCGGCGGTGGCGTCGGCCACGAAGCCCCTCAACAACTCGGCCGCGCGCGCGGACTCCGCCCGCCGGGTGCGCTCAAGCCGCGCCGCCATCTCGGCGTGATGAGCTGCCCTGTCGTCGGTCATGAGGTGCGAGTGGAACGTGCTGCCTACTCGGCGTCGTCCCTTGGCGAGCGCTCCTTGGCGAGCTTGGCAGCGGCCGCGAGGTTCTGCACGGGGTCGGCAGCCAGCAGCGAGCGCAGCTCGTCGAGGTACGCCGTGATCGACTCGCGCTGCTCGTTGAGGTCCGCGACCTCCTGGTTGGCGAGCGCACGCTCGCGCTCTGCGTCGGTGACGGCCTCGGAGATGATCGTCTCGGCGTGCTCGCGCGCCCCAGACACGATGTCGTCTGCGTTGTGGCGCGCGTTGCTGAGCAGCGTGCGAGCGTGCTCCTCCGCATCGCGGCGCGCCTGCTCGGCGCGCTCGAGAGCCTCGGCGAGCCGAGCCTCGGCCTCGTCTGCGCGCGTCTTCGCGTCGGCCACCATGGCCTCGGTCTCCGCCTTGACTGCGGCGTGGCGATCGGTGAGCTCGCGCTCTGCCGCCTCCCGGCGCTGTGCGACCTCGATCTGCAGATCCTCGCGCGTGCGTCGAGCCTCCTCGGTGGCTGCCTCGGCATCGGAGTAGGCCTCGGCGCGCAGGCGCTGTGCCTCCGCCGTGGCCTGATCGATCAGGGCCTTTGCCTCGGCGCGGGCGTTGGTGGTCGTGGAGGTGACCTCGGTGGCCGTCTGCTCGCGCAGCGCCTTCAGCTCGGCGTTCGTCTGTGCGGTGAGCGCGGCGACCTCGGTCTCCGTGCGCTTGCGCAGATCCGCCGTCTCGTTGTCCACACGCTGGCGCGTCTGCGCCGCGTAGTAGTCGGCCGCGGAGCGGGTGTCGGCGTCGTACTTATCGGCGTCGGCAACGGTGGTGGCGTGGTACTGGTCGGCCTCCACAAGGCGCGAACCGTGGTACTGGTCGGCCTCCGCGAGCTTGGCCACGTGGTACTTGTCTGCCTCGGCGGTCTTGGCGCCGTGGTACTCCTCGGCTCGCGCGAGCCGTGCGGCGTGGGCGTCCTCAGCCGCTGCCAACTTGGTCGCGTGGTAGTCGTCTGCCTCGACGGTGCGGGCGGTGAAGTAGTCGTCTGCCTCGGCGGTCTTGGCCGCGGCGTACTGGTCGCCCTCGCCCGTCTTCGCCGCAAAGTAGTCGTCTGCTTCGGCGGTCTTCGCGGTGGCGTACTGGTCTGCTTCCGCCGTGCGGGTGGCGGCGTACTGGTCGCCCTCCGAGATCCTGGCTGCCAGGTACTTGTCGGCCTCGGTCGCCTTCGTCGAGGCGTACTGGTCGCCCTCCGCCGTCTTGGCGGCGAAGTACTTGTCCGCCTCGGTGGTGCGAGCGTTGAAGTACTTATTCGCCTCGCCGATGCGGGCTGTGGCGCCGCGCTCGACCTCGGCGGTCTTCGCGGCCGCGTACTGGTCGGCCTCCTTGACCTTCGCATCGGCGTACTGGTCGCCCTCGGCGACCTTCGCCGCGTAGTACTGGTCCGCGCCGGCCGCCTTCTCGGCGCGCACCCGCTCGGCCTCTGCGCGCACGGTCTCTGCCTCGCGCTTGCCGGCAGCAAGCGCCGATGCCGCATGCTTGTCGGCGTCGGACCGCACAGTTGCCGCCTCGCGCTGGAGCACAGTGGCCTTGTCCTGCGCCATCTCGACGATCTCCGCTGCCTTGGCCTCGGCAACCTCGACGCGCGACTCTGCGTCACGATCGGCGGCCTCGAGCTGGGCGCGCGCGGCGGCAAGCGCCTGCTCCGCCTCCGCCTGCACTCGCTGGGCCTCGGCGGCCGCGGTGGCCGCGACGCGCTCGGCCTCCGCGCGAGCCGCCTCGACAAGCTCGGTGGACTCGCGCTGGGCCGTCACGCGCTGCTCGGTCACCTCGCGCTCGGCGGTCGCGCGCAGCGAGTGCGCATCCCGCTCGGCGCCGGTGCGCTTCTCAGCGACCTCGGCCTCGACCTGGGTCGCGATGCGCTCTGCCTCGCGAGACGCCTTGGCGACGAGCTCGTGCGCGTGGCGTTCGGCGGCCTCGCGCGTGAGCTGCGCGGAGGCCTCGGCGGCCGTCTTGGCCTCCTCCGCCTCGCGGCGGCTCTGCGTGAGAATCTCGGAGACCTCGTTGTCGGCGCGCGCCCGCAGCTGCTGCGCGGCGACGTTCGCACGGGCGATCGTGTCCTGCGCGTGAGTGTTGGCTCGGTTGACCACGTCGGCCGACTGCTCCTCGGCGGAGCGCAGCAGGTGCTCCACCCGGGCACCCAGTCCCTTGTAGGTGGGCTGCTCTGCCTCGTCGGCCGCCTTCTTCATGTCGTTGAGCGACGCGGCGTGCTGAGCGGCCTGCTGGCGGGCCTGCTCGGCGTCGGCCTGCGCGGCGGCGACCTGCTCCTCAAGCCTCTTCACGTGCGCGGCGACCGCGTCGCGGTCGTAGCCGCGCATCGCGACAGGGAAGGAAAGGGTCTCGTCGGCCATCGGTTCTCCTCATCGCAAGGCTCAGCGCATCCACACTAGCCGGGCGTGCCGAGGCGCACAAAGCCACGACTGGGGCACTTTGTGCGTTGTCTCCTAGACTGTACGCCGACGATTCGGAGGAAATACACGTGACGCTACGCACCACGGCTGTCATTGCCGGAGTGCTGGGCCTGCTGATGTTGATCGCAGGACTCATCGCTAACGCTACCCGCGCAGACCGCGAGGTCATGACGCAGGCAACCCTTGACACCCCCGTGGTGGTGCTGGGGCCCGACGTGCTCGCCCTGCCCGGTATCGAACGTATCGCCGTCACCGGCGACGGCCCGCTTGCGGCCAACACCGCCCGTCCCGTGGACGCCGATGCGTGGCTCAAGAACTTCACGGCCACGTACGTGCTGGGCTATGACTCGTGGGAAAGCCTCGATACGCGCACTGCTGCCCGCGTGGTGGTGGAGGCGCCGTCGGAGGACGCCTCACCTTCGCCCGAGGCGACCGACGAGGCGACCGACGAGACCGCAGCGAGCGCCTCGCCGTCTTCCGAGCCCTCCTCCGTGCCGGAGCCCGTCGACTACGGTTCCACCGATGTGTGGCGAGCCACGTGGAATGGCGAGGACCGGGTCGCCGTGACCGGCTCGCGGCTCGCGGCGGGCGAGACGCTCGTGATCTACTCCGTGGCTGGCGACAACCTGGGCTCCGTCGAGTTCTACGCCGAGCGCAACGTCAATGATGGCTGGATCTCTCCGTTGATCTGGATTGGTGCGGCACTCGCGATCGTGGGCGCTTTCGCCTTCGCCTCGGGCATTGTGGACGTGCGTCCGCTTCAGGCGCGCGTGGAGGGCTGGCGACGTGCGCGCGGCGGCGCTGTCGCCGAGCAGCCCAAGCCAGGTTCCCGACGCGAGCGCCGCCTTGCGGGATCCACATTGCCCGAGGTATCGCTCGATGAGCCTCGCGATGAGGCGTTCGAAGCCGCGCTGAAGGCGCAGCGCGAGAGCGCCACGGGCGAGCAGCCCCACGTCGCCTCGGCCACCAGGGGGGCCGAGCCCGCCCCGGAAGCTCGCGACGCCGAGGAAGGGGGCCAGAAGTGAAGCGGATGGTGATCCTGTCAGCGGTCGCAGCGCTGGCCCTCGCCGCGTGTGCGGCCGAGCCTCCCGTCGTCACCGAGACCCCCGCGACGGTTGCCCGCGCGGCGCTCGACTCGACGAAGGCACAAGAGATCGTGGGCGATACGTTTGCCACGCTGAGCGCCGCTGACGCTTCCGGCGACGCGCAACTGTTGACGCAGCGCGTGGAGGGCGACGCCGCCGCGGTCCGCGCCGCCCAGTACAGGGTGACGTCTCAGGTGGCCGAGGCCACGCTTGAGGTCCTGCCGGACGACATGCAGCGCATCTATGTCTCGAACTCGGACACGTGGCCCCGCATCATGGCGGCGGTGTCGGTGCCGCCGGACGAGTCCCTGACGCCGATTGTGTACCTGTGGGTGCAGGAGTCAGTGCAGGACAACTACGAACTGCGCGGTTGGGCGCACATGATCCCCGGTGCCACCCTGCCTGCCATGCCGGGCGACGTGGACGGAGCCACACAGCTCCCGCTAGGAGAGACTGGCGTGGACCCGTCCCCTCGCGCGGCGCTCGAGGGTTACCTCGAGTACCTCCGTCAGGGGGCGGCCTCCGAGCTTGCTGGCTCGTACGCCGAGGACTCGTACGCCGCCCAGTTGTTCGCCGCGCGCGACTCGCTTGCTGCCGCCGCCCAGAACGCTGGCGGAGCCTACGTGGACACCGTGCAGCCCGACATGGAGAACACGTTTGTGTTGTCCACGAGCGACGGCGGCGCGTTGGTGTTCGCACCGGTTCGCATCACGTCGTCGTTCTCGGTGAGCGGCGCCACGCTCAAGGTGCCGGGTAATGACGCGGCGCTCGTGGATGGCGACATCTCCACCAAAGCCACGTATACCTACCAGGACCTCGTGGTGCTGTCAGTGCCCGCGCCGCAGTTCAACCAACTGCCAGCAGTGGTGGCGGCCGAGCACCACCTCGTGACCATCCGGCCCGAATAGACCCCTCAGGAGGCAAGTCTTATGACGAGTGTGCCGTTCAGCGGTGCCGTCGATCTCGCCGCGCTCGCGGCCGCCAAGCAGGCCCAGGCGGCCCTCCCGGAGGGCGCGACCCCCGCAGTGGTGCTCACCGAGGCCAATGCGAACGACGTGATCCAGGACTCGGCGGTCAAGCCGGTGTTCGTGCTGCTCTGCTCGCCGCGTGCGCCCCAGTGCGCGGAGCTGCAGGCTCGTGTCTCGGCGCTGCTGACGCCGTACGGTGACGCGGTGGTGTTCGCCACCGTGGACGTCGAGACGCAGCCCGAGCTCGCGCAGGCATTCCAGGTGCAGGCGGTGCCCGCCATGATGGCGCTGCTGGGCGGGCGCCCCGCGCCGTTGTTCCAGGGAAGCCCCGACGACGCTCAGCTCGCCGACGTCATCGGCCAGGTGCTCGACGTGGCACGCCAGGCGGGAATGCAGGTGCCGAACGCCGACGGTTCGCAGGCGGCTCCTGCCGAGCAGCCCGAGCCCGAGTTGCCGCCGCTGCACCAGGAGGCCTACGACGCGATCGAGCGCGAGGACTTCGACGCGGCCATTGCGGCGTACGACAAGGCGCTGAGAGAGAACCCTAAGGACACCGACGCTCGTGCTGGACGGGCACAGGTGGGCCTCATTGCCCGCACGAGGAGCGCCGACCTCGCCACCGTGAGGACGGCGGCCGCCGACGACCCCGCTGACGTCGATGCGCAGATGGCGGTGGCGGACATGGACGTGCTGGGCGGTCAGGTGGAGGACGCCTTTGTGAGGCTCCTCGACGTGATGGCAGCGCTTCCCGCCGCCGAGCGGGACCCGGTGCGGCAGCGCCTCGTGGAGCTGTTCGATGTCGTGGGCCCCACCGACGCGCGTGTCGTGGCCGCGCGCCAGCGATTGGCTAACGCGCTCCACTAGGACGTGCCATCAGGCGACGAGGGCCCGCCCCTCGTACGGGGGGCGGGCCCTCGTGCGTCGAGTGCGACTACGCCTTGGGCCGGAAGAACACCGCGCCGAGCGGGGGGAGGCGCACGGAGGCAGACGCGTCGAATCCCTTGTGAGCCTGACCAGATGCGTGAATGCGGCCAAGGTTGCCCACGCCCGAGCCGCCGTAGATCTCGGAGTCGGTGTTGAGTACCTCGTCCCACTCCCCGGCATGCGGGAACGCGAGGCGGTAGTTCTCTTGGGGCACGCCCGCGAAGTTCACAGCCACCACCAGGGGGTGGCCCTCGCGGTCGTAGCGCACGTAAGAAATGGTGTTGTGTGGCGCGTCGTCGGCGTCGATCCACTGGAACCCGGCAGGGTCGTCGTCCTGCTGCCATAGTGCAGGGGACGAGCGGTACAGGTGGTTGAGGTCGCCCAGCAGGCGGCGCAGGCCGCTGTGGAGTGCGTCGTCGGTGTGCCACCAATCGAGCGAGCGGCCCTCTGACCACTCAGCCGACTGCCCAAACTCGTCACCCATGAAGAGCAACTTCTTGCCCGGGTGCGACCACTGATAGGCGTACAGCGTGCGCAGTCCGGCGATCTTTTGCCAATGATCCCCGGGCATGCGGCCGTAGAGCGATCCCTTGCCGTGCACCACCTCGTCATGGCTCAGCGGCAGCATGAAGTGCTCCGAGAACGCATACATGAGCGAGAACGTGATCGTGTGGTGGTGGTAGGAACGGTGTACAGGCTCCTCCGACACGTAGCGAAGCGTGTCGTTCATCCAGCCCATGTTCCACTTGAGGCCAAAGCCTAGGCCGCCTCTGTCGGTCGGCGCGGTGACGCCCGGCCATGCCGTCGATTCCTCGGCGATCATGACGATGCCGGGGACGTTCTTGTACGCCGTCGCGTTGGTCTCTTGCAGGAACGCGATCGCGTCGAGGTTCTCGCGGCCGCCGTGCACATTGGGGCGCCACTGGCCGGCCTCGCGCGAATAGTCGAGATAGAGCATCGAGGCCACGGCGTCCACGCGCAGGCCGTCCGCGTGGAACTCCTGCAGCCAGTACAGCGCGTTGGCCACCAGGAAGTTGCGCACCTCCGCGCGGCCAAAGTCAAAGATGAACGTGCCCCAGTCGGGCTGCTCGCCACGTAGCGGGTCGGGGTGCTCGTACAGCGGGGTGCCGTCGAAGCGGCCCAACGCCCACGCGTCCTTGGGGAAGTGGCCGGGCACCCAGTCAAGGATCACGCCGAGCCCGTCTTGGTGGGCGCGGTCGATGAAGTAGCGCAGGTCATCGGGCGAGCCGAAGCGCGAGGTGGGCGCGTAGTACGACGTCACCTGGTAGCCCCACGAGCCGCCGAACGGGTGCTCCATGATGGGCAGCAGCTCGAGGTGGGTGAAGCCCATGTCGCGCACGTAGGGGATGAGCTGATCGGCAAGCTCGCGATAGCTGAGGCCCTGCTGCCACGAGCCGAGGTGCACCTCGTAGACAGACATCGCGTGGTCGTGTGCGGATTGGCTCGCTCGCTGCGCAAGCCACGAGTCGTCGCCCCACGCGTACTCGGTCTCGGTGACGATGGACGCTGTGTGCGGCGGCACCTCCGTGCGGCGAGCCATCGGGTCGGCCTGCTGCTTCCAGTGGCCGTCCTTGCCCAGAATCTCGAACTTGTAGTGAGTGCCGTCCCCGATGCCGGGGATAAACAACTCCCACACGCCCGAGGAGCCGAGCGAACGCATCGCGTGAGCCGCGCCCTGCCAGTGGTTGAAGTCGCCCACGACGCGCACGGCGCGCGCATTGGGTGCCCACACACAGAACGACGTGCCGTGCACCTCGCCCAGCACCGACGGGTACTGGCGCACGTGAGCGCCGAGGGCGTCCCACAAGCGCTCGTGGCGTCCCTCGCGGATCAGGTGCATGTCCAGCTCGCCGAGCGTGGGCAGGAACCTGTAGCCGTCATCCGTCACGACCGGCTCGCCCTCGTAGGTGACGTGCACGCGGTAGTCCGGCACCTCGGTACCGGGGATGATGGCCTGCCAGAGTGCATCGCGCACGTGGGTTGCCGGGAACGTGCCGTCGAGAGTCTCGATGGCGATGGCCGTGGCCATCGGCCGCAAGACGCGCACCACCACCTCGGCGCCCTCGACGTGCGGTCCGAGCACCGCGTGAGGATCGTGGTGGGTACCCGACAGAATGTCCGTCAGGACCGACTGGTCGACGTCGCGAGCCATGTCAAGCCTTCCTGGTGGTCATGAGCGCACCGACGCCACGTGGACGAGGGTGCGGGAGGGGTCGAGTCGCACAAAGAACTCGCGACCCCACGTGTAGGTGTCTCCGGTGATGGCATCGGAGACTGCGAACTGGGTATCGTCGCTCAGGCCAAGGGCGCTCATGTCGAGCGACACCACGGCGTCGTTTACCGCGTAGGGGTCAAAGGACGCGACGACGATGACGGTGTCGGCCTTGCCCTTGGGGTTCTCGGCAGGGGAGACGTGGCGCGTGAACGCGAGCACATTCGGGTTGGTGGTCTTGTGCACCACGAGCCCGCGCAGGCGGCGCAGCGCGACGTGGTCAGCTCGCATCTTGTTGAGCGTTGTGAGCAGGCTCTCGATGCCCTGAGCGTCGGCCTTTGACCAGTCGCGCGGCTTGAACTCGTACTTCTCGTTGTCGATCTGCTCCTCGACGCCGGGGCGCGGCACTGACTCCACAAACTCGTAGCCGTTGTAGATGCCATACGAGGGCGCGCCGGTGGCAGCGAGCGCGGCCCGCATCTTCCAGTAGGCGGCCCCGCCGCGCTGCATGTCGGGCGTGAGGATGTCATGCGTCGTGGGCCAGAAGTTGGGGCGCATGTAGAACGACGAGGTGCCTGCGACCTCCTCCAGGTACTCGCCCATCTCCTCGGCGGTCTGGCGCCACGTGAAGTAGGAGTAGCTCTGGTGGAAGCCGATCTTGGCGAGCGTGTGCATCATGGCCGGCCGAGTGAAGGCCTCGGACAGGAAGATCACGTCGGGGTGCTCGGTAGCGATCTCGCGCAGCAGGCGCTCCCAGAACGTGAGCGGCTTGGTGTGGGGGTTGTCCACACGGAACAGCGTCACACCCGCCTGGATCCACACCTCGAGAACGCCGCGAATGGCCTGGTAGATGCCCTCCGGGTCATTGTCAAAGTTCAGGGGATAGATGTCCTGATACTTCTTGGGCGGGTTCTCCGCGTAGGCGATGGTGCCGTCGGCCCTGGTGGTGAACCACTCGGGGTGATCCTTGACCCACGGGTGATCGGGCGAGCACTGCAGCGCCAGGTCGAGCGCGACCTCGAGCCCGAGATCGTTCGCCGCCTTGGTGAAGGACTTGAACGTGCGCATCGTGCCGAGGTCCGGGTGGATCGCATCGTGGCCGCCCTCCAGGGCGCCGATCGCGTACGGGCTGCCCGGGTCGCCCGGCTCCGTGGTGAGCGAGTTGTTGCGGCCCTTGCGGTGCGTCTCGCCGATGGGGTGAATGGGCGTCAGGTACACCACGTCGAATCCCATGGCCCTGATGCCGGGGAGTCGTTTGGCGGCCGTGGTGAAGGTACCCGACTTCCACTCGCCGGTCTTCTTGTTGAGCTTCGCTCCCTCGGACCGCGGGAAGATCTCGTACCACGCGCTCACGAGAGCCTTCTCGCGCTGGACGAGCAACGGGTATTCGGCCGATGCCGACACCCAATCACGCAGTGGAGCCTTGAGCAGCAGCGTCATCACCTCGTCGTTGAGCGCCGCCGCGAGGCGCTCCTCGGGGGAGGCCTTGTCGGAGGTGAGGAGGGCGATGGCGCCTTCCAAGAGCTCCTTCGCGGCCGGGGCCCTGCGCACCTCGGTGAGCGCGCGGGTGAGGACCTTCACGCCCTCGTCGAGCATGAGCTGCACGTCGATTCCCGCGTGAATCTTGACCTCTGCGGCGTGCGCCCAGGTGCCCACGGGATCCGACCA
>QKAX01000198.1 GCA_003246255.1 Demequina lutea
CACAACGCCGGCAAGCATGTGGTCATCACGTCCGATGTCAGCCCCCGCAACCTGAGCGGCATCGAGGAGCGCATGCGCACCCGCTTCGAGTGGGGCCTCATGACCGACGTCCAGCCGCCGGACCTCGAGACGCGTATCGCGATCCTTCGCAAGAAGGCCCAGGCCGACGATGTCCAGGCGCCCTCGGACGTGCTCGAGTACATCGCATCCAACATCACGAGCAACATCCGCGAGCTCGAGGGTGCGCTCATTCGCGTCACGGCCTTCGCCGCGCTCAACAAGCAGCCAGTCGACCTTAGCCTGGCCCAGGTGGTGCTCAAGGACCTCATCAGCGACGACGATTCGCAGATCACCGCGTCAACCATCATCGGCAAGACAGCCGAGTACTTCGGCATCTCGATGGAGGAGCTCACCGGCACGTCGCGGTCACGCGTGTTTGTGACTGCCCGCCAGATCGCGATGTACCTCTGCCGTCAGCTCACCGACCTGAGCCTGCCCAAGATCGGCGAGCACTTTGGCGGCAAGGACCACACCACCGTCATGTACGCGGTCAAGAAGGTCGAGGACCAGATCGCGCAACGTCGTCAGATGTACAACCAAGTCAACGAGATCCACGCACGCATCAAGCAGCAGTCGCGCGGTTAGCCGCGCACAACGGCTCGTCGCAGGGGCCTTCTCTCATACTCCGCCCTATCTCAGGGCTCGTTGTCGACCCCTCAGACGCTGGGTCGCCGGACCACGTGCGGAGGACATCAGTCCCGGGACCCCCACTTCTGGGGTACTCACACATGTGGATAACGCTGTGAATTGTCGTGGAGACACGCGGTATCCACAGGGAACGTCCTGTGAACGAATCGCCACACCCTGTGAGAATCCCGGGCCAATCCACATCTCGCGGCTGCGTCTCCCCAGAATCACAACTTTGTACTTCCACGCCCTAGAAATGACAAAGACCAGGCACGATGCCCGTCATCCACAGAATCCACGGGGCCTACTACAACCTCTCTCTTTACATTTCTTGTTATCCACACGGACCTTCATGACGCCCCGCACCACCCGCTCGCAGCTGGGGCTGGACGCGTGGGCCCCGTGAAGTAGTCTGTGACGCGAAAGGGGAGATCCATGAAGTTTTCAGTGGACCGTGACGTCCTCGCCGATGCCGTCGCTTGGGCCTCGCGTGCGGTTCCCAGCCGTCCCCCAGTGCCGGTGCTCGCGGGAGTGCTGGTCGAGGCAGACATCGCAGGCACCGTCACGCTTTCGAGCTTTGACTACGAGGTCTCTGCGCGCGGCCAGTTCGCGGCGGATGTGGAGACTGCGGGAGCTGTGCTCGTGTCCGGTCGCCTGCTGCGCGAGATCGCCAACGCCCTCCCCCACAAGCCCGTGTTGTTCGAGCTCGATGGCTCCAAGGTGTCGGTGACGTGTGGCGCCTCCCGCTTCTCGCTCGCCACCATGCCCGTCGACCAGTATCCGGCGCTGCCCGTCATGCCAGATGTCTCGGGTACCGTCGACGGCGCGGCCCTCCTCGCCGCCGCCCACCAGGTGCAGTCCGCCGCGTCGCGCGACGAGACCTTGCCGATTCTCACTGGCGTGCGCATGGAGATCGAGGGCGAGAACATCTCCCTGCTCGCCACCGACCGCTACCGCCTCGCGCTGCGAGAGTTGACGTGGAAGCCCGAGAAGACCGACATGTCGGCAGTTGCTCTCGTACGTGCCAAGACTCTCGCCGACACCGCAAAGGCCCTCGGCTCCGGCGAGGTGCAACTCGCGCTGAGCTCAGGTCAGGGCGTTGACCTCGTCGGCTTCGCCGCCGGCGGCCTGGTCACCACGTCGCTGCTCATGGACGGCGAGTACCCGCCGGTGCGCCGCCTGTTCCCCGAATCGTCGTCCATCACGGCGATCGTCTCCACGTCTGAGCTCATCGAGGCCACGCGCCGTGTGTCACTCGTCGCCGAGCGCAACGCCGCCGTCCGCCTCGCCTTCTCCGAGGGCGAGCTGGTACTCGACGCCGGCCACAGCGACGACGCCCAGGCATCCGAGGCCCTCGAGGCGACAGTCGAGGGCGGTGAGATCACCGTCGCGTTCAACCCTGGCTACCTGCTGGACGGCCTCGGCGCGCTGGATGCACCGTACGTTCGCCTCGGCTTCACGCAAGAGACCAAGCCTGTGGACTTCGTGGGACTCGATAAGCCCGACGGCACACCCAAGTCGGAGTTCCGCTACCTCTTGGTGCCCATCCGCATCTCGAGCTAGCAGCTCATGCGCGTCACGCACCTGCAGCTGACTGACTTCCGCTCCTACGCCGACGCCCACATGGAGTTTGGCCCGGGCGTCACCACGCTCGTCGGCAGGAATGGTCACGGCAAGACAAACGTGGTCGAGGCGGTGCGCTACCTCTCGACGCTGTCGTCGCACCGCGTGGCCACGGATGCGCCGATGCTTCGTGCCGGAGCGGCGCGTGCTGTGATCTCGGCAAGGGTCCAGCGGGGAGAGCGCGCGCTGACGCTCGAGGTCACCATGATTCCCGGCAAGGCGAATCAGGCGCGGCTCAATCGGGGCAACGCGAAGCCTCGCGACCTGGTGGGGATTCTCCGAACAGTCGTGTTTGCTCCCGAGGATCTCGCCCTCGTCAAGGGAGACCCATCGGCGCGTCGGGCGTTCATGGATGAATTGTGTGTCGCGTTACAACCGCCGCTGGCAGGCGACCTCGCTGACTATGAGCGTGTGTTGCGCCAGCGATCGAGCCTGCTGAAGTCAGCCAAGGGCAAGGCGCGATTCGACGAGACCATGCTCGCCATCTGGGACGAGAAGCTCGCAGAGCTCGGGGCACGCATCATGCGCGCACGCCTCGCAGCCGTCGAACACCTTGCCCCGCTGGTCACGGCAGCGTACGCGGACGTCGCGCCAGGCGAGGGCGTGTGCCGCGTCCAGTACTCAACGACTGTGCGTGTCGATCCCTCAAACTCGCTGGAATTCGACCGCGGCTACGCCGCGGATACGGGCGACGACCCGTCACCCTCGCCCGTCGCGAGGCCGGGCGATGCGACGGAGCGCATCGCCCCCGACGCGACCACACCCGTAGCCCAGATCAGCGAAGCGCTGCTGACACGCATGGTGGAGCTCCGCTCAAAAGAGATCGAACGGGGGGTCTGCCTTGTAGGGCCGCACCGCGACGATCTCGACATCGCTATCGGCGAGCTTCCCGCAAAGGGCTATGCCAGTCACGGCGAGAGCTGGTCGTGCGCGCTGGCCTTGCGCCTTGCGTCCTACGACCTGCTCACTGGCGACGGAGACGACGGCGAGCCGGTTCTCATTCTCGACGATGTGTTCGCAGAGCTGGACGCTGGAAGGCGAGACGCGCTGGCGGTTCGCATTGCCGGCGCCAGCCAGGTGCTGATTACCGCGGCCGTGGGAGACGACGTACCAGGCGCGCTGCGCGAGCATCGCGGGGGGAACCGCATCCTGCGCGTCACGCCCGGCCATGTCGAGGCAGATGCCGAGCCCGTGGGCAAGACGGGACTCCCCGGTGACTGACTCCGAGGACCTCGCGCCGCGCAAGGATCCTGCCGCGCTCGCGCGAGAGGCGATGGAACGAGCGCGTCAATCCGCCCGCGAGCGGGGTGCCGCGCGCATCTCGCCCCAGACGGCAAACCGACAACGGACCGCGAAACGTCGGGCCACCGAGGCCGAG
>QKAX01000075.1 GCA_003246255.1 Demequina lutea
TGCCATGAACCGTCAAACGAGCGTTAGCGTGGGACACGAGAACCTCCGGGTGGTGAAGACGTTAGACATCTCCATCAAGCCCGGAGGTTCTCCTTCTCACAACTCGAAACCTGCTACCAACCTCATGGCCGGGTACACCTAGTCGCGCGAGGGCGTGCCCCATCCAGCGATGATCGCGGCCAGTAGGCCCGTCAGCACGGCGCCAGTGGAGACTGCGGGCGTCGCAAATGAGGCGAGGAGCGCGTCGTCCCAGCCAAGGCCCGAGGTGAGAGTGCCGCCCAGCGCACCGCCGAGGTCGCCGAGGTCGCCCAGCTTCTGATTGATCATGCCCGTGGTGCCGAGCACATGCATGCCCAGCACCGCTGCGACGAAGGCGGACAGCTGCGTCAGCAGGCCACGCTCCACCGCGAGATAGCGCACGGCGGCACCCACCGCGACGGCCTCGGCGACCCCAAGAATGGTGAGCGCGAGGAGCACATAGCGGTCCGGCACCAGGATGGAGAGCAGCATCGCGAGAGCGAGCGAGACCGCGAGCCCGCCCGTCAGCGCGCCCATCCGATTGCGGCGCAAGCGCTCCAGGATGGAGGGTGCGACCGGGGCGGCGACGGCCTCCGTCACCTCTTCCTGAGGCTCGGGTTCGGGCTGCGATGCGGGCTTGCGGGTGGCCATGCTGACACTCCTCGGGGCGAAGACGATCACGTCCCCTCATCTTGACACGACTCCAGTTGGTTGCGGGGTGCGCGACTTGGCACAATGGGCGTATGGCCGATCCGCGGGAATCCGGCCCACGCTGGATCCAAGCGTGGGACGAGATCGAGGGCGAGCGCCGAGCGCGGGCCCTCTTGCCGGACGCGGACACCGCCGGGCAGGTCGCCGTCGCCTCAGCGCCGGGCAGACTCACCATCATCGGCGAGTACACAGATGTCAGTGGCGGCCTCAGCCTGGCAACGGTGACGCCGCATCGCACCTGGGCGGCCGTGCGCGTCAGGGACGACGATGTGGTCCGCATCGCTCTCGACCCCGCCATGGCGGAGCCCGGCGAACCCACATCGTTTGAGGGCTCACTCGACGCGCTCGACGGCGCGCGGGGGCTGTGGCTCGGCTACGTCGCGGGCGTGGTGTGGGCGCTGCGCGAGCGCGGCTACGAGGGACCCGGCATGGACATCGGGGTCGCCTCCTGCATCCCCAACCACGCAGGGCTCTCCACCGCCGCCGCTCTCTCCGCGGCCGCCGCGTACGCCGTGAACCGGGCGTGGGGGCTTGGGCTGCCCGAGCGCACCGACTCGCACGAGCTCGCAGATGCCTGCGTGGACGTGGCGAATCAGTTCGTGGGAGGCGCCTCGGCAGGTCTGGGGCAGCACACGGTGATGAGATGCGCGGAGGGCGAGGCGATCGTCCTCGACTTCGCGTCGAGCCCTCCCACCGCCAGCCCGTGCCCGCTGTACTTTCCCGAGTACGGGCTCCGCATCCTTGCCATCAACACGGGTTCGGGAGACAAGGGCCTCGCCGATGCGATTCGCCAGCGCATTCGCGACACGAGCCTGGCAGCGCAGGCGCTGGGTGTGGAGAACCTCGGCGAGCTTCACGGCGCCCCCGATGGCGCGCAGCGCATTGAGTCCCTCGCGGATCCCCTGATTCGTCGCCGCGCGTGGCACGTCTACACCGAGAACGAACGCGTGGAGTTGGTGAGGGATGAGCTCTCCGGTACCGGCCCGGCACACGAGCGGTTCGTCGCCGTCGGCAAGGCTATGTACCGGTCCCACGCATCGCTCGAGTCTGACCTTGAGGTGTCCACTCCCGAGCTCAACCTCGCTGTCGAGACTGCCTTCAGGTCCGGCGCGCTGGGCGCGCACATGGTGGGCACCGGCAGGGATGGCTGTGCCGTGGCGCTCGTGCGTCGCGCGGCAGCGGCTTCCACCGCCGAGGTCATCGACAAGACCTTTCACGAGCGCGGGCTCGCCCGGCCCACCTTCATGCTGATGTAGAGCCGCGCCTCAAGTCAGCGTGTAATCGACCACGAGCGGCGCGTGGTCGGTCCACCGCGCATCCCATGAGGCCTGACGGTCCACTCGCACCATCGCGGCGGCGCCGGCCAGGCGCGGCGTGGCGTACTGGTAGTCGATGCGCCAGCCTGAGTCGTTGTCGAAGGCCTGGCCCCGCATGGACCACCACGTGTACGGGCCGTCCTGCTCTCCCACGAGGGCGCGGTGCACGTCCACCCAGCCGGCCTTGAGCCATAGATCCTGGTACGCGCGCTCCTCTGGCAGGAATCCCGCCGACTTGAGGTTGCCCTTCCAGTTCTTGATGTCCTGCTGCGTGTGAGCGATGTTGATGTCGCCCATCACCACAGCAAGCTCGTGGTCGCGCATGAGCTCACCCATGCGCACAGTCATGAGGTCCAGGTGCTCATACTTCTGGTCCATCTTGGGGGTGCCCACCGTGCCGGAGTGCACATACACGGACACCACGCGCAGCGGGCCGGCAGGGGTGTCCACCGTCGCCTCGATCCAACGCCCCGTGTGCTCGGGCTGGTTGGCCACATCACCCAGCGCCGCGGCGTCGGCCGACACGTCAGCGAGCGGCGTGCGCGACATGATCGCCACCCCAGCCCGCCCCTTGATCTCGCACGCGACGTGAGCCACGTGCCAGCCGTCGAAGGCGCCCTGCACGATCTCGTCGGGAGCACGCACCTCTTGCAGGCAGATCACGTCGGCGTCCACGCCGTCCAGCCACTCCTGCATGCCCTTCTTGAGGGCCGCGCGAACACCATTGACGTTGACGGAGACGATGCGCATGGCGACACCCTACCCGGGCCCACCGACGACGAAGGGGCGGACCGCAGCCCGCCCCTTCATCGGTACCTCAGGAGGCGGCGCGCTCCGCCTGCTCCACCACATTTGTCAGCAGCATGGCCCGTGTCATAGGGCCCACACCACCGGGGTTGGGCGAATACCACGAGGCCCGCTCGCGCGCCGCCTCGGCGATGTCGCCCGCCACCTTTGATGTGCCCGTCTCCGGGTCCGTGACGCGGCTCACGCCCACATCGATCAGGACCGCGCCGTGCTTGACCATCTCGGGCGTGACGATGCCGGGCACGCCAGCCGCCGCCACAATGACGTCGGCCTCGCGGGCCAGCTCACCCAGGTTGGTGGTGCCGGTGTGGCACAGGGTCACGGTCGCGTTCACAGCCTTGCGCGTGAGCAGCAGGCCGATGCTGCGGCCCACCGTGGTGCCGCGGCCGATGACCACCACGTGCTTGCCCTTGAGCGAGACGCCGTGCCGCTCGATCAGCTCGATGATGCCCTTGGGCGTGCACGGCAGGCTGGACTCCACGGGCTCCGAGACGCGCAACACGAGGCGCCCCAGGTTGGTGGGGTGCAGGCCATCGGCATCCTTGTCGGGATCGACGAGCTCGAGCACGCGGTTGGTATCGATGCCGGCAGGCAGCGGCAGCTGCACAATGAAGCCGGTGCACGCGGGGTTGGCGTTGAGGCGGCGCACGGCCTCCTCGATCTCCTCCTGCGTGGCCGTGCCCGGCAGGTCCTCGCGGATCGACGCGATGCCCACCTCGGCGCAGTCGGCGTGCTTGCCGTTGACGTACCAGGTGGAGCCAGGGTCGTCGCCCACGAGCAGCGTGCCGAGCCCGGGGACAATCCC
>QKAX01000101.1 GCA_003246255.1 Demequina lutea
GAGCCAGCAGCGCATGAACGTGGCTATGGCCACGATCGAGAAGGAGCTGGGGGAGAGGCTCGAGGAGCTGGAACGCCAGAACAAGCTGCTCGAGGCGCAGCGTCTCAAGATGCGCACCACGTTTGACCTCGAGATGATGCGGTCCGTTGGCACCTGCTCCGGCATCGAGAACTACTCTCGGCATATTGAGCAGCGCGCGCCGGGAACGCCGCCGCACACGCTGCTCGACTACTTCCCGGATGACTTCTTGCTCGTGATCGATGAGTCGCACGTGACAGTGCCGCAGATCGGCGCGATGCACGAGGGAGACGCGGCCCGCAAGCGCACGCTCGTGGACCACGGCTTCCGTCTACCCTCGGCGCTCGACAACCGCCCGCTGCGCTTCGACGAGTTCAAGGAGCGAGTGGGCCAGACGGTGTACCTCTCGGCCACCCCCGGCAAGTACGAGATGGAGCGCGCCGACGGCGTGGTGGAGCAGATCATTCGCCCCACCGGCCTCGTGGACCCCAAGATCGTCATCAAGCCCACCGAGGGGCAGATCGATGACCTGCTGGCTGAGATCCGAGCGCGCGTGGAGCGCGACGAGCGCGTGCTGGTGACCACGCTCACGAAGAAGATGGCCGAGGATCTCACGGAGTACTTCTCGGACCGCGACGTGAGGGTCGAGTACCTGCACTCCGACGTGGACACGCTGCGCCGGGTCGAGCTGCTGCGCGACCTGCGCCTCGGGCGGTTCGACGTGCTCGTGGGCATCAACCTGCTGCGAGAGGGGCTCGACCTTCCCGAGGTGTCTCTGGTGGCCATCCTGGATGCCGACAAGGAGGGCTTCCTCCGCTCCGGCACCTCGCTCATCCAGACCATCGGCCGCGCGGCACGTAACGTCTCGGGCGAGGTGCACATGTACGCCGACACCATCACCGACTCGATGGCCGCGGCGATCGACGAGACCAACCGCCGCCGCGACAAGCAGATCGCGTACAACACCGCCAACGGCATCGACCCCACTCCGCTGCGCAAGCGCATCGGCGACATCACCGAGATGCTCGCGCGTGAAGAGGCCGACACGATGGCTACATTGCGCGAGGTCAAGGAGCAGAAGAAGGCGCCCACTCCGTCGACCATCAAGGCTGCGCGGCCGGCCGAGGAACTGGCTGAGCTGATCGAGGAGCTCACCGCCCAGATGCGCACGGCGGCCGGAGAGCTGCAGTTCGAGCTAGCGGGGCGCCTCCGTGACGAGATTGCGGAGCTCAAGAAGGAGCTGCGCCAGATGATGAACGCGGGCTAGCCAGGGGATCCCTAGGATGTCGTGGTGACTTCCGGAACCATTTGGGCCATCACTCTTGTAGCCGTCACTCTTGTAGCCGTCGCCATCGTGGTGGCGTTCGATTTTGCGGTCGTGGTGCGCAGGCCGCACGAGCCCAGCTTCAAGGAGTCGGTCCGCTGGACCGTCTTCTATATTTCGCTCGCCGTGCTCTTTGGCGTGTCGATGATCTGGTGGCGGGAGCCCGGCCAGGACGGGGCTGACGCCTTCTTCGCCGGTTATGTGACCGAATGGTCACTGTCAGTAGACAACCTCTTCGTGTTCCTGGTGATTCTTGGCCGCTTCGCGGTGCCGGCGCGCTATCGACAGCGGGTGCTGTTAGTGGGCGTGGTGCTCGCGCTCGTCTTCCGCGGCGCGTTCATCGCCGTCGGCGCGGCGGCGCTCTCAACGTTCTCGGCGGTCTTCTACCTGTTTGGCGCATTCCTGCTGTGGACGGCGTGGTCAGTTGCTCGTGAGGGCGGCGCCGAGGAGGGCGAAGTCGAGTACAAGGAGACGGGGCTCGTGCGCCTCGTGCGACGCTTTATGCCCGCCACGGACGGTTACCGCGAGGGTCGCGTGCTGGTGCGCGAGGGTGGCCGGCGCATGATCACGCCTCTGCTACTCGTGATGGTGGCCATCGGCTCCACGGACGTCCTGTTTGCCCTTGACTCGATTCCTGCCATCTTTGGCCTGACGCAGGACCCGTACCTCGTGTTCGTCACGAATGCCTTTGCGCTGATGGGGTTGCGTCAACTGTTCTTTGTGGTGGAGGGGCTACTGAAGCGCCTCACGTACCTCTCGTACGGCCTTGCCTTTGTTCTCGCATTTATCGCGCTCAAGCTCGTCTTCGAGGCGATGCATCAGAACTCGCTGCCGTTCATCAACGGCGGACATCCCATCGAGTGGGCTCCGGAGATTCCCACGTGGGCCTCGCTCGTGGTGATTCTGGCGGCGATCGGTGGCGCAGGCATCGCAAGCGTGGTCGCCACGCGCGGAAGTCGGGAGAGCCAAGAGGACCACGCGGATGCGGGCGGTCCTACTGCCTAGCTCGCGGTATGCGGGCAGCCGTGCTCGGCCTGCGCCGGCCACGAGCGTACGAGCTTGCCGTTCCACGGCTTGACGGTGATGTCGGCGACCGCGCCGGCCACCACATACGGGTCGGCGGCGAGGAGATCCTCGACATGTTCCGCCGAGGGCGCCTGCGCGATCAGCAGCGCGCCAGGCTCGTCAGGATCCGCGAAGTTACCGTGCGCGATCATGGCGCCGGCATCGGCGAGACCGGCGAGATACCACTTGTGCTCGTCGGCCAGACGCTCGCGAAGGTCCACACGGTTGTCATACGCGTAGTGGACCATCCAGAGAGACATGGGCTCATTGTGCGCCCCGGAAGAGGATCGCACTCGAGACTGTTGTCCCGAGTGGCTCAAGGCGGCGTTTCGAACACGTGTTCGACGCGAATCGACTAAGGTAGGCGTGTGAACGACAAGTTGGTAGTGCGCGGAGCGCGCGAGCACAACCTCAAGGGCGTGGATCTCGAACTTCCGAGGGATGCGCTCATTGTGTTCTCGGGCCTGTCCGGCTCGGGCAAGTCTTCCCTGGCCTTCGACACCATCTTCGCCGAGGGTCAGCGGCGCTACGTGGAGTCGCTGAGCAGTTACGCCCGGCAGTTCCTTGGCCAGATGGACAAGCCGGATGTCGACTTCATCGAAGGTCTGTCGCCAGCCGTCTCGATCGATCAGAAGTCCACCAACCGCAATCCGCGCTCCACCGTGGGCACCATCACGGAGGTCTACGACTACCTGCGGCTCCTTTACGCACGCGTGGGGACGCCGCACTGTCCCGTGTGCGGCGAGGAGATCATCTCGCAGACGGCGCAGCAGATTGTTGACTCGGTGCTCGAGTTGCCTGAAGGTACGCGCTACCAGGTGTTGGCCCCCGTCATTCGGGGTCGCAAGGGCGAGTACCAGGATCTGTTCGCTGACCTCCAGCAGCAGGGATTCGCGCGTGCCCGCGTCGACGGTGAGACCATTCAGCTCGCGGAGCCTCCGCAGCTCGAGAAGAAGCTCAAGCACGACATCGAGGTGGTGGTGGATCGCCTCGTCGCGCGGGACGGCGTACGCCAGCGCCTCGCCGACTCCATCGAGACCGCGTTGCGCATCGCCGAGGGTCTGGTGATCGTGGACCCTGTCGACGGCGAGCTCGAGCCGCGGCGCTACTCGGAGAAGCGCGCGTGCCCCAACGATCACGTGCTGACTCTTGAGGAGATGGAGCCGCGTACCTTCTCGTTCAACGCGCCCTACGGTGCGTGCCCCGAGTGCACGGGCATCGGCGTGCGACTGGAGGTGGACCCCGATCTCGTGGTCCCGGATCCGTCGAAGTCTCTGAGCGCGGGCGCTATCGCCCCGTGGGACGCCATGGCATCGGACTACTTTGGGCGCATGATGTCGGCGCTCGCCGACGACATGGGCTTCTCCATGAACACTCCGTTCAAGGACCTCCCTCAGGAGGTGCAGACCTCGCTTCTCAATGGCAAGGACTATGAGGTCCACGTGCGGTTCCGCAACCGTTACGGCCGTGAGCGCCAGTACACCACGGGCTTCGAGGGCGTGATCACGTGGATCGAGCGCCTCCACAGCCAGACCGAGTCGGACTTTGCTCGGGACAAGTACGAGCAGTACATGCGCGAGGTGCCCTGTCCCGTGTGCAAGGGCGCTCGTCTGAAGCCAGAGGTGCTTGCGGTCACGGTGGGTGAGCTCTCGATCGCCGCGCTGTGCGATCTCTCCATTCGCGACGCTCGCGATTACCTGATGGCGGTCGAGTGGAACGCGCGAGCCCAGCAGATCGCCACGCAGGTACTGAAGGAGATCGACGCGCGTCTGGGCTTCTTGCTCGACGTAGGTCTCGACTACCTCACGCTCGCGCGCGCAGCAGGCACGTTGTCCGGCGGCGAGGCGCAGCGCATCCGGCTTGCCACCCAGATTGGGTCCGGATTGGTGGGAGTGCTCTACGTACTCGACGAGCCGAGCATCGGCCTCCATCAGCGTGACAACCGCCGGCTCATCGACACGCTCACGAGGCTGCGCGATCTGGGCAACACACTGATTGTCGTCGAGCACGACGAGGACACGATTCGCACGGCCGACTGGATCGTCGACGTGGGTCCCGGGGCAGGCGAGCACGGCGGCGAGGTGGTCCACTCGGGCACCTACGAGGCCCTGCTCACCAACGAGCGCTCGGTGACGGGTGCGTACGTGTCGGGTCGCCGTGCCATTGACGTTCCCGCCGAGAGGCGTGCACGTGACCTGGACCGCAGCATCACAGTGGTGGGTGCCCGCGAGCACAACCTCAAGAATCTCGACGTGACGTTCCCGCTCGGTGTGCTCACGGCCGTGACGGGCGTGAGCGGCTCCGGCAAGTCGACGCTTGTGAACTCGATCCTTTACACGGCGCTCGCCAACGAGTTGAATGGGGCGCGCCAGGTGCCCGGTCGTCACACGCGCATCGAGGGCACGGAGCAGCTGGACAAGATCGTGCACGTCGATCAGGGCCCCATTGGTCGTACCCCGCGGTCCAACCCCGCGACCTACACCGGGGTGTGGGACAAGATCCGCAAGCTGTTCGCCGACACTCAGGAGGCAAAGGTGCGCGGCTACGGGCCCGGCCGCTTCTCCTTCAACGTCAAGGGGGGCCGCTGCGAGTCCTGCTCCGGAGACGGCACGCTCAAGATCGAGATGAACTTCCTGCCAGACGTGTATGTGCCGTGCGAAGTGTGCAAGGGCGCTCGATACAACCGCGAGACACTTGAAGTGCACTTCAAGGGCAAGAGCGTGGCCGACGTGCTGGACATGCCCATCGAGGAGGCCGCGTCGTTCTTCGAGGCGATTCCGGCCATCTCGCGCCATCTCACCACTCTTGTAGAGGTGGGACTAGGTTACGTCCGCCTTGGGCAGTCAGCGCCGACGCTCTCCGGCGGAGAGGCGCAACGCGTCAAGCTGGCGTCCGAGCTGCAGCGGCGTTCCACGGGTCGCACGATCTATGTGCTGGATGAGCCCACGACAGGACTTCACTTCGAGGACGTGCGGAAGCTCCTCGGTGTATTGCAGGGCCTCGTCGACAAGGGCAACACCGTGATTGTGATCGAGCACAACCTCGACGTCATCAAGTCCGCTGACTGGTTGATCGACATGGGTCCCGAGGGCGGCTCCGGCGGCGGCACGGTGGTGGCTGAGGGCACCCCCGAGGACGTTGCGGCGCACCCCGAGAGCCACACGGGCGTGTTCCTGGCGGAGCTGATGGGCTCGGCTGCCAGGGTGCCTGCGTCGGCCTAGGCTGGCGGCGTGACAGATCCCGCCGACTACCGGCCAAAGCCGGGCACGATACCCACCGATCCCGGTGTGTACCGCTTCCGCGACCCTCACGGGCGCGTCGTCTATGTCGGTAAGGCGAAGAGTCTGCGCCAGCGACTACAGAACTACTTCCAGCCGCTGACGGCGCTCCATCCGCGCACGCGGCTGATGGTGACGACCGCTGCCTCCGTCGAGTGGACTGTGGTGCGGAACGAGGTCGAGGCGCTGATCCTCGAGCACACGTGGATCAAGGAGTATGACCCGCGCTTCAACGTGATCTTCAAGGACGACAAGTCATACCCGTTCCTTGCGGTGACCATGAACGACGAGTTTCCCCGCATGCAGGTCATGCGCGGCGAGCGGAAGAAGGGTGTGCGGTACTTTGGCCCGTACGCCAAGGCGTGGGCCATCCGCGAGACCGTGGACACGCTGCTGACGGTGCTTCCGATGCGCACGTGTGCACCCGGGGTGTTCCGCAAGGCAAAGAGCCAGGGCCGCCCGTGCCTGCTCGGTTACATCGATAAGTGCGCTGCCCCCTGCGTGGGTCGCATCACTCCCGAGGACCACAAGGCCATCGCCGAGCGCGTATGTCAGGTGCTCGCTGGCGATGCGAAGCCCCTCATTCGCGAGCTGACGCACACGATGCAGGCGGCCGCGGAACGTGAGGACTTCGAGGTGGCGGCCCGCGCGCGAGACAGGTTACGCGCGCTGACGACAGTTCTCGAGAAGAACGCGATCGTGCTGGGCCCCGGAACCGACGCGGACATCTTCAGCCTGATCGACGACGAGCTTGAGGCGGCTGCGCACGTGTTCTACGTGCGCGACGGCCGCATCACGGGCGAGCGCGGGTGGATCGTCGATAAGCCCGAGGCGCTCACGCCCGAGCAGATGGTGGCCGTATTGCTGCAGGAGGCGTACGACGTGGCCGAGTCGGTGCCGCCCGAGGTGCTCGTGCCGTACCTGCCCTCCGATAGCGCTCCGCTCGGGGAGTACCTGAGGGGCCTTCGCGGCGCAAACGTCTCGGTGCGCGTTCCGACTCGCGGCAAGAAGGCGGAGCTCGCGGAGTCGGGGCGCCGCAACGCGCAGCTGGTACTGGACCAGCATCGGCTCAAGCGCGCATCGGACCTCACGACGCGGTCCGCCGCTCTCACTGAGGTGCAGGAGGCGCTCGGCCTCGACGAGGCGCCCCTGCGCATCGAGTGCTACGACATCTCGCACACGCAGGGCACCAACCAGGTGGGATCGATGGTGGTGTTCGAGGACGCGCTGCCTCGCAAGAAGGAGTACCGGCAGTTCTCCATTGCCGACGCGGTGGACGACACAGCCGCGATGAATGAGGTGCTGACGCGCCGCTTCAGGCGCTACCTCGAGGAGTCAAAGTTGCCGCCGGAGCAGCGCGAGACGTCGCGCTTTGGCTACCCGCCGCAGCTGGTGGTGGTGGACGGCGGCCCGCCGCAGGTGGCTGCCGCGCGCAAGGCGATGGACGAGGTGGGCGTGCCAGAGATTCCAGTGGTGGGTCTCGCGAAGCGCCTCGAGGAGGTGTGGATCCCCGGCGACGACTACCCAGCGATCCTGCCGCGCGGCTCCGAGGCCCTGTATCTGCTTCAGCGCGTCCGTGACGAGGCGCACCGGTTCGCTATCAAGAACCACCGCAACAAGCGCGGCAAGGCGATGTCCGCGTCGGCGCTGGACGAGATTCCCGGCGTCGGCCCCACGAAGCAGAAGGCCCTGATCCGGCACTTTGGTTCGGTGGCGGTGCTCAAGAAGGCCGACGTCGACCAGATTGCTCGCGTGCCCGGAGTGGGTGATGCGACAGCGCGCGTGATTCACGACGCGCTGCACGGGGCGGATGGCATGCTGGAGCCATGACCGAAGAGGCCGATCCCGTGACCTACCCCTCGGGGATTCCGAAGCCAAGTTTTGCCGCTCCCGCCGCAACGCCAGACGTGATGTTGGTGACAGGCATGTCGGGCGCGGGTCGGACGCGAGCAGCGGGCGTGCTGGGTGACCTGGGGTGGTACGTGGTCGACAACTTGCCTCCCCAGCTGCTGGGGGGCCTCGTGTCGATGGTGGCGAGCGACGCCAAGGACGGTCTCGCCGTCGTCGTCGATGTGCGCGGCGGGGGTCTGTTCCAGGATGTCGAGGCTGTGCTCGACGATATGGCGGAGAAGGGTATCGCGGTGAGGCTCGTGTTCCTCGACGCCTCTGATGCTGTGCTGGTGCGCCGCTTTGAAGAGGCGCGGCGCCCGCATCCGCTTCAGAAGGGCGGAACGCTGCTGGAGGGCATCGCGGCGGAGCGGGCCCTGCTTGTGCCGCTACGGGAACGTGCGGATGTCGTGATCGACACCAGTGAGCTCAATGTGCACCAGCTGCGAGACAGGATCACCAGCGAGGTGGGCGAGGAGGATGCGCCGCTGTCAGTGAACATCGTCTCCTTCGGCTTTCGCAATGGCCTTCCGGCAGACGCCGACTTCGTGGCGGACGTGAGGTTCCTCGACAATCCGCATTGGGTTCCGGAGTTGAAGCCGCTGACAGGCCTCGACGAGCCTGTACGGGACTTTGTGTTGGCCTCGGCGGGGGCTGCTGACTTTGTGCGCAGCTACGCCGACATGCTGACGCTCGTGTTGGGTCGCTATCGAGCTCACGATAAGCACTCGGTGACGATCGGCGTGGGCTGTACCGGCGGAAAGCATAGGTCCGTCGCGGTGGCGGAGGAGATCGCGCGCGTGCTGCGCGAACGTGACATTGCGGTGCGCGTGACCCATCGCGACCGTCCGACGTCGTGACGCGGCGTCGTGTGGTCGCCCTGGGCGGCGGCCACGGCCTTGCGACGACGCTTACGGCGCTGCGACGACTCGACGCGGAGCTCACTGCTGTCGTCACCGTCGCCGACGACGGCGGCTCGTCCGGCCGGTTGCGCACCGAGATGGGGATTCTCCCGCCGGGCGACCTGCGGATGGCGTTGAGCGCGCTCTGCGACGACTCCGAGTGGGGGACAACGTGGCGCGACGTTCTGCAAACGCGCTTCTCCACCGGTGGCCCGCTGGACGGGCACGCGCTCGGCAATCTGCTGATAGCCGTGCTGTGGGAGCGGACCGGCGACATCGTCGACGGACTCGCGTGGGTAGCGGAGTTGCTGCACGCGCAGGGACGGGTGCTACCGCTCGCCTTGGAGCCGCTGCAGATCTCGGCGGTGGTGCGGCGCCCCACCGGCAGGAGCGTCGTGTACGGGCAGGTCGCCGTTGCGACGGCGAGCGGTGAGCTCGAGGCGCTTCACCTCGAGCCGTCGGAGCCGGCCGTGCCGGAGCAGACTCTGGATGCCATCCGCGACGCCGACGCTGTCGTGCTCGGCCCCGGTTCGTGGTTCACCTCGGTGCTCGTCCACTTCTTGGTCGCGCCCATCGCTGCTGCGCTTGTCGAGGCGGGCCCGCGCACGGTGTTGGCACTGAACATCGCCTACGAGGACAAGGAGACGTTGGGGACCGACAGGGTCGACGACATTCGTGCGTTGCGGGAGCTCGAGCCGCGCTTTAGGCCCGCCGTGGTGCTTGTGGACTCGCAGCACGACGACGCGGCGCTCAGGGCCGAGGTGGCCCAGTGGGGCTCGCACCTCATCGTCGCGGATATGAGGGCCGATGGCACGACCGATCGGCATGACGCGGTGGCGTTCGCGCGGCGCTTGAGTGAGGCATTGCATGCCATTTCCGGCGAATCGCCCCCACCCGAGGTGGCAGGATAGGCGCATGGCTCTGACGGCTCAGGTTAAGGACGAACTCGCACGAGTCCCCGTGGAAAGGGTGTCGGCTCGCAAAGCAGAGATCGCGACAACCCTGCGCTTCGCGGGTGGGCTGCACATCGTCTCCGGCCGCATTGTGATCGAGGCTGAGCTTGACACCGCCGCTTCCGCGCGACGGCTCAGGACCTTCATCCACGAGGTATACAACCTTGGTTCGGAGATCATCGTGGTGTCGGGAGGGGCCCTGAAGCGAGGCAATCGCTACGTGGTGCGGGTGGTCAAGGAGGGCGAGTCGTTGGCCCGACAGACGGGCCTGCTTGACCACCGCGGGCGCCCGGTGCGCGGGTTGCCCCCACAGGTAGTGGGCGGGTCAATCGAGGACACTGTCGCGGCGTGGCGCGGGGCGTTCCTCGCTCACGGATCGCTGACCGAACCTGGCCGCTCGGCAAGCCTTGAGGTGACGTCGCCGGGTCCCGAGGCGGCCCTCGCGCTCGTCGGTGCCGCGCGTCGACTCAGTATTGCGGCAAAGTCGCGTGAGGTCAGGGGAGTGGACCGGGTCGTGATCCGCGACGGCGATGCCATCTCCGGCTTGCTCGCACGCCTCGGTGCGCACGACTCTGTCCTGGAGTGGGAAGAGAAGCGGACGCGCCGCGAGGTGCGCGGCACCGCCAACCGACTGGCGAACTTCGACGACGCGAACCTGCGTCGCTCCGCGCAGGCTGCGGTGGCAGCGAGCGCACGCGTCGACCGGGCCTTCGCGATCCTCGCCGACGAGGTGCCCGAGCACCTCCGTGAGGCAGGCGAGCTGCGCATGAAGCACCGCGATGCGTCGCTCGAGGAGTTGGGCAAGCTCGCCACTCCTCCGCTCACAAAGGACGCGGTCGCTGGGCGTATCCGACGTCTGCTTGCCACTGCTGACAAGAAGGCAAAGGACCTCGGCATCCCGGATACCGAGGCGGGAATAGGTCCCGACCTCGAGGACCTCGACTAACCACTCGTAGCGCACATCACACCCCGCCGATGGAGTGCTCTCTTCGCACCCCGGGAAAGGGTCCTAGGACGGGACCTGGGTCACACACGGGACCCTCCGGTAGTAGTAGGGTTGACGTAGTGCTTCACCACAGGTGGGGCCCGGCGCGCAAGCGCAGACCAACATCCCCAAACGCGCGATCACCGCGCGAGCCGAGGAGTCAAAGTGACCATCAAGGTCGGTATCAACGGCTTCGGCCGAATCGGACGTAACTTCTTCCGCGCGATTGTCGCGTCGGGCGCCGACATCGAGGTCGTGGGAGTGAACGACCTCACCGACAACAAGACGCTCGCCCACCTGCTCAAGTACGACACCGTGCTTGGCATCTTCCCGGGTGAGATCTCGTACGACGACGACGCGATCTACGTCGACGGCAAGGCCATCAAGGCCCTCGCCGAGCGTGACCCCGCCAACCTCCCCTGGGGCGACCTGGGCGCTGACATCGTGATCGAGTCGACCGGCTTCTTCACGGACGCGACCAAGGCCAAGGCCCACATCGAGGCCGGCGCCAAGAAGGTCATCATCTCTGCCCCCGCCTCGAACGAGGACGCCACCTTCGTTGTGGGTGTGAACCACACCGACTACGACCCGGCGGCGCACCACGTCATCTCGAACGCCTCGTGCACCACGAACTGCCTCGCCCCCATGGCGAAGGCGCTCAACGACGCGATCGGCATCGAGAAGGGTCTGATGACCACGATCCACGCGTACACCGGCGACCAGAACCTGCAGGACGGCCCCCACAAGGATCTCCGTCGTGCCCGTGCGGCCGCGCAGAACATCGTCCCCACCTCGACCGGTGCCGCGAAGGCTGTTGCCCTCGTGCTGCCCGAGCTCAAGGGCAAGCTGGACGGCTTCGCGATGCGCGTTCCCACCATCACCGGTTCGGCCACCGACCTGACCTTCGAGGCCTCCAAGGAGACCACGATCGAAGAGGTCAACGCCGCGATTAAGGCCGCCGCTGAGGGCGCAATGGCCGGCACGCTGAAGTACACCGAGGACGACATCGTCTCCTCGGACATCGTGACCGACCCCGCGCAGTCGATCTTCGACGCCAAGCTGACCAAGGTCAACGGCAACATGGTGAAGGTCGTCTCCTGGTACGACAACGAGTGGGGCTACTCGAGCAGCCTCGTGAAGCTCACGTCGTACGTCGGCGAGCGCCTCTAAGCATTTAACTGATGGAAACGTCCGCACACGCATCTGCGTGTGCGGACGTTTCTCTGTCACGACAAGGAAGATCATGCTGAAGACGATTGACAGCCTGGGTGACCTCACCGGCAAGAAGGTGCTGGTTCGCTCCGACCTGAATGTGCCGCTGGACGGCACCACCATCACCGACGACGGTCGCGTGCGCGCCTCCGTCGCCACGATCGAGGCCCTGCTCGCCGCAGGCGCCGCGGTCATCGTGACGGCCCACCTCGGCCGCCCCAAGGGCGAGCCCGAGGACAAGTACTCGCTGGCCCCCGCCGCAGCTCGCCTCGCCGAGCTGCTCGGCAAGCCCGTGACGCTGGCAGCCGACCTCGTGGGTGACGACGCCAAGGCCAAGGCCGCCGCGCTCACCGACGGCGAGGTGCTCATGCTGGAGAACGTGCGCTTCGACGCCCGCGAGACCTCCAAGGTCGACGAGGAGCGCGAGGCGCTCGCCGCCGAGTTGGCTTCGATGGCCGACGTGTTCGTCTCGGACGGCTTCGGCGTGGTGCACCGCAAGCAGGCGTCGGTCTACGACGTCGCCAAGGTTCTCCCGGCCGCCGCCGGCCTGCTGGTGCAGAAGGAGGTCGAGTCGCTGAGCAAGGCCGTGACCGACCCCGCGCGCCCGTACGCCGTGGTGCTCGGTGGTTCCAAGGTATCCGACAAGCTGGGCGTCATCGCCAACCTGCTGACCAAGGCGGACCGCCTGCTGATCGGCGGCGGCATGGTGTTCACGTTCCTCAAGGCCAAGGGCTTCGAGGTGGGCAAGAGCCTCCTCGAGGAGGAGCAGCTTGACACCGTCAAGGGCTACCTCGCCACGGCCGAGGCCAATGGCGTGGAGATCGTGCTGCCCACGGACATCGTGGCCGCCGACTCCTTCGCCGCCGACGCCCCGCACGACGTGTGCGCGGCCGACGCGATCCCCGCCGAGCGCATGGGTCTGGACATCGGCCCCGAGTCGGCGAAGCTCTTCGCCGCCAAGATTGCCGATGCCAAGACGATCGTGTGGAACGGCCCCATGGGAGTCTTCGAGTTCGAGGCCTTCGCGAACGGCACCAAGGCCGTCGCGCAGGCGATGATCGACTCGGACGGCTTCTCCGTCGTCGGTGGTGGCGACTCCGCCGCCGCCGTGCGCATCCTCGGCTTCGACGAGGACGGCTTCGGCCACATCTCCACGGGTGGCGGCGCGTCGCTCGAACTTCTCGAGGGCAAGGTCCTGCCGGGCCTCGCCGTGCTGGAGGCGTAACTCATGGCTCGTACCCCGCTCATTGCAGGTAACTGGAAGCTCAACCTCGACCACCTCGAGGCGACGCACACCGTGCAGAAGCTCGCGTGGCTGCTGCGCGACGCCAAGCACGACTTCACCAAGGTCGAGGCGGCCGTGATGGCCTCCTTCACGTCGCTGCGCTCGGTGCAGACGCTCGTGGACGCCGACAAGCTGGAGATCAAGTACGGCGCGCAGGACATCTCGGAGCACGCCTCCGGCGCGTACACCGGCGAGGTCTCGGGCACGCAGCTTGCGAAGCTGGGCGTCGACTACGTCGTGGTCGGCCACTCCGAGCGCCGCGAGTACCACGGCGAGACCGACGCCGTGGTGGCCGCCAAGGCCAAGGCCGCGTTCGACAACGGCATCGTGCCGATCGTGTGCGTGGGCGAGGGCCTGGACATCCGCAAGGCAGGCGAGCACGTCTCGTACACGCTCGCCCAGGTGGAGGGCTCGCTCGCGGGCCTCGACGCCGACAAGGCCAAGGACGTCGTCATCGCCTATGAACCCGTGTGGGCCATCGGCACCGGCGAGGTCGCGACCCCTGCCGACGCGCAGGAGGTCTGCGGTGCGATCCGCGGCAAGCTCGCCGAGATGTATGACGCCGAGCTCGCCGCAGGCGTGCGCGTCCTCTACGGAGGCTCCGTGAAGTCCAGCTCGATCGCTCAGCTGATGGCCGAGCCCGACGTGGACGGCGGCCTGGTGGGCGGCGCGAGCCTCGACCCCGAGGAGTTCGCCAAGATCGTGCGCTTCCAGGAGCACGTCACCGCGTAATTCATACGTCCCGCCGCGTCGGAGATGTTCGGCGCGGCGGGACGCTTCGCGTCGAGGGCAAGGCGGCATGCGCCGCTTCGCGTATCCTTGACACCAAGTTCTTTCAATTGAGGAGAAGCGTGTCCGTTCTGACAACCATCCTGTGGGTTGTGCTGGTCATCACCAGCCTGTTGCTGATCGGCCTCGTGCTGGTGCACCGCGGCCGCGGTGGCGGCATCACGGACGTGTTCGGCGGGGGCCTCGCCTCCGGTATCCAGAGCACCGCTGTGGGCGAGCGCAACCTCTCGCGCATTACGTGGGGCGTGGCAGTGGCGTGGGGCATGTCGATCGTGCTGCTTGGCCTCGTGTCCCGCTTCGGCATCTAACGGCATCAGGCAAGTAAGGAAGGGCTGACACCATGGCAGGTGGTAACGCCATTCGCGGCTCGCGCGTGGGCGCGGGACCGATGGGAGAGGCGGAGCGCGGCGAGTCCGCGCCCCGCGAGGTGTTCTCGTACTACTGCGTGAAGGGCCACGTCACGAGCCCTAGCTTTGCGGTGGGTGAGGACCGCGAGATTCCGGCCGAGTGGGATTGCCCCCGCTGCGGTCTGCCCGCGGGTCTCGATAAGGACAACCCGCCGGAGCCGCTGCGCAACGAGCCGTACAAGACTCACCTCGCGTACGTGAAGGAGCGCCGCTCTGATGAGGAGGGCGAGGCCCTTCTCAACGAGGCCCTCGAGGCCCTGCGCGCGCGTCGTTCCTTCGTCGCCGCCGAGTAACGCCACCGACGCCCTCATCGGGCGAGCGCCTGCACCCCGCGTCCCTGGGGACTAGCGGCGCGCGCCCTGGCGTTGTTCCTTTCAGGAGGACCCCATGAACATTGAGATCGAGTACTGCGTGCCCTGCGGCTACCTTGACCGCGCGGTGGACGCCCAGCGACGGCTGCTGACCGAGTTTGGCAACAAGCTCGCGTCGGTGAGCCTCAAGCCCGGCGACCAGGGTGTGTTTACGTTCCGCGCCGGTGGCAGGGAGATCTACTCCAAGCCCGCCGAGTTCAACATTGAGGACATCGTCGCCACAGTGCGTCAGGAGCTGCGAGGCTCCAAGGCTGCGTAGGCGGTCCCCAGGCGCAACGAAGGCCCCCGGCGTTGG
>QKAX01000060.1 GCA_003246255.1 Demequina lutea
GCGCTCGTCTCCGTCACCTCAAGTACCACGCGCTCGGTGTAGAGGCGCAGATCCCGGCACAGCGCCACGAGGCGGCGGTCAAGATCGCTCTCGGTCAGCTCGGACGCGGAGATGTTGATGGACAGGTGCTCGCGCGTCTGGGCGCGATGCGTGGCGAACCAGGTCAGGGCCTGCTCGGCGACGGTGTCGGTGATGAGATGCACCAGGCCAACGCTCTCCGCGCGAGGAATAAACGATGTGGGGACAATGAGGCCGTGCACGGGGTGGTACCACCGCACCAGGGCCTCGAACCCCATCACGGTGCCGTCGAGGCAGGAAACCTTCGGTTGATACACCACACCAAGGTGCCCCTGCGCCACTGCCTCCTTGAGCTCCACCTCGAAGCGCTCGGCGTCCCACGTGGTCAGCACGTCTACCGCGGGCTCCTTGGGAGCCTCCGGGTGCTTGACGCTCACGTCGAGCACTGCCGCGACATCGGCGCGGCGGAACGGCTTGGCGAGCACCCCGCCGTAGGAGAGTCCGTTGGCTCCCGCGAACTGCCTGGCCGCGTCAAGGATCTTGGAGCCCATGCCGCTCGCGATCACCACGGCGGCCCGTGACTTCACCTCTGCCAAGTGCTTGAGCACCGCGAGTCCGTCCACCCGGTCCATGACGAGATCGACGATCACAAAGTCGGGTTCCCACTCGCGCTCGATCTGGTAGAAATCAGCGGCATCACTCGTGACCTTCGAGTCGAAGCCCGCTGCTCGCACGTGGGCTGAGAGCATCGCGGCGACCAAGCGGTCGTCGTCGATGATGAGCACGCGGCCGCGTGACGTGGGCGCAGTCAAACGTCCCCCTCTCTCACGCTCACCAACATGTCGTGGACGCGCGCACCGAGTTGACGAGCCGAGTACGGCTTCGCCAAGAGCTCGACGCCCTCGTCCAGCCTGCCATTGTGGAGGATGACATTCTCGGTGTAGCCCGATGCGTACAGCACGGGGGTGCCGGGTCGCCGACGCAGCACCTCGTCGGCGAGGTCTCGACCCGTCAATCCACCAGGCATGATGACGTCTGTGAACAGCAGATCGATGTGCTTGAGCGTCTCGAGCCTCTCGAGCGCCTCGGGTCCCGACGGCGTGTCGTAGACCGTGTAGCCGAGCGAGCGCAGGTGGTTGGTGGCAAAGAGCCGCACCAGGTCATCGTCCTCGGCCAACAGGATCGTGCCCGTGCCGCGCATCGAAGCGAGCTGGGGTGAAGCTTGGGGCGTGACATGTGCCGCCGTCGCCGTGATGGGGAAGTAGAGGTTGAACGCCGTGCCCACCCCCATTTCGGAGTACACGGTGACGGAGCCGCCCGACTGCTTCACAAAGCCCCACACCATGGCCAAGCCCAGGCCCGAGCCCTTGCCGGCGGCCTTGGTGGTGAAGAAGGGGTCGAACAATTGGTCGATGATCGATGGCTCGATGCCTGTGCCGGAGTCCGTCACGGTGATGACCACGTAGCTTCCGGGCTCCACCTCGGAGTGCGCCGTCACGTAGCCCTCATCGAGCGTGACCTCCGTGGCGTCCACGGTGAGCTTTCCGCCGTGAGGCATCGCGTCGCGCGCATTGATGGTGAGGTTGAGCAGCGCGTTCTCGAGCTGGCTCGGGTCCACCTCGATGTTGGGCAGCGCCACGTGGGGAGCCACGACCAGGTCGATGTTCTCGCCCAGCGTGCGATGCAGCAGTGGTGCGAGGTTGGTGAGGAGGTCAAAGGGGCTCACGGCCTTGGGCTGCAGCGGCTGCTTGCGCGCGAAGGCGAGCAGTCTGTTGGTGAGCTCTGCGCCGCGTTGCGCGGCGTCCACGACGAGTTGAGCCATCTCGCGCGCCTCGGTGGGCAGGTCGGGCTCCGCGAGCACCGCATCGGCGCCTCCCAGCACCACCGTGAGCACGTTGTTGAAGTCGTGCGCGACGCCGCCTGTGAGGCGCCCCACCGATTCAAGCCGTTGCGACTGGGCGAGCTGCTCGGAGAGCTTGCGCACCTCCGTGACGTCTCGCATGAAGACGGTGATGCCGGCGGGCGAGCGCGTGATGCTCATGTCGAGCCACTTGTCGAGGAGGTCCGAGTGGAACTCCAGCCGGGCCGGATGGCCAGTCGCCATCACGAGCTTCATGACGCGTTGCAGATCGCTGCCCTGGCCGGTGGGGTAGACGTCCCAGACGCCCCTGCCGATCAGCTTGTCGCGCGTCGTGTTGAGCAGGCGCTCGGCACTTGCGTTGACATACATGAAGCGCCACTCTTCGTCGGCTGAGTACATGCCGTCGCTCATCGACTCGAGCATGGCCTCGCGCTCGGCCGCGAGGCGGTCCGCCTCCTCACGGAGCTTTCGGGTGGCATCCACGTTCACCGAACTGCCCCACCAGCGAATGATGGAGCCCATCTCGTCGTACTCGGCCTGCGCTGCCAGGTGATGCCACTCGAAGGTGCCCGTCGCGGACTTCACTCGGTACTCGATGTCGTACGGGTCGCCGGTGGCGATGGAGTGCTCCCACGCGGCCTTGACACGGTCCAGGTCCCTCGGATCCACCGCGTCTACCCAGTCGTCGCCGAGCAGCTCTCCCTTGCCCACGCCCGCATAGTCCATGAGTGTCTGGTTGAAGTACTCGATGCGGCCCCGAGGGTCCGCCGTCCAGATGATGATGGGCATCACGGCGGCGAACTGCGCAAAGCGGTTGGTGAGCTCCTGCGCCTCCTCCTCGGCGCCCTTCCAGCGGGAGATGTCCTGCACGGTGCCGTGAAGTTGCGCCACCTTGTTGTCGCCCGTGCGGATCGTCTTTCCCATCTTGACGATCCATCGCTGCGAGCCGTCTGGCAGATTGACGCGCAGCTCCTCGCGGAAGGGTTCCCCGGTCTTCCACGCGAGGTGGAACGTGCCACGAAGTCTCTCCGAGTCCTCGGGGTCGAACATGTCGAGCACCTCATGTCGCGTGGGCCGGAACCCGGGCTCGTATCCGTGAATCTCTGCGGCGGTGGGGGACCAGTCGAAGCGATCGTCCTCAGAGTTGATGGACCAGGTGCCGATGGCGGCCACGTTGGACGCGGCGTCCAGCATGCGTCGGTCGAGCTCTCGCTGGCGCTCCGCGGCTTTGAGCGCCCGGCCGAGTTCCGTCGCGTCGCGGTCTCGTGCAATCACAATGCCGATGATGATGGCTGTGGTGATCACCACCGCGCCGGCCACTCCGCGTGCAAACCAGATGGCGCTGAGCGGTAGCTCATTCTCCGGGTGTTCCTTGGCCGCGGGCGCGACCAGGGTGAGCGTCAGCGCGATCAGGCTGACAGCGGTGACCACCCCTGGGCGTCGATATAAGCCCGCGAGCAGCACCACAGCGACGTAGAGGAACGAGATGTTGTAGCCGAGGGGGAGTGTAAGGTCGATCGCGGCGATCACGCCCGTCACCGCGACGATGAGGACGGCGAGCCAGATCGCCTGGCTGCGGGCGCGAAAAGTAGGCGGATTCACTGGCCACGCCTCAGGGGGAGGCGAGTGAATCCGGTCCCTCGCATGCGGCCTCCCGCATCCACGGCGCACCCGGCCATACACGCATCGTATGGGGATTGTGGGATTCGCACACCCTGAACGGTGCGGAATCTCACATTGCGACAGGGGCAGC
>QKAX01000170.1 GCA_003246255.1 Demequina lutea
ATGCGGCCGATGTCCATGAACGCCCCGCCGCCCACTCCCGCAAACGCCGCAAGGATCGTGTAGTTGGTGAGGTACATGACGCCGATGAGGCCGCCAGCCATGGCGGCGCGCATCAGGTAGACGCGGGCGAGGCCGCCGCTCATGGCCATCTTGGTCTCGAGCGCATCCAGCACCGTGGAGATGAAGTGCTTGCCTGGGAACAACCCCGTCGTGTCCGTCATATACGGGACCTTCCCACAAGTGCGTCCGCCGTGTCAGTAGACAGGCGGGTGACACCTTGCTCCAGCGGTCCCGTACCCCGCCAGGCACGCCACGCTGTCGCCGCAACGATGAGGCTGCCCGTAAGCGCCACGTAGAACGCGTTGGATGGTTGCCAGACGACGCCGTCGCCGGCAATCGCGATCACGACGATGTGCGCGGAGTAGACGCTGAGCGACATCGTGCCGAATGCCAGCAGAGGCGCCTGCCACCACGTCGCGCGGGCGACGGCGAGGCACGCGGCAATCACCAGCACGGCGAAGCCCGCGTTGCCCACGAGCTCCAGCGTTGCGTTGGAGTGCGGCGTGACGGAGAACCACGCCGACGCGTCGCGTCCGCTCCACGGCGCGGGTGAGCCGAGCACCAGGCCGCCTCCGTAGCCGATGACGGCCGCTGTGGCTCCCCACGCCGCCAGCGGGATTGCTGTGGCGCCGCGCGCGAGCGGCGCTCGCCCCACGGCCATGCCGATCCACACGTACCCGATCCACGCGACGGCTGGGTAGTGGTAGCTCACGAGCTTCTCCGCGACGGGCACAGAGAGCAGCGCGTCGGTGAAGGTGCGCGCCACGAGCGATCCCGCGGTGAACGCGACGGCGGCGCCGGCCAGCAGCGCCGCGGGTGGCCACCTGAGGCTCGGCAGCGCCAACACGAACATGAGCCCCAGGTTGGTGAGCACCACATCGACTGGCGTACCCACAGTGCGTAGCCGAACAGCATGAGGAGGCCGCCGCGGGTGCCGATGCGGGCCGCGGTGTAGCGAACGGACTGGTGGCCTCGCCGAGCCATGATCGCTATGGCAACGCCGGCCAGCACCGCGAACAGCGCGGACGACCTGCCGTGCACGATCCACACAGCCGCCCCCGGTGCCAGGCTCGCCTTCGTTGCCCACGTGCGCGCCGATCATGCCGATCAGGGCGAGGGCGCGCGCGAGGTCCAGCCCCGGGATGCGCCCGTCGAGCGAGGCGCGCAGGCGCGAGGCGCGTACCGGCGCGGGAGGTGGCGTCACGCTCCGACGCTACTGCGAGGCAAGGCCCGCGGCCTCAAAGGTCTCCGTCGCCCACGCGTAGTGGGCGCCCAGGCACTCGTGAGCCACGGCGCCGATGGCCTCGCCGCCGGCCCACGGAAAGGCCTCGGGTGCCTCGAGATCGGCGTCGCTGAGCGCCGCGAGCAGGCCAAGCATACGTTCGTGCGAGGCTACGAGAGAGGCCCTCACTGCCGCAAAGTCGCGCCCCGCGTGAGCCTCGTAGATCGCCTCGTTGAGCGCATCCAGCTCGCGCCACGTGAACCCCGCCGCGGGGTACGCGACTGAGTCCCCGGCGTCGTGCGCGGCGATCCACCCCGCGAACAACTCGTGCCACGCGTGAAGGTGAGCCAGGACGTCGGTGGTGGTGCGGCCCAGGTAGGCGTCGCCCAGTGGGGCGTCGGGGTGGGCGTCGGCAACGGCGAGCACGAGGTCGAGGCCCTGCGAGGCATCGGCCGTGATCTGCTGGCGGTGGTGTCCACTCATTCTCCCAGGCTACGCGCGCGGTCCGCGACGCGCCCGGCGGCTACGCTAGACACCATGCGTATTGCCCGCTTCACCACAGGAGATGAGCCCCGCTACGCGATCGTGGACGGGGCGCCAGGCGAAGAGGAGCTCCTCGTCCTGACCGGCGACCCCATGTACATCGCTGGAAAGCCCACGGGGGAGCGGATCAAGCTCACCGATGAGGTGCGCCTCCTCGCTCCCGTCATCCCGCGCTCAAAGGTCGTGTGCCTGGGCAAGAACTATGCGGAGCACGCCAAGGAGATGGGCGGCGAGGTGCCCGCCATGCCGCTGCTGTTCCTCAAGCCCAACACCGCCGTGATTGGCCCCGACGACCCGATCGTGCTGCCCTCGTACTCCGAGGACGTACAGCTCGAGGCCGAGCTGGCTATCGTCATCGGCCGCGTGTGCAAGGACGTGAGCCCCGAGAACGCCGAGGACTTCATCTACGGCTACACGTGCGCCAACGACGTCACCGCGCGGGACCTACAGCGCCAAGAGAACCAATGGTTCCGCGCCAAGGCCTTCGACACGTCGCTGCCGCTGGGACCCTGGATCGAGACGGAGCTCGCGCACGACGACGTGGAGATCGCGTCGCGCATCAACGGCACCCAGGCGCAGGCTGGCCACACCAAGGACATGCTGGTGGACGTGGTCAATGCCGTGTCCATGGTGTCCGAGGTAGTCACGCTGTTGCCTGGCGACATCATCCTGACAGGCACGCCCGCGGGCGTCACCACCCTCAACCACGGCGACGTGGTGGAGATCGAGATCGAGGACCTGGGTGTGCTGCGCAACCCGGTCGTGCGGCGCTAAGGCGCCGAGGAAAGAGACATGAGCAAGGTTCGCGTTCGCTTTAGCCCGTCGCCCACCGGCCTGCCCCACGTGGGCATGGTGCGCACGGCCCTCTTCAACTGGGCCTACGCCCGCCACATGGGCGGCGAGCTCGTGTTCCGCATCGAGGACACCGATGCCGAACGCGACTCCGAGGAGAGCTACCTGATGCTCCTCGATGCCCTGCATTGGCTGGGCATCGACTACGACGAGGGCCCCGACATCGGCGGCCCCTACGGCCCGTACCGCCAGTCGCAGCGCCACGACCTCCACGCCGACGTGGTGCGCAGGCTTGTCGAGGGCGGCTACGCCTACGAGTCCTTCTCTACGGCGGAGGAGATCGAGGCGCGTCACAAGGCTGCCGGCCGCAGCCCTCAGTTGGGTTACGACGGCTTTGACCGCGACCTCACGGATGAGCAGAAGGCCGCCTACCGTGCCGAGGGTCGCGAGCCCGTGCTGCGCATGCGCATGCCCGACGAGGACATCACCGTCAACGACTTGATCCGCGGCGAGGTCACGTTCCCGGCCGGAACCGTGCCCGACTACGTGATCGTGCGCGCCAATGGCGTGCCGCTGTACACGCTCGTGAACCCCGTGGACGACGCGCTGCAGAAGATCACGCACGTGCTGCGCGGCGAGGACCTGCTTGCCTCGACCCCGCGGCAGATCGTGCTGTGGCGCGCCATGGTGGAGCTGGGCATCGCAGACGCCGTGCCGGCCTATGCCCACATGCCCATGGTGCTGGGCGAGGGCACCAAGAAGCTCTCCAAGCGCGACCCCGAGTCCAACCTGTTCCACCACCGAGAGCGCGGATTCCTGCCCGAGGGCCTGCTGAACTATCTGGCGCTGCTGGGCTGGAGCATCGCGCCCGACCGCGACGTGTTCACAGTCAAGGAGCTCATCGCGGCCTTCGACATCAAGGACGTGAACCCCAACCCGGCGCGCTTTGACCTTAAGAAGGCCGAGGCGATCAACGCCGACCACATGCGCATGCTGGACCTGAGCGACTTTGCGGCGCGCCTGGTGCCGTACCTGCACGCCGCCGATCTTGTCTCCGGGCCCGAGGTGCGGGACCTCACCCCTCACGAGGAGGCGACGCTCGCGCTCGCGGCCCCGCTCGTGCAGACGCGCATGCAGTTGCTGGGAGAGGCTCCCGGCATGCTCGGCTTCCTCTTCGTGGGCGACGGGCAGATCGTGCCCGAGGAGGCCGCGCTCGCCAAGCTGCCAGACAACGCCGCCGAGATTCTCGACGCGGCCATCGCCGTGCTCGAGCCGCTCGAGGACTTCGCGGCAACTGCGCAGCAGGAGGCGCTCACCGCCACGCTCGTGGACGAGTTGGGCATCAAGCCGCGCTTTGCGTTCGGCCCGCTGCGTGTGGCCATCACGGGCCGCATGGTCTCCCCGCCGCTGTTTGAGTCCATGGAGATCCTGGGGCAGGACCACTCGCTGGCACGTCTGCGCGCCCTTCGCGCCTCGCTCTAGCCGCGCGTAGCCATACCGTGACGCTCGACTGGACCACGCCCACCCTGGTGGGGGAGTCCGTCGAGTTGCGTCGCTACGCCCTCTCTGACGCCGATGCCGTGTGGGAGATGGTCAACGAGCCAGAGGGCCGCGCTCTCACAGCCACCACCGCCGAGTTCACGCGCGAGCAGATCGACGCATGGGTGGCTCGCATCGTGGACGCCGACGAGCGCCTTGACTGGGCGATCGTGGAGCGCGCCACGGGCGAATACGCGGGCGAGGTGGTGATCAACGAGTACGACGCCGATGCCGCGTCGGCCAACGTGCGCATCAGCTTGCGCGGGCCCGCCTGGTTTGGGCGTGGCTTGGGCTCGGAGGCGATGAACCTCGTGTGCGACTATGCGCTGGGCCCGCTCGGCCTGCGCCGCATCGTGCTTGACGTGCTCGCGGGCAATCCTCGGGCGATCCGTTCGTACTCGACGTGCGGCTTCGTCGTCACGCGCCGCTATGAGCCCCAAGGCCATCGCAGGCGTGCTGCTGGACATCGACGACACCCTGGTGGACACGAGGGGCGCGTTCAGGCACGCGCTGCGCACGGTCGCGGACCTCTACCTCCCCGGCGGCTTTGACGTGGAGGCCATGACGGCACACTGGCGCTCCGACGCGAGCGGTTGGTACCGGGCCCACGCGCGCGGCGAGATGACGCACCGCGAGCAGCGCATGCGCAGGGCGAACGAGCTGCACGAGGCGTTCGGCGGCCCCGTGCTCGATGAGGCGGGCTATGACGAGTGGGACGGCCACTTTGAAGTTGCGTTCCGTGCCGGCTGGTCCGCCCACGACGACGCCGCGCCGCTCGTCGGCCTGCTTGAGCGCGCAGGCATCGAG
>QKAX01000070.1 GCA_003246255.1 Demequina lutea
TCGGCCTTCCCCGTCGCCCAGGACGCGCTGTACCGCACCACGCTGGAGGCGGGCCTTCGCGTGGTGTCGGGCCGCGGCGTGCAGACCGTTGGCCCGCCCGCAGCGCACGCGCTGCTCACGAGCGAGGACCGCGCGCTGGAGCTCGTGCAAGACGAGATCGACCGCTGGCACGCTGTGGACACCGGCGACCCGCGCACGGCGACGGTGCAGGTGGCGGTGGTGCCGCGCTTCTCGCTATCGGTGACGCGCCAGACGCTGGCAGGCATGGGTGAGCTGTACGACGAGGCGCGCGGCAAGGGCGTGTACTTCCACTCGCACCTCAATGAGAACAACCGCCCGGGCGACGGCGAGATCGCGGCGGTGCTGGGCGTCTACGACGTGGGCTCCTACCTTGACACGTACGACGGCCTGTTCGAGGCAGGGTCACGCCGCGGCGGCAAGTCGCTGCTGGGCCGACGCTCCTCGATGGCGCACGCTGTGCACTGCCAGGACGACGAGCTCGCGCGCCTCGCGGAGACCGAGACGGCCATCGCGCACTGCCCCACGTCCCAACTGTTCCTCGGATCAGGCACGATGCCGTGGAAGCGCACCACGGCGTCGGGCGTCACCGTGGCGCTGGGCACCGACGTGGGCGCGGGAGACGAGTGGCTCATCTCGCGTGTGGCCGGCGACTGCTACAAGGTGCACATCAGCGAGGAAGGCGAGGCCGGGCTCGCGCTGCACCCCGCGGAGCTGCTGTTCACGGCGACGCTCGCCGGCGCGCGGGCGCTGGACATGGAGCACGCGTTCGGCAACTTTGACGCGGGCAAGGACGCTGATTTCTTGCTGATCGACACGTCCAAGTGGGAGCCGCTGGACGCGATGCTGCGCCACGGCATCCGCTCCGACGACGAGGAGCAGGCCACGCTCGAGGAGCTCTTCACGCTGCTCGTGGGGCTGCGCCAGCCGGCCATCGCGGGCGTGTATGTGAAGGGCCGCCGCACGGTCGCTCCCGAGCTGGACTAGCTGCCAGCGCGCCGGACGCGTCGTTTCCTCAACCTAGGAACGCTGGGCAATAGGATGCGACTGTGAGAGTGGGCATCCTCGGCGCCGGGCGCGTGGGACTCGTGCTGGCGCATCTGGCGCGCGCCGCCGGCCGCGAGGTGGTGGTCGCCAATTCGGGCGACCCGCAGGACATCGACTACGTGGTGGCCAACGCCGCCCCGGGAGCCCGGGCCGTGTGGGCCACGGAGGCGTGCGAGTCCGACATCGTGATCCTTGCGGTGCCCATCCTCAAGGTGCCCAGCCTGCCCGTCGAGGCGCTCAGCGAGCGGCTCGTCGTGGACGCCACCAACTATTGGTGGGAGACCGACGGGCACCACGCCGAGCTCGCGGACCCCACCACCTCCACCTCGGAGACCGTGGCCAAGTGGCTGCCCGGCGCGAACATCGTCAAGGCGCTCAACCACGCGAGCGTGTGGGAGCTTGAGAACCTGTCGCGCCCCGCCGGCCACCCCGAGCGCCGCGGCATCGCCATCGCGGGCGACTACGAGGAAGACGTGGACCCGGTGGCGCGGTTCATCTCCGAGATCGGCTTCTCCCCCGTGCGCGCGGGCGCCCTGGCCGAGGGCGTGCGGTTTGAGCCGGGCACCGAGGCCTTTGGCGCCGATGCCACGCCCGATGTTCTGCGCCGCATGCTTCACCGCTTCTGGACCTCGCAGCGCGGGCTGGTAGTGGCGCGGGCTCGCGGCATCGAGGCGGCCCCGCCCACGTCGAGCTCCGGCGTGGCGCGTGTGCGCCAGAACGGCTAGCCCCGCAGCACCTTCTCCATGGCCTTGCCCTTGGCCAGCTCGTCCACGAGCTTGTCCAGGTAGCGGATCTTCTGCATGAGCGGATCCTCGATCTCCTCGACCCGCACGCCGCAGATCACGCCCTTGATCTCGGTAACAAGGGGGTTGAGCCGCGCCTCGGCAAAGAAGTCCTCGAACGTCGTCTGCTGCTCGATGTGCCTGGCGACCGCCGCGTCGTCAAAGCCAGTGAGCCACTCAATCACCTCGTGAAGCTCGGCCACCGTGCGCCCCTTGCGCTCCACCTTGGTGACGTAGTGGGGGTACACGCTGGCGAACGGCATGGCGAAGATCTTGTGCACGCGGCCAGGCTACGGGCCCAGCGCGCGCGTGGCCAGGCGCGCGGTGTTAGGTTCGATAGAAATCTCTGATTCGAGGGGGAATCTCATGCATCCAGTCGCCAAGCGCTGCCTGTGGTGGGCCGCCGTGCTCGCGACCGCAGGCGCACTGTTCATCCTGTTCGGCTCGAGCATCGTCTATCGCACGTACGACTATCTGGGCGCTAACGGCCGGCTTGGCTTCTATCCTGTGGCGGTCATCTCGCAGATGATCACCAGCTTTGCCATGCCGCTCAGCGCCGCGCTCGTGGGTGCGGCCGTGGTGATCCAGGCACTCGCGCCCAAGCCCGGCGCGAGGGGGTCAGGCGCCATCGTTCTGGTGCCGCCTCCCCCCACCGATCCCGACGCTTAGGCCCTGGGGCCGCGCAGGTCCCGGTGTGGCGCGGATAGGCTGGGAGGGTGAACGCACCCATTGACCCCACCTCCACGTCTGCCTGGGCCGAGCTCACCGCCCACCAGGCCGCCTTCACCCCCGACCTCCGCGGCTGGTTTGCCGCCGACGCCTCGCGCGTCGAGCGCTTCTCGCTGCCTCTGGCCGACCTTCACGTCGACCTCTCCAAGAACCTCATCACCGACGAGATCCTCGCCTCCCTGGTGAAGCTCGCCGAGCAGACGGGCGTGGCCGATCGCTACGCCGCGATGCTCTCCGGCGAGCACATCAACACCACCGAGGACCGCGCCGTGCTTCACACCGCGCTGCGCCGCCCCGCCGACGCGTCCCCCGCGCTCGTGGTGGACGGCCAGGACGTGGACGCCGACGTGCAGGAGGTGCTGGCCAAGATGTCCGCCTTCGGCGAGCGCGTGCGCTCGGGCGAGTGGACCGGCATCACCGGCAAGCCCGTCAAGACCGTGGTGAACATCGGCATCGGAGGCTCGGACCTGGGCCCCGTGATGGTCTACGAGGCGCTCGAGCCCTACGCGACCGCCGGCATCTCCGCCCGCTTCGTGTCCAACATCGACCCCACGGACATGGGCCAGAAGCTCAAGGGCCTGGACCCCGAGACCACGCTGTTCATCGTGGCGTCCAAGACCTTCACCACGCTGGAGACGCTCACCAACGCGCGACTGGCCCGCGACTGGCTGTGGTCGTCGCTGGCCGCGGCTGGCGTGGCCACCGGTACCGACGCCGAGAAGGCCGACGCCGTGGCGCACCACTTTGTGGCCGTCTCCACCGCGCTGGACAAGGTCGCGGCGTTCGGCATCGACCCTGCCAATGCCTTTGGATTCTGGGACTGGGTGGGAGGCCGCTACTCGGTGGACTCGGCCATCGGCCTGTCGCTCGTGATCGCGCTGGGACCGGACGTGTTCGGTGAGCTGCTCGAGGGCTTCCACGCCGTGGACCGTCACGTTGCGGAGACCCCGCTCGCCCAGAACGTGCCGGTCCTGATGGGCCTGCTGAACGTCTGGTACGTGAACTTCTTGGGCGCGCAGTCGCACGCCGTGCTGCCCTACGCGCAGCAGCTGCACCGCTTTGCCGCGTACCTGCAGCAGCTCACCATGGAGTCCAACGGCAAGTCCGTGCGCTGGGACGGCACGCCCGTCACCACGGAGACCGGCGAGATCTTCTGGGGCGAGCCCGGCACCAACGGCCAGCACGCGTTCTACCAGCTCATTCACCAGGGCACCAAGCTCATCCCGGCGGACTTCATCGCCGTGGTGAACCCCGCCTACCCGCTCACCGACGGCGGCCAGGACGTGCACGCGCTGTTCCTGGCGAACTTCTTGGCACAGACCAAGGCGCTGGCGTTCGGCAAGACCTCCGCCGAGGTGGAGGCCGAGGGCACCACGGGTGCGCTGGTCGCCGCCCGCACGTTCGCCGGCAACAAGCCGACGACGTCGATCTTTGCGCCGTCCCTGACCCCCGCCGTGCTGGGCCAGCTCATCGCGCTGTACGAGCACATCACCTTCACGCAGGGCGTCATCTGGGGCATCAACTCGTTCGATCAGTGGGGCGTGGAGCTGGGCAAGAAGCTCGCGCTCGAGATCGCCCCGGCGATCGAGGGCGACGACGCCGCCCTGGGCGCGCAGGACGCCTCGACTCAGGCGCTGATCGCTTACTACCGGGCTAACCGGAAGTAGTCATCCCGGCCGACGTTCGCGCGGGTGTCGCGCGGGCGTCGGCTTGGGTAGGTGCACGCCCTCGAAGGATGGAACCTCCGGGCTCCGCGAACGACGGTTGCGGAAGCACCCGGGTCTGTCGTCACGGCGTCGAAAAGGCGACCGCGTCGTCACGCATACGTTCGAGAGCACTCCAGTTGTGGAGCATGTCAGCCGGAGCACAATCGCGGCTCGGAACGAGTTCGCGCATGCGGTCGAGTACTTCTGAGTCAGGCAAGGATTCGAGCCACGCAAGGGTGTCGGCAGACGACGGCGCACCGGGCATCGCAGCGATCGTCGACGCCATGTCGACGCGGACCGCCGCTGCCTGGAGCCTGTCGCTGGTACGGGCGGAGGCCGATAGCGCCGTCCCCAACGCAATTGCAGCTCGTCGATCTGAACGCCCCACGGAGATGTCGTACCACGCCGGGATCGCGGGATCGAGTCCGTCGAGTCCCGTAATGAGTCGCGGGATCGCGTGCTTACGCACCCATACCGAGATCTCCTCAAGCTCCTTCATTAGCACCGGCCATCGCTCGGTGCCGGGTAGCTTAATCCCGACGGTTGGGAACAGCGCAACCGGAACCACCTGGTTGGACGGGGCGGTAAAGACCACGTCGCCGCGCCTGATTGGCGCCTCTGATCGCCTTGGCAGATCGCGCAGGTGTCGCGCTGGCGGCCGGTCTTCACGTGAAATGACGGGGATCCTCACAGCCGTGACGGCGGGAGTCCGGTGCTTCGCGTGGTTGGTGTACGCCACGAGCCGCGAGAGAGGATGTGCGCTCGGATCGGAGTACCGATGCAGAGGTTGCAGATCATAGATACGCCGGTGCAGTTCAGCACCCACACGAAGCGCTGCAGGGCCGTTCTTGACTCTCCTCCTGACCCACTCCAAGAAATCCTCGTGAGTCGCCGCCGCTGGCATCTCAACGAGTCTCGCAGCCCGTTCGTCCAGTTCGGCTCCGGCGTGCGCGACCGTCTCGATGTAGATCGTGTGTTCTAGGGCGGCACGGAGCGTGTTCAGCGCATCTGCTGCCAGGTGGGGTATCTTGTCCGGAATCGGTTTGACAGCATTCACCACGAGATGGCGAACATCTCCATCCAATCTCTCCCCAAGCTGAACAACATCGGAACCGCTCGTTTGGTACTCAAACAGGATTTCCCCCAACGCCGCGATGATTTCATCGACGTGCGCGAGCGTCGCGACGACTTCCAGGTGCTCGTCCGGTAACCAATTGGCATTAACCACTGTCAAGCCTCTCCGCTTGGTCATCAGCCATTCTTGCAGCGCGCGCCGACAATGAACATTAGGGATGTGCTGTACCCGGAGTGGGATGGCCCCCAAATTGCCGATCCACGGCCATATCCCGGCTACCCCCTCCGCGCCTCGTCCGCGAACTCGTCGAGCGCCTCAAGAACTTCGACCGCGTCCCACACTCGGTTGCGCTTGTTCGCGGTGCGCGGCACCAGCACTCCAGCGTCGGCGAGCGCATCGATGGCCGCGTAGGCCGTCGGCGGCGAGACCCCCAAGAGTCGTTGAACCACCTCGTAGGTGACCACGGGGCTCGCGGGCAGCGCAGCGGCGAGCCGCCACGCGGAGGCACCCTTGCGCGCCTTCACCCGCTGCCGCCAGTCGCTCTCCAGCTCCTGCAGAGTCGCATTGAGCTCAAGCGAGCGGGCGGACGCGAAGATCGCGGCCTCAGCGACACGCTCGATGATGGGCTCGATTTCGCCCTCGCGGTAGGCGGTGAGCGCGGCGAAGTAGGCATCGGTCTCGTGGAGCAGCCCCGCCGAAATGGGAAGAGTCGACCCGCGGGTGAGGCCCGATTCGCGAAGCATCATGTGCAACAGCGCACGCCCCGTGCGCCCATTTCCGTCGGTGAAGGGGTGGATGGTCTCAAACTGGGCGTGAGCGAGCGCAAGATGGGCAATCACCGCGATGTCGTCGCGGTTCACAAACTCAGCGAGGTCTCGCATGGCGGCGGGCACGCGGTCGTGGTGCGGCGGCACAAAGTCGGCACGATGCGGTCCAATGGCGGTGCCACCCACCCACACCTGCTCCTCGCGCAGGCCCGCCGCGTGGTGCGGATCCGGCTCGATCAGCGCCGCATGGACAGCCAGAATCGCGTCAAGGGAGATGGGGCCGCTTGAGGACAGCGCCTTTTCCATCGCCCGCACATTCGCCAAGACCAGACGCGCGTTTGCCCCGGCGCTCTCGCCAATCTCCGCCTCCGCGAGCGACTTCGCCGACGCCGTCAGCCGCTCAATCTGCGAGGACGACGCGGATTCAGTGCGCAGCAGCACCGCAGGCAACGGTCCGATCCCGGACGCGCTCAGCGCGCCATCGACGCGGGAGAGCTGCGCCAGGGCCTCGTCCCCGAGCGCCCGAACCGCGCCGGGGAGCGAAGGCGAGAGGCTCGCAATCGGCGGGACGACTGCCGCACGGTACGGCCCGGAGTGAGCGATGAAGGCCCGCCGCGAGATCCCTTGGGCATGCGACGTCCACTCGCGGGACTCGTAGTCCAGCGCTGGCCACTCATCGATCCCTGAAGAGCGCTCGTCCATATTCATGGATATTACTACATCCTTAAATATGCGGTCCGGTTGTTCAAGGAAGCGACAGCCGCCTCACTACTCCCCTCGGCCGCCGAGGATCGCCGGAAAGGGTGCCAACTGCGAGCACAACCCTGCGCCGATGCTCTGGAGGAAGCTTCCGCACCTGCCGCGCCGCAGCCGACATGAACTCGACCCGATACACGGCCTAACCGATCTCGGCCTCAAGCTCCTCGAGCGAGACGCGCTCGCCATCGTCGGCCGCGCGGGCCTCACGGTAGGCACGCACATCGGCATCCATCTCGAGACGCTCAAGGGTCTCGAGATCCTGCTTGCTAATCAGCACGGCCGCCACCTTCCCGTTGCGCGTGACGGCCACGCGCTCGCCCCCGTAGGCGACGCGGCCCACCACGTCCGAGAGTGTGGCGCGGAACTCTCGGCTGCTGAGGCGGCTGTGGATAGACTTCATGAGTACTCAGCGTACGTTGTGTACACACCCGCGACAAGGCTCGCGCGGCCGCGACAATCCGCGTCTACCCCACCCCTCACACCTCCGCCGCGAACGCCGCGACCCGCAGCCGCAGCTCGTCGATCTGGCGCTGACGCTCGGCCTCCACGTCAAAGCCCTCGAACCAGGGAGTGGGCGCTCGCCTGGCGTTGCGTGAGCACTCGAAGCCCTCGCACACGAGAGCGCCCACGGTGTTGCCGTTGCGGCCGGACTCGCCGGCTCGCTTGGCGCTATAGAGCACCACGGGGTTGGGCGTGGACGTGTCGTTGCACCACGCGCACTGCGCCTTCTTGATGGCGGACGCGCCCGGGTGACGCAGCAGGATGCCGATGATCTCTCCGTCCAGGCCGGGAACGATCACGTAGGCGCGGCGATCGAACTTGGGGTCGCGCCAGCCGAGGTAGTCGAGGCGGTCCCAGTCGAGCGCGTCGAAGTCGGCGGGCAGGGTGAGGCTGGCGGCCTCCTTGCGGGAGGCGTTGATGAAGGACGCGCGGATGGCATCGGGGGTAAGGGGTTGCATGAGATTGTCGCCTTTCAGGAGCGCCCGCGGCGCGATCACGCTGCACGGGCAGGGGTTTTCAGGGTCAACACAGGGGGCCGCGCCTCACGGCGCAGCCCGGGGCGGGACTACCTGATGCAGGCGCAACGCGCGCCGACCACCTCCTGGAAACTCACCTCTCCAGGATAAGCGACGCCCGGCTACAGCGTGACGGCCCCTCGCACCGTCACCACCGCACGGCCGCCGACCCACACCTGGCCGTCGTCCTCGCTGAGGAACGCGTAGCCGTCGGCACCGGTCGCGCGGCCCTGCCGGGCGACATACGGAGCGCCGATGAGCCCGTCGCGCAGCAGCCACTGCGCGAGCGAGGCGTTGAGGCTGCCCGTGACCGGGTCCTCGCGCAGCGGGCCGGGAGCGTCGTTGAAGAACGCGCGCACCTCGAGCTGCGCGTCGCCGCCCTCGGGGTAGCGACCCGCCACGCCAATCGCCACCTGCGACTCGCGGTGCGAGAGGTCGGGCTCGAGCGCCGTCACGGCGGCTGCGGACTTGAGCAGCAGGCCCAACCACCCGGGCCCGTTGTCAATCCAGCTGGCCGCCACCACGTCGTGCGGCGCGACGCCCAGGATCGCGAGCGTGCGGGCGAGCTCGTCGTCGGCCACCTTGCCCGAGCGGCGCAGCGGCGGCGCCGCAAACGCGAGCAGCTCCTCCGCCGCGCCCGACTCGTTCACCTGCGAACGAATCTCCACGGGCACAAGCCCCACGCCGCACTCCTGCACCACCACGCCGGGCGTGCGCGGCGTGCCGCCCGCATCCAGCCACGCGCGAGCCGTACCCAGCGTCGGGTGCCCCGCGAACGGAAGCTCCGTGGTGAGGGAGAAGATGCGCACGCGGTAGTCGGCATCGGGCCCGGTGGGAGGCAGCACGAACGTGCACTCTGAGAGGTTGGTCCACGCGGAGAATGCGGCCATCTGCGCGGTGGTCAGGCCCTCGGCGCCCAGTACCACGGCAAGCGGGTTGCCGGAAGTGGGCGAGGCGGAGGCGAAGACGTCGATGGTGCGGAAGGGGCGCTCGGTCATGACGCCGACGCTACCCGCGGCCTCCCCCGCCAGTCGCCCGGTAGGCGGCACCTGTCAGCGCGCGAGCGAACACCTCGTCGTAGCCAAAATGGGCGACGCAGGTCGTCCCCGGGCGATATCGTCCTCTGTGGGCGCACACCGCCCAGGGAGCGGGGACTTGATATGCGTATTCTCAACTCATTGTTTGGCGGCAGTTCCGAGCACGGCGACGCCGCGCGCACCTCGGAGACAGCACCCGAGTGCTACATCTGTTCCGGACCTCTGGACGAAGATGAAGTTGATTCGGGAATGTGCACCGATTGTGCGCAAGACAGCTCATCGACAACGTACTGCTGCGGCCAAATCTACGAAGAAGGCGAATATGTGTGCGCCTCATGCGGAGAGCCTCTGTAGTTCGAGGCTGGCGCCAGCGTTTGCGTGGCTCCGATCAGCCGCGCGCGAGCGCCCCCAGCGCCACCGACACCATGCCTGCAAACGTCTTCTCGCGGTCCTCCGCGGGTAGCGAGTCGCCGCGCACCACGTGGTCCGAGACCGTGCCCACCATGAGCGCCTCGACGCCCTCCGCCGCCGCCACGGCGTACAGCCCGGCGGCCTCCATCTCCACGGCGAGAGTCCCGTACGAGGCCAGGCGCGGCACGAGCGTCTCGTCGGGGTGATAGAACGCGTCCGACGTCAGCACGGGGCCGACGCGCAGGGCCACCCCCGCCTGGTCGGCGTAGTCGGCGGCGGCACGCAGCAGCGAGAACGCCGGCGCGTGCGAGTAGTGGACGCCTGGCAGCCTGTGCGCGGTCATCGCGGAGTCAGTATGCGCGGCCGAGGCCGCCACCACGTCTCCCAGCGCGAGGTCGGGGTGGATGCCGCCCACGGTGCCCACTCGCACCAAGCGCTTCACGCCGTAGTAGCGGATCAGCTCGGTCGCGTAGATCGTTGCGCTCGGCATGCCCATGCCGGTGGCCATCACGGAGACGGGTCGCCCCTGGTAGGTGCCTGTATAGCCGAGAATGCCACGCACCTCGGTGACGAGTTGAGCATCGTCAAGGAATGCCTCGGCGATGCGCGTGGCACGGCGCGGGTCGCCCGGCAGCAGGATGTCGGACGCGAAGTCGCCCTCGGCGGCAGAAATGTGAGGCGTAGGCATACAGCGAGCCTAGACCCGGGGCGTGGCGCGACGCGTCCGCCGCTGCCCCGCCGCCGTGCGAGACTGCCAGACATGCCCGTCGCCACGCCCCGCATCGCCGACCGCATCGCCGAGGACTTCGGCACGTCGGCGCCGTCCCTGCTCAGCCGTCTCGAGCAAGTGGACGTGGGCCACGGCGTGGACCCCGAGCGCATTCACGCGGCCGTGGTGCTCGCGTCGCGAGGCAACCTCAGCATGTTTCAGGACGCGATCGAGCACGCGCTCGAGGACTGGCGAGACCTGCTCGACCGCACGGGCCTGGCCGACGAGGCCTGGCGAGAGACGCTGCTGGACGAGTTCGGCCCCGTGGAATAGTGGACCGCAAGAGGGAGGGAATCGCGTGAACCTGTACTGGCGCCTGCTGTTCTTCAGGCTGAGGTCGCGGCGCCGCAGCCGCCTCACGATGTGGGACACCGCCGTCACGCCGTTCAGGGTCACGCTGGGCGACCTGGACCTGCTGGGCCACGTCAACAACGCGCGCTACCTGGCGATCATGGACCTGGCGCGCATCGACCTGCTCATGCGCTCCGGCTGGTGGGACAAGTTCCGACGCCACGGCTGGTTTCCGGTGGTGGCCGGCACGTCGATCACCTACCGGCGGTCGCTGCAGCTGGGTCAGCGCTTTGACGTGCACAGCCGCCTGCTCGGCATGGACGAGCAGTGGTTCTACGTGCAACAGGTCTTCATGCGCGGCGACACCGTGTGCGCGCACGCGGTGGTGCGGGTGCGGTTCCTCAAGCGCGCGGGCGGCAGCGTGGGGCACGACGAGATGGGCGAGTTCCTGGGAGGGTTCCCGGACTCGCTGCGGGTACCCGAGTGGGTGGCGCCGTGGTCGGCCGCCACCAAGTATCCGGACTGAGTCTTTGTGACGCGGCAGGAGGGGTGAGCGCCCACTAGAGCGCTCCATAGCCCTAGCCGGAGGGGTGAGCGCCCACTACTACTGGCGGGCGCGGAGAGGCGCCGGTGGGCGCGGAGAGGCGCCGGCGGGCGCCGGAGGGCGCGGGCCTGTGAGGGGCCTGCCTACGCGCCCGCGGAGACCTTCTCGGCCGAGCGCTTGAGCGCCTCCTCAAACACCTCAAGGGGCTGCGCGCCGGAGACGGCGAACGAGCGCTCGAACACAAAGAACGGCACGCCTCGAGCGCCGATGCGGGCCGCCTCGTCGATGTCCTCTTGCACGTCCTTGTCGTACGCCGTGGAGGTGAGCACCGTGCGGGCCTCCTCGGGATCGAGACCCACCTCGATCGCGAGGGCCAGCAGCGTGTCCACGTCATCCATGAGCTCGCCGTCCGTGAACTGTGCACGCATCAGGCGGTCCTTCATGGCGGAGCCAAGGCCGCGCTCTTGCGCGAAGTGCAGCAGGCGGTGAGCGTCGCGCGTGTTGGAGGTCATGTACTTGTCAAAGCGGTACTCGATGCCCTCGGCCGCGCCCAGGTCGATGAGCCGCTGGTTCAGCTCCATGACCTGGTCCGTGGTGACGCCCAGCTTCTTGGCGAGCATCTCGGTGTGGGGCTGGTGGGCACCGCGGGGGATGCTCGGGTCCAGCTGGAAGCTGCGCCACGTGACATCCACGTCAAGGCCCGACGCAGCAATCGCCTTCTCCAGGCGAGTCTTGCCTAGGTAGCACCACGGGCACGCGATATCGGACCAGACCTCGACGGCGATCAACACATTCCTCCGGAAAAAGCTAAGGAGGCTCACCAGGGACAGTGCGAGCCTCCGTCCCACTCAACGAGCGCGGGCGCGCGCGTATTCCCTAGGTAGGGATGAATCCGGAGCGGGGCCGCACGCGGTAGCGCGAGAACGTCACGCCTGACGCGAAGGCACGCGACTCCTCAAGCGTGAGGTCCACGCGCGCGTCCATGGGAAAGAACGGCAAGCCCCCGCCCACCGCCACCGGCATCGCGTACACGGCGAACTCGTCGACAAGGCCCGCCTGCACGGCCTGCCACGCGAGCGTGGGGCCGTCGATCGTGATGTCGAGGGCCGAGGAGTCCTTGAGCGCACGCACGGCATCGGCGTCAAAGGTGCGCACGATGTGGGTGCGAGCGGACTGCACCTGATCGAGGGTCGTGGAGACCACAATCTTCTGCGCGGCGCGCCAAATGGAACCAAACTCATAGTTGGCGAGACTCATGCCGGGGACCTCATTGGAGGTCTCCCAGAACGCCATCGTCTCGTACATGCGGCGGCCGTGAATGAAGGTGCCCACAGGGCGCATGCGCTCGTTGATGAACGAATGGACCTCGTCGTCGGGCTCTGCCCACTCGAACCCCCCTGCGGCGTCCTCCACGTAGCCATCGGCCGAGGCCAGCATCGAATAGATCAACGACCCCATCGTCGCCCCCCTTTCTTCTCGCCCTCCGGGCGCTCAGCTGCCGCGATACGTGGAGTAGGCGAACGGGCTCAGCAGCAGCGGCACGTGGTAGTGCTCGGACTCCTCCGCGAGCTCGAACGTGATCTCCACGCTCGGATAGAAGCACGGGGTACCCGCCGCGGCAAAGTACGCACCCGTGTCGAATCGCACCTGGTAGACGCCGGTCTCGAGCGCCTCCGGTCCTAGGTTGCCGATGCGGCCGTCGGCATCGGTCATGCCCTCGGCCACGGCCTGCCATGCTTCCCCAACGCGCGCCGCGAGCACCACTGCCACGCCCGCAGCTGGTCGCCCGGAGGCGGCATCGAGCACGTGCGTGGTCACGTGGCTGCGCGTCACGACTGGCCCACAAACGCCGGCGCGAACAGCGAGCGGATGCGCAGCAGCGCGATGCCTCGCAGCTGGTCTGCCACCTCGGCGATCTCGGCGACGTCATCGTTCTCAAGGCGACGCTCCAGCTCGATCACGATGCCCTCGCGCGATCGCCCCGCCGCGCGAATGAGGAATACGCGACCAAACTTCCGCTCATATGCCGCGTTTCCAGCCGCCAAGCGCTCGGCGAGCGCCGCATCGTCGGACTGGCTCGCTTCCTGCTCCTGTGCGGAGAAGTCGGCCTCCTTGCCGCGTCCCGCGTGCTGATCGCCGATGCGCGGGTGGGCCGCCAGCGCCTCGTCGATCTCCTCGGGGCTCAGCGGGGTGGCCACCGATACGGCGGTGCGCTCAAGCTCCAGCAGGGTCGCATACGAGTGCGAGGCGAGTTCGTCGGCCCAGCGCTCCACGCGCAGGCATGTCAGCAGGTCTTCACGGGACGGCGTCACTGTCATGCGCCCACCCTAGACTGCCTGGCATGACGCCTGCAGACTCCTCGCCGACGCCGCACCTGGTGGGGGGGGCTGGTGCTCGCCGCGGGTGCAGGGGTGCGAGCCGGTGGGCCCAAGGCCCTTCGCAGGGTCGAGGACGGGCCCGACGCGGGTCGCGCCTGGGTGGAAATCGCCGCGTCCTCGCTGCGCGATGCAGGCGCTGCGCAGGTGTTCGTCGTGCTGGGGGCCGCGGCCGAGGAGGCGCGCGGCTTGGTGCCCACCTGGGCCGACGCCGTGGTCGCCCGCGACTGGGCCGACGGCCAGAGCGCCTCGCTCCGCGAAGGGCTGGACGCCGTGGCCGCGACGAATGCCGATGCCGTC
>QKAX01000046.1 GCA_003246255.1 Demequina lutea
GCCCGCCGAGGTCAAGATGGCCACGATCCTGGGTGCCGACCTCGTGGGCATGTCCACGGCGCTCGAGGTCATCGCCGCGCGCGAGGCCGGGCTCGAAGTGCTGGGACTGTCCCTTGTCACCAACCTGGGCGCGGGCATCGGCGACGAGCCCCTCAACCACCAGGAGGTGCTGGACGCGGGCGCGGCCGCCGCCCCCCGCATCTCGAAGCTGCTCGCCGAGATCGTGAAGGCCATGTGATGACGGACCCCGACGCACTCGTTGCAGCAGGCGAAGCCTGGCTCTCGAGCGACCCCGACCCCGACACCCGTGCCGAGCTTCAGGGCGTGCTGCAGGCCGCCACAGCGGGCGTTGCAGGCGCCGACCGCGCGCTGATCGATATGTTCTCCGGCATGCTCGAGTTCGGCACCGCCGGCCTGCGTGGCCCCATCGGCGCCGGACCCAACGCCATGAACGTGGTGATGGTGCGACGCGCCGCGTGGGCGATTGGCCAGCACCTCATGTCGGTGCTCGCCGCCAAGGGCGACACGACCACCGCCCCCCGCGTGGTCATCGGCTTTGATGCCCGCCACAAGTCGGATCTGTTCGCGCGCGAGTCCGCGCGCGTGCTGACGGCCTACGGCGTGGACGTCACGCTGTTCCCCGCTCCCCTTCCCACGCCGGTGCTCGCCTACGCGACGCGTGCGTGGGGCGCCGACGCCGGCATCCAGGTCACCGCGTCGCACAACCCCGCGCGCGACAACGGCTACAAGGTGTACCTGGGCGAGCGCATCACGCCCGACAGCCCCGGTTCGCAGCTCGTGGGGCCGCACGACAAGGACATTCACGCGCTCATGAAGCGCGTGGACGTGGCCGACATCGAGGTGGTCGACGCTGGCTGGACCACGCTCGAGCCCGGCTTCGAGTCCGAGTACATCGAGAAGGTCGCGGCGCTGGTGCCCGCGGCCGAGGGCGAGCTCGCCAAGCGCCGCGCGCACCTCAGGGTGGTGCTCACGCCCATCCACGGCGTGGGCGATGCGACAGTGCGCGCCGTGCTGAGCAAGGCGGGGTTCGCCGACCTCACCACGGTGCCCGAGCAGCAGGAGCCGGACCCCGACTTCCCCACCGTGTACTTCCCCAACCCGGAAGAGCCGGGCGCGATGGACCTCGCTCTCAAGCTCGCCGACACCGTGCACGCCGACGTGGTGATCGCCAACGACCCCGACACCGACAGGTGCGCGGTGGCCACCATCATCGACGGCGACTGGCAGATGCTCCACGGCGACGTGGTCGGCTCGCTGCTGGGCGAGATCGTCGCGCGTCGCCGCGCGCGCCTCAAGATGGCGCCCGGCGCGCAGGTGCTGGCCAACTCGATCGTGTCCTCACGACAGCTGCTCGCGATTGCCCAGGCCCACGGCCTCGCCAGCTCGCAGACGCTCACGGGCTTCAAGTGGATCTCGCGCGCGCCCGGCCTCGTCTATGGCTACGAGGAGGCGCTGGGCTATTGCGTCGCGCCCGAGCTGGTGCGCGACAAGGACGGCATTTCGGCCGCGTTGTACATGGCGGAGTTTGTTGCGGAGCTCAAGGCACAGGGCCGCACCCTCGCCGACGCGATCGACGACCTCGCACGGGAGCACGGCGTGTACCTCACGCGCCAGGTCTCAGCGAGGTTCGACGACCTCGCCGTGTTGCAGGGCACCGTCAACGACGTCCTCGCGACTCCCCCCACCTCGCTGGGAGGCGAGGCTGTGACCTCGACAGACAACATGGCCGACGGCTTCCGCGGGCTTCCAGGGACCACGGGCCTTCACCTCGCCACGGAGTCCGGGGCGCGCGTCATCATCCGCCCCTCCGGCACCGAGCCCAAGGTCAAGGCATACCTCGAGGTCATCCGGCCAGTGGAGGGCGGCGACGTCGCCTCGGCTCGCGCGGCCGCGGCCCACGCCATGGATGCCCTCGAAGCCGACGTCAAGACGGCGCTGGGCGTCTAGCTCGCCACGCACAGCGAAGGGCCCCGATCCTCACCGGATCGGGGCCCTTCGCGCGTGCAGTCTTAGTAGCCGGACGTGTCGCCAGCGTCGGCGGCGTCGCCGCCCTCCAGGCCGTCGAGCACGGCCGCCGTGCCGCTGAGGCCGAGGCGGCTCGCTCCCGCGTTGATCATCTCGAGCGCGGCGGCGGCCGTGCGGATGCCGCCCGACGCCTTCACGCCCATCTCCAGTCCCACTGTCTTGCGCATGAGGGCGACGGCGTGGGCCGAGGCCCCGCCTGCGGGGTGGAAGCCCGTGGAGGTCTTCACAAAGTCGGCACCCGCGTTCTTGGCCGCGGTGCATGCGCCCACGATCGCGTCGTCGCTCAGCGCGGCGGACTCGATGATGACCTTGAGGATCTTGGGCGCGGGCACGGCGGCGCGCACGGCCGCAATGTCGGCCTCAACGTCGTCGTAGCGACCCTCGATGGCGGCGGCGACGTCGATCACCATGTCCACCTCGTCGGCTCCCTGCTCCACGCTCAGCGCGGCCTCGGCGGCCTTGATGGACGAGTGGTGCTTGCCCGAGGGGAAGCCGCACACCGTGGCCACCGCGACGCCCGCGGGCGTCGTGACGGGCAGCATCGAGGGCGAGACACAGACGGAGAAGACGCCCAGCTCGGCGGCCTCGGCGATGAGCGCCTCGACGTCGGCGGGAGTGGACTCCGGCTTGAGCAGGGTGTGGTCCACGAGGGACGCGAGTTCGGTGCGAGAAATCGTCATGCCTTCAGCCTAAGCCTCGACGTCCAACTCGTAGCCCTCGACCACCGTCTCGGCCAGCTCGGCGCGCTCGTGATACGGCAGGAAGGCGCCCCACGCGGCCACCAGCGTGGCCTCGAACAGGTCCTCCTTGGTCCAGCCGGCCTCGTGCAGTGCTGCGAACTCGCTTGTCATGCTCACGCGAGACATGAGCCGGTTATCGGTGTTGATCGTCACTGCAAAGCCCAGGTTGCGCAGCTCGTGGATGGGGTGGCTGGAGATGGACGGCGCCGCCGCAGTATGCACGTTGGAGGTGGGGCTGCACTCCAAAGGAATCTGCTGATCGAGAGCATGCTGGGCAATGACGCCAAAGTGCGGGTCATCGGTGCCGAAGCCCTCGATGTCCTCGTGGATGCGCACGCCGTGGCCCACGCGTCGGGCCGAGCCCGCGCCGATCGCGTCGCCCACCGACTCGGCTCCGTCGGCCTCGCCCGCGTGAATAGTGACGGGCATGTGGTTCTCGCGCAACAGCGTGAAGGCCGCCTCATGGTTCGACACAGGAAAGCCCACCTCGGGGCCCGCGATATCGAAGCCGACGCACCCCTCGCCGCGGTTGGCAAGCGTGAGTTCAGCGATCTCGAGCGAGCGGTCGAGGTGGCGCATGGCACACAGGAGCGCCGCCGCGCGGATCCCAAAGCCCGCCTCGGCCGCCTCCGCCACGCCCTCCTCGATCCCCGCCTGCACCGCGTCCACGACCTCCTGCAGTGTGAGCCCGCCCTCGAGGTGCTGCTCCGGCGCGTAGCGCAGCTCGGCGTACACCACACCGTCGGCCGCGAGGTCAACCACCGCCTCGCGCGCGAC
>QKAX01000005.1 GCA_003246255.1 Demequina lutea
CGCGGAGTACACGGCGACGCTGGCCTCGCGGCTCTCCGAAGCGGAGCCCACGCTGTCCCGCATCGTGGGCAAGCACTGCGAGTCCGGCGACATCGTGGTCAAGAACGTCGACCTGCCGGCCGACGTGGCGCGCGGCGACCTCATTGCGGTGCCCGCGACGGGCGCGTACGGCCGCTCGATGGCGAACAACTACAACGCGCTCATGCGCCCGGCCGTGGTCGCTGTGCGCGACGGCAAGAGCCGTGTGCTGATCCGCCGCGACACCCTCGAGGACCTGCTCAGCTGGGACGTGCCGTCGTAGCCTCCGGCCCCGCCCCCACCGCCTCGACCCCGCCGGCCGCCGCAATCCGTGAGCGTTGAGACTACTTTTCACGTGCCGGGCACCCGATTCGTGAGCGCTGAGACCACTTCGAGGGACTCACCGTGCCACGATGCGACCATGCTGATCTTTGTCCACGGCTCCGGACATTCGGGTGCCGACGCGTGGCCCGAACAGGCCGGGCTGGGGGCCACGTTCCTCGACCTCGGCGCGCTGCCCACCGCAGCTCAGTGGGCCGACGCCATCGCGAACACCGTCGCCACGGCGCCGACCGACGAGCCCGTCACCGTGGTGGCTCACTCCTATGGCGCCGTGCCGCTTGCGCTCGCAATGCCGCGCATCGGGCCCCGCCTCAGCAGGCTGATCCTGGCCGAGCCAGCGCTCTACGACATTGCACGCGCTCGCCCGGCGGTGGACAGTCACATTGCGCAGGTCGAGCTTGCCGACGCCTTCGCGGCCGATGGTGACCTCGCCGGCTTCTGGGCGCTGATCCGCCCGCTGCTCTTTGGCGCCGACTTCGACCCCGACGCGTGGCAGCGCGAGCGCACGGTCGCGGAGCGGCTCTCGGGTACCCCGCGCCCGTGGGACCACGGGATCCGCGCCGATGTCTTCACGGGCGTCGACACCACGGTGGTGACCGGCGCTTGGAACGCCGAGTACGATGCGATCGCCGACGTGCTGGAGGCACGCGGGGCCAGGCGTGTGGTGCTCCCCGGCCACCAGCATCGGCCGCAGGATCACCCCGGCTTCGCGGCGCTCCTCGCGCCGTAGGCCACTCGCACCACTGCGGTATTGCGGCCCTTTGCCAGGCCGGATACGGTGACCTGACCGACACGAAGGAACCCCATGCGACGCATCGTGCCCGTGACCGTCTCCCTCGCCGCGCTCGCGGCGCTCGCCGGCTGCTCGTCGAGCGGCGGCGGTGCGGCCCCCGAACTGCCCGACGCCGTGGGCGACTACCTGTCCCTCGCGGCGGTCTGCGCCGAGGCGCCCACCGACCCGGCCACGTGCACCGAGCAGGCCGACGAGCAGCAGGTGGTGCTCGACGCCGCCGCGGCGACGCTCTCGGAGGCCTACGGCGGCGCCGCGACATCGGCGATGCGGTACTCGACAGCCGATTACGGCAGCGGCTTCGCCGTCTACGCCATGGCCGCCGAAAGCCCCGCGCTGTGGACCCCCACCGATACCCCGGAGTGGGAGGAGTACGCGCAGTTCCAAAGCCCGGACAAGGTCATGGTGGACGGCGATGTGCAGTGCCAGGTACGCAACCCGTCGCTCGCAGAGGCAAGAGAGGACGTCGACGAGGACGCGCTCCAGGTGGGCGTGTGCCAGGCCACCACAGATGGCCTGACCGTGCGCGTCATGTCCACGGTCGACATGACCCTTGCCGAGGCCACGGCCGCCACCCAGGAACTGTTCGACGCCCTGAGCTAGCGCCCCGCGCGCCTACGATGGAGGGCGTGTCCCCCTCATCGAATGGCTTTCATCGCGTGCGCCGGGAGGCGCTGTCCATGGGGCCTCACGGCGGCGCTCACCGCGTCGCTCTGAGGGTTGCGATCTCGCTCGGCGTGCCGCTGCTCCTGCTGTTCGCGCTCGACCGGCTGGACCTCAGCGTCTACGCCTCGTTCGGCGCGTTCGCCTCGCTGTATGGCCGCTTCGATCCCTTCCGCACGCGCGCCGTGATGCAACTCGAGGCGGGCGCGCTGCAGGTCGCGGCCCTGCTGATCGGCACCGGTCTTGCCCTTGCCGATGCTCCCACCGCCGCCCGCATCGGCGTGGTCGCCGTCGTGGCCGTGGGCGCCATCGTGGTCTCCAACGTGCGCCGCTGGCACCCGCCTGGCGCGATCTTTGCCGTCTTCGCCTCGGGCGCCACAGCGTCGATGCCCGCGAGCGACGGCGCCCTGCTGCGAGCGCTCGTGGTGGGCGCCGCGTCGGTGGCCTTCACGCTGCTGGTGACCACGGCCTTCGCGGCGGCACGCCGCGGCCTGGCCGAGGGAGGGCCGATGCCTACCCGGCCGCTCGCCAGGGGCATCCTGCTGCATGCGACCACCGTGGCCGTGGCGGCGGTTGCGTCAGGCACTGCGGCGCTCGCTCTGGTGGGCAGCCACTGGTACTGGGCGATGGTGGCCGCGGTGGCGGCCATGAGTAGGCCCGCAGCGCAGGACGTGCTGGTGCGCGGATCCCAGCGACTCGTGGGCACGCTGGGCGGAGTCGCGGTGGCCGCCGGCCTGTTCGCACTGCACCTGCCGCCCCTCGCGACCATCGCCGCGGCCCTGGTGGCGCAGGCCGGAGCCGAGCTGTTCATCGGCCGCAACTACGCCGTCGCGCTGCTCTTCATCACGCCGCTCGCGCTGCTCATGGTGCAGCTCGCGGCCCCCACCGACACCGACACACTGCTGCTTGACCGCGCTCTCGACACTGCGATCGGCGTGGTGGTTGCCACGATCATCGGCCTGGTCGCGTCGCGCTGGATCTTCCGCCCGCGCGCCTCGTAGCGCCCGACGCTCGGTCTGGGGGAGCGTGCCCCGCGCCCTGGCGTCGGCCCCGGAAACGACAAAGGTCCGGCCCCCGCGAACGGGAGCCGGGCCTTGGTGCGAGTGACGCTTAGAGCGCGGCCTTGACGGCGGCCTCGAGCGACGTGGGGGCGTGTCCGATGAGCTCCTCGAGGTCGGTCGACTCGGTGTAGAGGTCGCCCTTGGCGATCGAGGCGTCGATGGACGCCCAGAAGCCAGCGGTGCCCTCGTCCATGCCTGCGGAGACCATGCCCGCGGTGAGGTCCTCGACGCTCACGTTGGTGTAGACGACGTCCTTGCCCGACGCGGCGGACACGGCGGCAGCGAGGTCGGCCAGCGTGAAGGCGGGGCCGCCCAGCTCGTAGACGGGCTTGACGGCGTCGGCCGTAACGGCGGCAGCGGCGGCCTCGGCGTAGTCGCCACGCGTCGCGGCGGAGATCAGGCCATCGCCGGCCGCGCCCACGACGGCCCCACGCTCGATATAGCCGGCAACCTGGCCGGTGTAGTTCTCGGTGTACCAGGAGTTACGCAGCGCGGTCGTCTCCACGGGCGAGGCGGCGAGGATCTGCTCGGTGGCGAGGTGTTCGGGCGCGAGGCCGTTGGTGGTGTTGTCGGCCTTGAGGAGCGACGTGTAGACGATGCGCTGCACGCCGGCGGCCTCGGCGGCCGAGATGACTGCCTGGTGCTGCGGGGTGCGCTTGCCGGGCTCGGAGGCGGAGACGAGCACG
>QKAX01000035.1 GCA_003246255.1 Demequina lutea
ATCGGCTGCTCGTTGAAGTCCCACTGCGCGAGCCACACCACGGAGCCGACCGCCAGCACCAGGCCCACCACCACGCGCGCCCACGCGTCGCGAGAGAACAGGCTCACCACGTCGGGCCTGCGGGGGTCCGACTGCACGGCGCCATCGAGCGGGCTCCACACGAGCACGAGCGCCGCGACAAAGACCACCAGCGGCAGCACCCAAGGCGACAGACTCTGGAAGCCTTCCCGCTCTGCGAGCAGGCCCAGCGAGAACGTCACCATCAGGACGCCAAGCAATGCGCGCCACCAGGTCGAGGGCGCGCTCGCACGCCGCAAGGGCCGAGCCACGCGCGTCGAAGAGGTCACGCCATCATGCTGACACAGGGGCCGCGCGCGCCGCCTCGTACGCGAGGTGGACTCGCGACGGGCACGGGCGGGGTGCCCACCTCAGGGGAAAGATCAGGGCGATACCCGATAGCGGGTCCCGGGCACGACGGGCAACCATGGAGGCAGATTCCACAGGAGGACCCCATGACCACACCATCCGACCACCAGCCCCGCGAGGCGGCGTTCTTCACGTCGATCCGCTCGTGGGGGCTCATGCGCGGCGACAACGGCTTTCTTGGCGGCGTCGTTGACGGCATCGCACAGCGCATCGGCATGGCCACGGTACCCGCCCGCATCATCACCATCATTCTGGGCATCGTGCTCAACGGGCTCGTGCTGCTTGCCTATGCAGCTGCGTGGGCACTGCTGCCAGATCGTCGCGGCAACATCATCATCCAGAACTTTGGGCGCGGCATGCCCAATGTGGGCGCGCTGATCGGCATCGGCATCATGGCGCTGCTGGGGCTGGGAGGCCTCGACAACGGACTCCTGAGCGTCAACCTCAACGACGTGCCGTGGGATTCGGCCGGCCCCTTCAGGGCCTTCGTGGTGATCGCCAGCATCCTCGTGCCGCTCGCCGTGCTCGGCGGGCTGATCGCCCTCATCATCGTGCTCGTGAAGCGATCCTCGCGGCCCGCCGACGGCCAGCCGCCGGTCTACGCGGCCACCCCGGTTCGCGACGGCCAGGCGCCAGTGCCACCCACGCCCACCCCGTCCTCACCCACACCCGACGCGCCCGCCGACACCCCCGCCGACGGCATGCCCCTCGCCGCTGCCCCCGCCGCTGCCCCCGCCGCTGCCCCCGCCCAGGCCGCGTACGCGGCGGCGGCTGGCGCCTCGTCGGCCGCGTACGCGCAGGCCGAGCAGGCGACGCAGCAGGCATACGCGCAGCCGACTCAGTGGCCCACGGCTCCTCCCGCACCCCCGCGCCTTCCCCGCATCCCGGGACCCGGCCGCGGCTTCTACCTTGCGACGCTCGCGTGGATGTTCCTCTCGATCGCGGGCATCGCCATCGCGCAGCGCCAGGATGCGCTCGCCGTGCACCCGTTCCTCGCCTGGTTCGTCACCTTTGTGACGGGGCTCGGCGTGATCCTGGTGCTCATCAGCCTCACCGGTCGCAAGTTGGGCTTCCTCGGCTTCGTGGGCATCGTGGCGGCCTTTCCCACCCTAGCCATCGCGGCGAACGCCGACGACATCGTGCGTGACTTCGCCAGCTCGTCGTCGCTGGCCGACTTCACTGTGGACACGGCGGAACTCGGCGCTGACGAGGTGGACCTCACCTCGCTCCTCGACGATCGCTACGCCGAGATGACGGTGAATGGCACCTGCGTCGAGGGCGACGAGACGCCCGCGTTCCCGCAGAGCACGGCTCGCCTCAGCTACGCCGAGGTGCCAGCCGAGACCAAGGCAAGCATCACCGCCGAGGTGACGTACGTGACCATCCCGCGCGGCGCGAACCTCTCCGTCGAGGGCATCGGCGACGCCCAGGCTCACGTCGTGTGGCCCGATCTCAACGTCACGTGCGACTTCTACGGTGCGGGAGGCACTCACCTCGACCTCTCGAATGGATCGGGTCCCGGAATCGACCTCGTCGTCAGGGACGACCAATACGCCAACACCATCGTCATCACGGAGGCCCAGTCATGACTCGCCGTCGCCGCCCCGTCCAGCGCCTCACCTCGGCGCTCGTAGGGGCCCTCATCACCACCATCGGCACCCTCGCGCTGATCAGCCTCTCGGGCTACACGATCGATCTCGAGCTCGTCTTCATCATCGTGCTCGGCGCCGCAGGCCTGTGGCTGCTCGCCACCGCGCTCCTGGGCTCCGTGCGTCGCGACGCCGCGGCGATCGACGAGCCGTCCGAGCCCGCGTACGTGAGTACTGCTCGCGAGCGCGCGCAGTCGGTGATCGACGAGGACTAGACCTCAGGCGCCCTCGCGGCTCCTACGATGGAGGCATGTCCTCCCCCACTCTCGACGACCTTCTGCACGCCCTCAACCAGGGGCAGAAGATCCCCTACGACTCTCGCTACCTGCCCGTCATGGCGGCCACGAGCCAGCGGGCGATAGAACTCACGGCGCGCATCAACTCCGGCTATCACGAGCCGGACGAGGTGCGCGCTGTGCTGTCTGAGCTGTTCCGCGAGCCGGTGGACTCCTCGGTGACGGTGCTGCCGCCCTTCTTCACCGAGTTTGGCCCCAACACCCACCTGGGCAAGGGCATCTTCATGAACATCGGTTGCACCCTGCAGGACCAGGGCGGCGTCTGGATCGGCGACAGGACCTTCATTGGCCACCACGTCACCATCGTCACGCAGAACCACGAGCTGGACCCCGCACATCGCGGCGACCTGCTGCCCCAGCCCGTGCGCATCGGCGCCGATGTGTGGATCGGCTCCAATGCCACCATCCTGCCCGGTGTGACGATCGGAGACGGTGCCGTCATCGGCGCAGCGGCCGTGGTCACCAAGGACGTGCCGGCGCGGATGATCGCCGTCGGCTCGCCAGCCCGCGTGGTGCGCGGAGTGGACGACTAGCCGGAGGCGGCCCCCGCGACCACCACTCGGTTACGACCCTCGTCCTTTGCCACGTAGAGCGCGGCATCGGCCCTGCGCAGCGTCGCCAGCGCGCTCTCGCCCTCCAAGCGTGCGGCGAGGCCGATCGACACAGTGATCGGGTGGTCGGCGCGCAAGCAGTACGGGGCCACGGCCGCGATGTCGGCGCGCAACCGCTCCGAGGCCGCCTTGGCCTGATGGGCGCCGCCAGGGATCACCATGACAAACTCCTCGCCACCCCAGCGGCCCACAACGTCGTCGGGACGGGAGTGCGTCGCCAGCACCTCCGCGACGTGCCTCAACGACTCGTCTCCACAATCGTGACCAAACTCATCGTTGAGCCGCTTGAAGTGGTCAATGTCAATGAGCGCGAGCGCGAACTCCTTGCCCTCGTGCTCCAGCTCGGAGACCCGCTCCCACACCGGCCGTCGATTAGCGAGGCCCGTCAGCGGATCGGTATTGGCGGCGAGCTCGCTCACAGCGAGGGACGCCTCGACCAGCCTCCGAGAGGTCTGTACGCCGCGGGTGAGCACGAGGGCGAGAGTGAAGAGCCCCGCCGTCATGACCTCGCGGTTCACGGTGGCGACCTGCGCGGTCGCGTGCGGACCGAGCGGTGCGAGCGCGTGGTCCCTGCCGAGGAACACCTGCACCACCACCAGCGAGGCCAACACGATCACGATGACGGCGAATCGTGACCGGGTGTGATCCGCCTGGATGGTCACCACTGCGCCCAGCGCGCTCACAAAGAGCAGCGAGGTGTAGCCGGCCTCCACCGAGAACACCGCTGAGAACGCCACGGCCGGCACCACCGGAATCACCTGCGCGAGCACGCCAGCGACGCTACGCATGCCCCGTGCGGCAAGCACCATCGTCACACCAAACGCCGCGGCCATCGCGAGCGCCACCCACGCAAGGAATCGTTGATGAGGGTCGTGGAGCACCGTGACATGCGCCATGTAGTACAGCGCCACCACCATCCCGGAGGCGAGGTATACCTGCAGCACGCGACCCTGCCGCACGTCCTCGCGGCGCTGCTGCTCGCGCAGGGCATAGCGCGCCCGCGCGAGGTCCGATGTGCTGCGAAGCGCCCCGCCCGGGAGCGGCTCCCCCTGGCCTACTCCCACTCGATAGTGCCCGGGGGCTTGCTCGTGACGTCCACCACCACGCGGTTGACCTCGGCCACCTCGTTGGTGATGCGGTTGGAGATGTGCGCAAGCACGTCATAGGGAACGCGCGACCAGTCGGCGGTCATGGCGTCCTCGCTCGAGACGGGACGCAGCACAATCGGGTGGCCGTAGGTGCGGCCGTCTCCCTGAACGCCCACGGACCGGACGTCAGCCAACAGCACCACGGGGCACTGCCAAATCTCGCCGTCGAGGCCGGCCTTGGTGAGCTCCTCGCGCGCGATCGCGTCGGCGGCGCGCAGGATCTCGAGTCGCTCCCACGTGACCTCGCCGATGATGCGGATGCCAAGGCCCGGTCCGGGGAACGGCTGGCGTCCCACGATCTCCTCGGGGATGCCCAGCTCGCGGCCCACGGCGCGCACCTCGTCCTTGAACAGGGTGCGCAGCGGCTCAACAAGGGAGAACTGCAGGTCGTCAGGCAATCCGCCGACGTTGTGGTGGCTCTTGATATTCGCCGCACCCTCGCCTCCGCCCGACTCCACGACGTCGGGGTAGAGCGTGCCCTGGACCAAAAACTCGACAGCCTCGCCGTGCGCGCCCGCCTCCTCGACCACCTGACGTGCCGCGTCCTCGAACACGCGAATGAACTCGCGGCCGATGATCTTGCGCTTGGTCTCGGGATCGCTCACCCCGGCAAGGGCGCTCAGGAAGCGCTCCTTCTCGTCGCGAATGATGAGGCGCACGCCGGTGGAGGCCACGAAGTCCTTCTCGATCTGCTCCACCTCGCCCGCGCGCATGAGGCCGTGGTCCACGTGGATGCAGGTGAGCTGATCGCCCACTGCCTTCTGCACGATCGCGGCCGCCACAGCCGAGTCAACGCCGCCGGACAGGGCGCAGATGACGCGCTTGGTACCCACCTGGGCGCGGATGCGCTCCACCTGCTCGTCGATGACGTTTTCGCTGGTCCAATCGGGCGTGAGGCCCGCCACGCGGTACAGGAAGTTCTCGATCGCCGCCTGCCCCATAGGCGAGTGCTTGACCTCGGGGTGCCACTGGACGCCGCACAGCTGCGCGGCCACGTTCTCGAAGGCCGCGACGGGCGCCCCCTCCGAGGTGGCGAGCACTGTGAAGCCCTCCGGCGCCTCGTGCACCGAGTCACCGTGGCTCATCCACACTTCCTGGACGTCGGGGCTGCCGGAGAGGGCGGTGCCCGCCTGAGTGACGCGCGCCTGGGTGCGGCCATACTCCCGCAGGCCCGTCTTGGCCACGGTTCCGCCCAGCGCCTTGGCCATCACCTGGAAGCCGTAGCAGATGCCCATGACGGGCACGCCCGACGCAAACAGGCCCGCCTCGTCGTCGAGGTGCGGTGCGCCGTCCTCGTACACCGAGGAGGGGCCGCCCGACAGAATCACGGCCGCGGGGTTCTTCTCGAGCATGCGCGCCACCGACATGGTGTGGGGCACGATCTCGGAGTACACGTTCGCCTCGCGCACGCGGCGCGCGATGAGCTGGGCGTACTGGGCGCCAAAGTCCACCACAAGGACGGGGCGGTGTTGCGTCACGTCGTTCATTCGCGCTTGCTCTCTCACTTGCTCAGGCTGGCGGCGACCTCTCGGGCCACCCGCCGCTCGGTAAAGAAGGACAGCGTGGGCACCACGCCTCCCAGTGCCATCGTGATGAGGCGCGTGAAGGGCCACTTCATGCGCGCGTAGATCTCCACGCAGGTCACCACGTAGGCCATATAGATCCAGCCGTGGACGATGCCAATGAGCGTGGCGATCGCGAGGAACTGGTCGTTCTCCCATCCGAACGCCATGCCGATGTACTTCACAAGCGTGACCACCGTCAGCAGCAGCAGAAAGCTACCGGTGACGAAGGCCATGATCCTGTAGCGCGTCAGCGCACCCTGGATCTTCTGGGTCATGCGTCCTCCTCCGCGGGCCGGGCCCTGCCATTGTCCCTGATCCAGCGCAGCGCTAGCACCGCTCCAAATACCCCAAACACCCACCATTCGACCGAATACGTGAGCGACTGGAAGTCGAGCCGCGTCTGCTGCTCAGGCGCAGGAAGCGCATTCCAGCCCTGGGCAGGCTCGTCAGCGACCACCATGTAGGAGTACAGCGGAGCTGGCCACTGCTGCGCGAGCACGGCCGTCGACATCGAGCCGATCCAGAACGCGCCGTCCACGTCAGGCTCGCCGGGGGGCGGGGCCGAGCCCTCGCCGCCCCGCACGTAGCCGGTCAGCGCCGCGTCGCCCGCTAGCTCGGGCACGGCGTCGGGAGCCAGCGCAGCCGGAAGCCATCCAGCGAGCACCGGGAGCGTGCCGGCTTCTCCCGTTCCCGTGTCGTCGGCGCCGATACGAAGAGGCAGGATCAGCAGCACGGCCTCCTCGCCTTCGATCTCCTTGCCGGCGACAAGCGCCGCAGGCAGCGCCTCCCAGGTGCCCGACGCGGTGACGAGCCTGCCCTCGCCGCGGCCGCCCTCGCCTGGACGCATCACCTCGGCGATCGCGGCGCGCGGGTCGGGTTCAACTGGCGTGGCTCGCGCGTGCGCCCTGTCCCACTGCCAGGTGCCAAGCAGGCCGCCCACGCCCAGCGACACCGCCGCGAAGAGCGCGGCCACCGCGATGCCGCCCCATTGGAGGCGGCCACGCTCAGTCTGCGTCGAGATCGGCGCCGGATCCTGAGCGAGTGACACGGGGATTCTCCAAAGTGAAGGGGTCAAACAACGAACGTTCGAGGGGCCGCACCCGCACCACGTTGCGGCCGGCCACCTTGGCATCGTAGAGCGCGTCGTCAGCTCGCTTCACGACGTTGTTCCACTGAGGACCCTTGTGACCGTCGGCCACGCCTATCGAGATGGTCACCTCGTGGTCGTGCTGGCCGCACCAGACCACTGCCTCCGCGATCGCCTGGCGCACGCGTTCCATGAGCAGTCTGGCGTCGTCCACCTTGGTGTCGGGAAGCACCACGATGAACTCCTCGCCGCCCCAACGACCCACTGAGTCAGTGGCGCGCACGCGGGCCCTCAGCACGCTCGCCACCTGCTCCAGCGCGACGTCGCCGCAGGTGTGACCGTACGTGTCGTTGAGGCGCTTGAAGTGGTCAATATCGCCGATAGCCACGCAGTAGCCGCCCAGGTTTCCCAGGTCGTCGAGCTTGCGCATGATCGGCCTGCGGTTGTCCAGCCCGGTGAGCTCGTCGGTGTTGGCAAGCCTCGCAGCGCGGGCCGCGAGGCGCGCGGCGTCGGCGCGTGCGCGGCTGGTTCTGAAGTGCGAGAGGCCAGCGAGCGTGAACACGAGGAGCACTGTCAGCACCGCGTTGATGGAGAACATGAACCTCATGCCGCTACCGGACACTGGGAACGAGGGCAGCGGCTCCACGAGCGTTTGCGCCACCACAAACACCACGGCCGAGACGCCGATGAAGAGCCACCTGAGGGGCGCCTGCCGCTCCGTGAAGATCACAAACACCAGCACGCCAGTGGAGATGAGGTACAGGTGCAGCCCCGACTGCCAGCCAAGGCGCGACACTCCCACCAGAATCTGCACCACGCTCACGATGGTCACGGTGAGCGCGGCCCCCAATTGACGCCCGCGCCTGGCCATCCACATCGCCACCGCGTACAGGACGAGCGACACCGTCGCCAAGGTGAGCAGATCCTGCAGTTGCGCCTCGGGGTGCATCACATAGAACGTCATGTGCAGCAGTGTCAGACCGCCGGCAAACAACGCGACGTCGTACGCGGTCCACGCGGCGAGCGCCGACTCGGACTGCTGAGTGTTCGTGCGCGAATCGATGAGCCGAGCAAGCCATCGTTGGGAAGGGCGCGTCGTGGGCGCGACGCCATCAGGTCGTTCCAACGCGGTCACCCCCAGAGGGACATGGAGGGCGTGGCGTGCGTCGCCACGCAGCCGTCCGGCCGCCGCCCCCAGCGACCGTTTGCCTCACGATAGCCGGTCTGGATGCTCCGCGCCCAGACCCGCTAGGAGTCGCTACCGGCCAAATCAGTACGCACCTGTGCATAACGGACGCAATTGCGCCCCGCTTGCTTCGCCTCGTACAACAGCGCGTCGGCCACTCGCACAGCGATCTCCCACGGCAGGCCGCCCGGAGCGGCGGCCACGCCGGCAGAGAAAGTCACCAACACACCGTCGGCGCGGGGCGCGACGGCCTTCTCCACGGCCTGCCGCGAGCGCTCGACCAGCCGCAGCGCCGCAGTCAGCCGCGCGTCGGGATAGATCACGAGGAACTCCTCGCCACCCCACCGCGACACCGTCGCGTAACGACCCAACTGCTCCTCGAGCACCTCAGCGACGGCAGCGAGCACCGTGTCGCCAAACGCATGACCCCGCGTGTCGTTGATGTCCTTGAAGTTGTCGATGTCCAGCAGCGCGATCACGTAGGGCCGGTCCTCCGGCATCGCCTTGAGCACCTCGGTGATGGCTCGCCGGTTCGCCAAGTTTGTGAGGGCGTCGGTGCGCGCCTCCTCCTGCGCGGAGCTCAGCCGCGCGTCAGCCCTGCGACGCTCTCGCGTGAAGTAGTGGTCGTTGAGCCACGCGGTGGAAGCGATCACCACCGTGGCGAGCGCGATGTTGGCCAGCAGCAGGCCGTCGAGCACGTCCTGACTCACGTCGAGTCGCGGCGTGAAGACCGAGTCGTCGAGCAACGACCACGCGAGGGCACCGGACGAGACAAGGGTGAGACCCACGCGCCAGCGCATCATCCAGGGGCCCATCGTGACAAATGACACTGCCGAGGCGAGCAGCATGGGCACCAGGAAGCCCGCGCGCGACGAGAGCAGATAGGTCTGCGCCGTGTAGCCCGCCAACGGGGCCACCAGAGCGAGCACTGCCGATGTCCTCACAAGCCCCACGTGGTGGAGCCACAGGCAGCCCACCCACGTCGCGGTAAGGCCCAGGTGGACGAGCGCGGCGGGCCACAGGCTTCCGCCATCTACCAGGAACAGCGCGGCCAAAAATGGGACAGCACAGGACACTGCGAACAACAGGTAGTGGTTGTTGCCCATCACAAATCGCGCGGTCTGGCGATCAAGGCCTGCAAGCCCGATTCGACTCAGCCGCGTGTACGTCCGATGCAGGACCCCCGCGTTCATCGGGCACTAACGTAGGCCCACCGCCGCGTAGAACCAAGAAATGGTGCCTAAGACGTCAAGGTCCCGTATCGGGCTCATGGTCCTGGGCAGGACGTGGAATGCTGGGACCGTGGCTCGCGGTATTTACATTGCATCTGTTGAGGGCGATACAGGAAAGTCGTCCATCGCGTTGGGTATCACCGCCCTTCTCGCGCGTAACGTGTCAAAGGTGGGCGTCTTCCGCCCCGTTGCGCGCGTCTCCGACGGTTCCGACTACGTGCTCCAGCTGTTGCTGGGACACGATGGCGTGGACCTCTCCTACGAAGAGTGCGTGGGTGCGACCTACGCCGAGGTGCACGCCGACCCCGAGGGCACCCTCGCGCGCATCGTGACCCGGTACCACGACGTGGCGCGCAAGTGCGATGCCGTGGTGATCGTTGGCACCGACTACACCGACGTGGCCGCGGCGGCCGAGTTCGAGCTCAACGCCAAGATTGCCGCCAACCTCGGCGCCCCCGTGGCGCTCGTGGTGCGCGGCATGGGACGCACGCCCGCCGAGGTGGGCGAGACGGTGGCGCAGGCTCGCGCGCAGATGGAGGACAACCACGCCAAAGTCGTGGCCGCGTTCGCCAATCGCTGCGACGCCGACGCCGTGGACGCCATCAAGGCGACCCTGCCGTCGGACATCGGCGTGGCGGCCCTTCCGGAGGAGCCGCTGCTCTACGCCCCCACCATGGGTGCGCTCATGCACGCTATTGACGGTCACATGATCGCTGGCGATGAGGCGCTCCTCGCCCGCGAGGTGCGCGGCCTCACTGTGGCGGCCATGAACGCCGATCACCTGCTTGACCGCATGGAGGAGGGCTCGGTGGTCATCACCCCGGGCGACCGCTCCGACAACCTCCTCGCCTCACTCACGGCCCACTCCGCCGCGGGCTTCCCCTCGCTGGCGGGCGTGGTGGTCAACGGCGGTTTCCGCCCGCAGCCGAGCGTTCAGCGCCTGATCGAAGGCATGAGCCCCACCCTTCCCGTCATCGCCACGGACCTGGGCACGTTCGAGACCGCCAAGCGTTGCTGGGACACCCGCGGTCGCCTGTCGCGCGAGTCGGTGCTCAAGGTGGACGTGGCCCTCAGCATGTTCGAGCGGCACGTGGACGGCTCGCAGTTGATGGAGCGCCTCAACCTTGCCGGCACCGATGTGGTGACGCCGCTGATGTTCGAGTACACGCTGCTTGACCGCGCCCGCGCTGACCGCAAGCACATCGTGCTGCCCGAGGGCGACGACGATCGCATCCTGCGCGCCGCCGGCACCCTGCTCACGCGCAACGTCGTGGACCTCACGATCCTGGGCGACCCCGCGTCGATCACCAGCCGCGCAGGCGAGCTGGGCATCTCGCTCGAAGGCGCTCAGCTGCTCTCGCCCAGCGACCCCGAGTACGTCGATCGCTTTGCCCACGAGTACTACGAGATGCGCAAGGCCAAGGGCATGACGCCCGATGCCGCGCGGGATCGAGTGCAGGACGTCAGCTACTTCGGCACGATGATGGTCGAGCTCGGTCTTGCCGACGGCATGGTGTCGGGCGCCGCGCACACGACGGCGCACACGATCGTTCCGTCATTCCAGATCATCAAGACGGTTCCGGGTGTCTCGATCGTCTCGTCGGTGTTCTTCATGTGCCTCGCGGATCGGGTGCTGGTGTACGGCGACTGCGCCGTGAACCCCGATCCCACCGCGGAGCAGCTCGCTGACATCGCGATCTCGTCCGCCGAGACCGCGATCCAGTTTGGCGTCGAGCCGCGCGTGGCGATGCTCTCGTACTCCACGGGCGAGTCCGGCTCCGGCTCCGACGTGGACAAGGTGAGGGAGGCCACACGCCTGGTGCGCGAGCGCCGCCCCGACATCCTGGTCGAGGGCCCCATCCAGTACGACGCGGCGGTGGAGCCGTCGGTGGCCAAGTCCAAGGCTCCGAACAGCCCCGTGGCCGGTCGCGCGACGGTGCTGATCTTCCCCGACCTCAACACCGGTAACAACACGTACAAGGCGGTGCAGCGCTCAGCTGGCGCCGTCGCGGTGGGCCCCGTGCTCCAGGGCCTCCGCAAGCCCGTCAACGACCTGAGCCGTGGTGCTCTCGTCCAGGACATCGTCAACACGGTCGCCATCACGGCGATCCAGGCACAGCAGTAGCCCGCTTCCCAGGCGGCGAAGGGACACCCCAGTGGCAGTGAATTACATCGGCATCGCTCTCGTGCTCAATTGCGGCTCGAGCTCCGTCAAGTACCAGGTGGTCGACACCACGCAGGACGAGCCCCTCGCCTCGGGCCTCGTCGAGCGCGTCGAGGACCACGGTCTTGCGATTCGCGAGGTCATCGAGCGCCTGAGCCAGCCCGATTCCGGCGTCGACCTGTCGCAGATCACGGCCGTGGGCCACCGCGTGCTCCACGGCGGCGAGGAGTTCTCCGCGCCGACGATCATCGATGACGAGGTCGAGCGCAAGATCGCGCTGCTCGCGCCCCTGGGACCGCTCCACATTCCCGCGAATCTCGCAGGCATCAGCGCCGCGCGCGAGGCATTCCCCTCGACGCCGCACGTCGCCATCTTTGACACCGCGTTCTTCCAGACCATCTCGGAGGCGGGCTACACCTACGCGCTCGACCGCCACGTGGCCAAGGAGCACGCGATCCGCAAGTACGGCTTCCACGGCACGTCGTACGCGTACCTCGCACACGAGGCCCCCCGCGTCATGGGCAAGAATCCCGATGAGCTCAACATGATCGCCCTCCACCTTGGCAACGGTGCCTCCGCGACCGCCATCCGCGGCGGCCGCGCGATCGACACCTCCATGGGCCTCACCCCGCTCTCGGGGCTCGTGATGGGCTCCCGCACCGGCGACATCGACCCGGCCATCGTGTTCCACCTGCACCGCTCGGCTGGCATGTCGATCGATGAGATCGATCACCTCTTCAACCGCCAGTCCGGCATGCTCGGCCTCACCGGCTACTCCGACATGCGCGACGTGGAGAAGGCGGCCGCCGAGGGATCGCACGACGCACAGCTTGGCCTCGAGATCTATTGCCGCCGCATCCGTGGCTACGTGGGCCAGTACTACGCACAGCTGGGCCACGTGGACGCAATTGTGTTCACGGCAGGCGTGGGCGAGAACGACGACCTCGTGCGCGCCCAGTCGCTCGCGGGCCTTGAGGAGCTGGGCATCGAGGTCGACGCCGAGCGCAATGCCGGTCGCAAGAAGCAGGCCACGCTCATCTCCACCGACTCCTCGCGCATCCAGGTCTGGGTGGTTCCCACCAACGAGGAGCGAGAGATCGCGCTGCAGTCGATCGCAGCCGTCTCCTAGCCAGCAGTCTTCGCCAGAGGGGCCCCGTCCGCACGGACGGGGCCCCTCTGCTGTGCATGGCGGGCTGCCCGGCCGCCCCGGTTGCCCCCCCCCCCGTGGCATCGGGCTGTGCGGCCACGCGCATGTGACCACCGACACCCGGCGCTCTCGGCCTGCCCCTTACATGGGGGCGACACGGCCGATACATCAGCGCGACCCCTGGTGCGCGAGCGATGCACGGGGCGACACGCCGTGCGTGTGATCCGTCACACGCCGCGTGGGCCGCTCACATCCTCGCCCGCCGGGCCGATGAGGTGGCAAGCGGATGGAGTCTCGGCTGCCAGGACGGTGGCCACCATCTTGAGAGTGCGATGGATCGCAGGAGGTCTGTATGTCGACGTCTGGCTGGGTTGCTCACGCGTCGCGGGAGCCGAGCGGCACGCTCGTCACCGCTCTTCGCTCCTGGATCGATGACTCCGTGCGGATGACCTCCGCGACTCCGGGCACGTGCCCCGTGCTTGCGGACCCGCTGTATGCGGCGATCGTGGGCCACCTGGATCGCGCGCTACACAAGCGCCGCCAGCGCCCTACCTTCCTCTCAGCCCACGCGTGCGGCCTCATGCCCACCATGGGTCACGGTCTGCGACCGATGTCGGAGCTGCTGGGCACCGATGAGTATGGGCCGGAGGACCTGCGCGTCGAGCACACGCAGGGAGCCTCGACCCTGGCAGAGGCCCTGGCACGCGCCTCGAGCGCCGAGCGCAGCGC
>QKAX01000130.1 GCA_003246255.1 Demequina lutea
CCTGTCGCCCATCCCGGGCAAGATGGCGATCGGCATCGAGATTCCCAACACTGACCGCGAGACTGTCATGCTGGGCGACGTGCTGCGCTCGCCCGTGGCCATCAAGAACGACCACCCGATGGCCATCGGCATCGGCAAGGACGTTGAGGGCGGCTATGTGATGGCCAACCTGGCCAAGATGCCGCACATGCTCGTGGCCGGTGCCACGGGTGCCGGTAAGTCCTCGTTCGTGAACTCGATGATCACGTCGATCCTGATGCGTGCCACGCCCAGCGAGGTGCGCATGGTGCTGGTTGACCCCAAGCGTGTGGAGCTCACGATCTACGAGGGCATCCCTCACCTCATCACGCCCATCATCACCGACCCCAAGAAGGCCGCTCAGGCTCTCGAATGGGTCGTGAAGGAGATGGACACGCGCTACGACGACCTGGCGCTGTTTGGCTACAAGCACATCGACGACTTCAACAAAGCGGTGCGCGCGGGCAAGGTCAAGCCGCTGCCCGGCTCGGAGCGCCGCATCACCACATACCCGTACCTGCTGGTGATCGTGGACGAGCTCGCTGACCTCATGATGGTGGCGCCGCGCGACGTCGAGGAGTCGATCCAGCGCATCACGCAGCTGGCACGTGCGGCCGGTATTCACCTGGTGCTCGCGACGCAGCGCCCGTCGGTGGACATCGTCACCGGAACCATCAAGGCCAACGTGCCGTCCCGCCTCGCGTTCGCCACCTCCTCGCTCGCCGACTCGCGCGTGGTGCTCGACATGCCAGGCGCCGAAAAGCTCATCGGCCAGGGTGACGCTCTCTTCTTGCCCATGGGCGAGTCCAAGCCGATGCGCGTGCAGGGCGCGTGGGTCACGGAGTCCGAGATCCACGCGGCAGTGGAGCACGTCAAGACCCAGGCCGCGCCGTCGTTCCGCGACGACGTCATCACCGGCGGCCAGACCGCCAAGGTGGCCGAGGACATCGGCGACGACCTCGAAGACCTGCTCGCGGCGGCCGAACTTGTCATCACCACGCAGCTCGGATCCACCTCGATGCTGCAACGCAAGCTCCGCGTCGGCTTTGCGAAGGCCGGCCGCCTGATGGACCTCCTGGAGAGTCGCGAGATCGTGGGCCCCTCTCAGGGATCGAAGGCCCGTGAGGTGTACGTCACACCCGACGAATTGATCTCCACACTCGCTATTCTGCGGGGGGCCTCGTCGGATACCGTGGGGGGCACTATTCCGAGTGACGAGGGCGATACATGGGAGGACTCCTAGGGCTGCTAGAACGTCCCGAGGTGGTGGTGGGGACCGCTGTACTCGTCCTCATCGCCGTCGCGGCCACGTTCTACTCCTTTGTGAGGACGGCGCGGGCGCGTCAAACCCGCGACGATGCTCTCGCGCGCGAAAAAGGCCTCCGCAAGCAGTTTGAGGCGATCCTCTCCTCGGCCCGAGACGGCGTCATCGTGGTCTCGCATTCGGGCGAGATCGTGCTGCTGACGGACGTGGCGGCCGAGATGATCGGCGTTGACCGCACCGCGGTGCTGGGATCGGGCCTCAGCAAGCTGCAGATTCACGCGGTGGACGAACACATGCGGCCGCTGCTTGCGTATGAGGTGTTCGCCCCCGGGCGCGACGACGCGAGGCCGCGCATCATCGGCGTCCCGGGCCGACGCGGCAGCCAGGACGTGCGCTGGGTGCACGTGCGGTCGGTGGCCGTGAGCGACGCCGTCACCGGTGGGGCCACTGTCACCACCCTCATGGACACCACGGGCCTCCAAGAGGCCGCAGAGGCGCTGTCACGATCGGACTCGCAGTTCAGGCGGGCGATGGAGAACGCCCCGATGGGCATGGCCCTCGTTGACCTGGAATGGCGACTCATGGAGGTCAACAGGGCATTCGCCGAGATGATGGGCTCGACTGTCTCGGCGCTGCGTGGCACCCCCTTCAGTGCACTGTCGCATCCGCATGACCTACAGGCCGAGCGCGACCAGCTGCAGCGCCTGTACGAGGGCCATCAGAATCACTTCTCGCTGGAGAAGCGCTACGTGCGCGCTGACGGCAATGTGGTGTGGGCTGTGCTTGACGTGGGTCTTGTGCGCTACGCGGGGGGAGCGCCTGACCACTACGTGGTCCAGGTGCGCGACTCCACCGATGATCGCCTCCACTCGGAGCTCATGGCGCACCGAGCGATGCACGATCCGCTCACCGGCCTTGCCAACCGCACGCTCATGCAGGACGTGCTCCAGCAGGTGCTTGACCAGCCCGACCCCACGTCGCGCGTGGGCGTGATCGCCGTGGACCTCGACGGCTTCAAGGGACTCAACGATCGCTTTGGCCACGCCACGGGCGACAACGCTCTCGTGCACGTGGCGGGGGTGCTGCGCTCGGCGACGGCCGGACGCGGCACCGTGGCACGCATCGGCGGAGACGAGTTTGTGATCGTGGTCCAGGATCCCGACGCCTCGAAGGCTCTCTACGAGATCGCGGGTGCGATCCATGCCGGTCTCAAGCGGCCGCTACAGGTCAAGCGCCACCAGATCAACCTTCACGCGTCGGTGGGCATCGCGATGGCGGATGATGACACCATCCAGGGAGGCGCCCCGAGTCTGCTGAGCGCTGCCGACGCGGCGATGTATCGCGCCAAGGCCCTGGGGAAGTCGCGCACCGAGGTGTACGACCCGTCGATGCGCGCCATCAGCGAGAACCAATCGATTCTCGCGGGGGAGCTAGCCCAGGCGATCGAGCGTGGCGACCTGGTGCTGCACTACCAGCCGGTCATGGAGCTGTCCACGCGGTCGGTGGTGGGTTACGAGGCGCTCGTGCGCTGGCAGCACCCCACGCGGGGTCTGCTGCTGCCCGGCGCGTTCCTGAGCCTCTTGGAGGACCGAAAGCTCGCCACGCAGCTCGGCACTGCGCTCGTGGAGCAGGCGGCTCAGTTTCTGGTGCAGCACTCGGCAGGCAACGCGTGGGTGTCGCTCAACGTCTCGGCCGATCAGTTGGGCGACAGCGAGTTCGCGAATTCGGTGCTCGGCGCGATCGCGCGGTATCACCTGAGCCCACAGCGCATCGTGGTGGAGCTCACCGAGGCGTCGCTCGTGGCACCCAACACCCGCATCCGCCACGAGCTCACCGAGCTTCGCAACGCAGGCGTGCCGATCCTGCTCGATGACTTTGGAACTGGCGTCTCGCCCCTGTCGTATCTGCGCGACCTACCGGTCTCGGGAGTGAAGCTCGACATGTCGTTCGTGGCGGGCATCCCCGAGGACCCGGCGGGTGCGCGCGTGTCTCGTGCCCTCGGCGCGCTCGCGCGTGAATTGGGTCTCGCCACCATCGCGGAGGGCATCGAGACGGAGTCGCAGGCGGAGTTCCTGTCAAAGTGTGGCTGGCGTTACGGCCAGGGGTGGCTGTTTGGCGTCGCCCAGCCGGCCGCCGCCGTGTTGGGCCAACAGATGCCGCACGCGGACAGCCTCATTGAGCCTCGCCCCGTCGACCTGCCCTTTGACCCGATGGGCACCCGCAGCCTCGGTTAGCCCTCGGAGGCCGAGGTCTCCGACGTGCGCGGCACCATCTCGGTTCCGTACGCGAGGTGCTCTGCTGGAGCCGTGCGCTGCGGCGCCTGACTGCCCACCGCGTCGGCAACGCGCTGAAGGCGCGCGCTGACCTCGGCCGCAGAGAGCGTGCCCGCGCCGTCGGGAATGTCGTTCAGCGCATGCATCGTGTGCCGCGAGCGGGTGTCGACAGTGATGCCCGTCCACTCGGGTTCCACCAGTACGCCGCCGTCGTCCTCGACAGTGAACGTCGCGGTGAGGAGGACCCCCGCGCTCGTCTCGGGAGCGCAACATCGACTGTCCTGATTCGACAGGAAGTTGCCGAGCCCGAACGCGACCCACATGCCGTCGCCTGTGGGGCCGCCTGGCAGCTTCTCGATCGGCTGCGGGACGTGCGCATGGTGGCCCACGTAGAGGTCGACCGTGCCCGACGCCGCGATGCGCTCGGCCAGGAGGCGCTGTGGCGCGGTGGGCTCGGTCTGGTACTCGACGCAGCAGTGCACGGATGCGATCACGACATCTGCGCCCTCGTCGCGCGCTCGCTGAGCGGCCTCGATGATGGGCGTGGCGTCGGCGACATCCTCGTCGAAGGTGTTGACGGCCCAGGGCTGCCCGGCGGGCTTGGGCAATCCGTTGAGCTTGTCGTAGGCGAAGGAGATGTGCGCCACCGTGATGTCGCTCGCCGCACCATGCACGAGGTACATCTGTGTGGTGGCGGCCTCGGCCTCCGATCGGGCGGTGCCGGTGGCGCCCATGCCCTGCGCCTCGAAGGCGGCGAGCGTGGCCTCGATGCCGGCGGCCCCGCGATCGACCGAGTGATTCGACGCGGTCGAACAGCCGTCCCAACCGTCGCTAGCGAGGCCGGCCACGAGCTCGCTCGGGGCACCAAACATCGGATACCCAGAAGGCGCCACGCCGGGCGGGGCGACGGGCACCTCCATGTGGCAGATCGCGAGATCTGCGCCGTCGATGTAGGGCCTCACGGCTGCAGTGAGAGGCGTGAAGTCGATGCCCGCGGCGGTCGTGGCCGACGCCACCACGGGCGCATGCGGCAGCACATCGCCCGCTGCGACGAGCGTGAACTGGTTGGCGGGTAGCGGCGGCGGCGTAGCGGCGGCCGCCCTGGCGTTGGCCGGTGCTGCCGTCACGGTGGCGGCAGCGGGGGTGATCGGAGTGGGTGCGGAGATCAGCGCCGTGGCGCCCATGGCGACAGCTGCGACTCCCATCAGGCCCGCGACCAGCGACAACGCGGTGCGTCTGGTCGAGGGTGCGCGCCGTAACTCCATGTCACGAGTATCTCGCGTGAGTCCAGCCGTGTCGTCCGGCGATAGGGTGAGGGCGTGTTGCGTGACGTTCCGAACGTGCTGACGGTGCTCCGGCTCGTCGCCGTGCCCGCTATCGTCGCGCTCCTCATCGCCGACTCAGGTGCCGAGGGCGGGCTGCGGTGGGCTGCGCTCGCCCTGTTTGTGCTTGCGGGCGTGACCGACTGGCTCGATGGTTTTCTCGCCCGACGCTGGGGCGTGGTCTCGTCGTTCGGCAAGCTCGCGGATCCCCTCGCGGACAAGGCGTTGGTACTTGCCGCACTCGTCATGCTTGCCGCCATGAGTGAGGTGCCCTGGTGGCCGCTCTTTGTCGTGGCGATCCGCGAGATCGGCGTGACCCTCGGCAGGCTCGCCGTGGCGCGCGACGTGGTGATCCCTGCGTCGGCGGGCGGGAAGCTCAAAACCGCGCTCCAGATGTTGGCTCTCCTCCTGCTGCTGATTCCGGGTGTGACGGGGTGGCTCGACACGGTGGGCTTCTGGGTGCTTGTCGCGTCAGTCATCGTCGCTGTGGTGACAGGCCTTGACTACGCCTGGCGTATCGCGCGTCTCGCGAGGACGCGAGGCGCAGCGGCTCTTGCGTCCCCGGCGCCGTCGCACGATACGGCGGTCAGGGGAACCGCCGATGCCGGCTGATCTCGCCGCGCTCGCCCAGATCGTCACGTCAGCGGCGAGCGAGCGCGGAATGACTGTGGGCACCGCGGAGTCGGTCACGGGGGGCCTTGTCTGCTCCACACTGGTGGGCGTGCCAGGAGCGTCCGCCGTGGTCCTCGGTGGTGTCGTGGCGTACGACGTTGCTGTCAAGCATGCAGTGCTGGGGGTGCCGCGGGCGCTGCTCGACGCCGAGGGCCCTGTGAGCCACGCGGTGGCGGTGGAGATGGCCAAGGGTGCGGCGCGGGTGCTGCGGACGGATCTTGCGGTGGCGACCACCGGCGTCGCCGGGCCCGATTGGCATGACGGACACCCGCCTGGCACTGTGGTGATTGCGGTGGCGGGCCACGGCGTCGACAGCGTGACTACCTGGAACTTTATGGGAGACAGGCGTGAAGTGCGCGAGGCCGCCACGGCCGTTGCCCTCGAGCAGGTGGCCCACGCGCTCGCGACACTTGCGCAGGGTTAACTCAAAGTTGACGCCAGTGCCGCCTGCGCGGGAACACCCGTGCGGTAGTCTGCGTTGAACGAGACATGCATGATGCACGTGGAATGAAGGGAGTACGGATGCCCATTCTTCGCAATGAGCTTGGCGACGTGCTCCGCGACGCTCGACTCGGCCAGGGAAAGACGCTGCGGGACATCTCGTCGGAGGCGCGCGTCTCGCTTGGCTACCTGAGCGAGGTGGAGCGCGGTCAGAAGGAAGCCTCCAGCGAACTTCTCGCTTCGATTTGCGAGGCGCTCGACGTGCCCATGTCGGCCATTCTTCGCCAGGTCTCGGATCGCTTCGAGATGGCCGAGAGCCTCGTCGACCCGCGGGCGCTGTCGCGCATGCCCGTCATGCCGGCGATCCCCGACACCGCTGCCGAGTTGCTCGACTCGATCGAGCAGTAGGCACGTGCGGCTGTCCGACTTCCGCGAGGCTGCCGACGAGACTTTTGGTGAGGTCTACGCGCCCACACTCCTGCGGGAGCTCGCGCTCACAAATCTCGATTCACTGACGCCAGCACAGGCTCTTGAGCGTGGCGTCGCGCCGCGTGACGTATGGCATGCGTTGTGCGACCAGATGGATGTGCCCGATGAGGATCGCCGAGGTCGCGACAAGCGCCGCGTGATTCCGCCTCGCCGTTAGCCGCACCCCCACGCCTGCCTCCCGAGACGCGCTCGGCGTGTCGCTCGCGTTCGAACGCGTGTTCGATTAGTGTCGTCCCCAGGACAGCGTTCGCTCGGTCATCCCCGCTCGGGGAGAGTCGCGTGGCCGATGTCAGGGGCGCGTCGTAGCGTCGACCTCAAGATACGGCACCGCCCCAGGTGTCCCAGGTTCGGCTTCGGCCGGCACGAGCGATGAAGGACAGGCACATGGCACAGGCAGCGGATCGCGGCAAGGCTCTCGAGGCGGCCCTCGGTCAGATCGATCGTCAGTTTGGTAAGGGCTCGGCGATGCGCATGGGCGAGAAGACGGTCGTCCCGGTCGAGGCGATTCCCACGAGCTCGCTAGCGCTCGACATCGCGCTCGGCATCGGGGGACTGCCTCGCGGGCGCATTGTTGAGGTCTACGGGCCGGAGTCCTCGGGTAAGACCACGGTGGCGTTGCACGCAGTGGCCAACATGCAGAAGCAGGGTGGCACGGCCGCGTTCATCGACGCGGAGCACGCGCTGGACCCGGAGTACGCGCGCAAGCTCGGTGTGGACGTGGACAACCTGATCGTGTCGCAGCCCGACACTGGTGAGCAAGCGCTTGAGATTGCCGACATTCTGGTGCGCTCCGGCGGTATCGACATCCTCGTCATCGACTCGGTGGCGGCGCTGGTGCCCAAGGCCGAGATCGAGGGTGAGATGGGCGACAGCCACGTCGGCCTCCAGGCTCGTCTCATGTCGCAAGCGCTGCGCAAGATGACGGGTGCGCTGAATCAGACGGGCACCACCGCGATCTTCATCAACCAGCTGCGCGAGAAGATCGGCGTGTTCTTTGGTTCGCCCGAGACCACGACCGGTGGCAAGGCGCTCAAGTTCTACGCGTCGGTACGCCTCGACGTTCGCCGCATCGAGACTCTCAAGGAAGGTACCGAGCCCGTCGGTAACCGCACCCGCGTCAAGGTGGTCAAGAACAAGATGGCGCCGCCGTTCAAGCAGGCGGAGTTCGACATTCTGTACGGCCACGGCATCTCGCGTGAGGGCGGCATCATTGACCTCGGAGTGGAGCACGGCTTCGTGAAGAAGTCAGGTGCCTGGTACACGTACGAGGGCGATCAGCTGGGCCAGGGCAAGGAGAACGCCCGCAACTTCCTGAAGGACAACCCCGGTCTTGCCGACGAGATCGAGAAGAAGGTCAAGACCAAGCTCGGCGTGGGTGTGGCGGTGGCTCCCGCCGCCGACATCGACGCGCTCGAGGCTGCCATGGCCGCCGAGGAGTCCTCCCTCTAGTCGGGACGTCTCCCCATCGCCATGACATCGCACGCTCAGCAGGACTCACCCACGACTGATCCTGCTGAGCGTGCGCGCGCGATTGCTCTTGGCATTCTCGACCGTGCGCCGCGCTCAGCTAACGACCTTCGAGATCGCCTTCTTGCCAAAGAGGTCGACGCTGTGATCGCGGATGAGATTGTCGAGCGCTACCGCGAGGTGGGCCTCCTTGACGACGCCGCCCTTGCGGCGATGATCGCTCGCACGAGACACGCTGAACGGGGCCAGGCGCCACGGGCCATTGCGCAGGAGCTGCGCCGAAAGGGATTCGAGCAGGAGGACATCGAGTCAGCGCTTGAGCCGCTCGACGCTGAGACGCAGCGAGAGACAGCACGCGCGCTTGCTGCGGCCCGATGGGCGCGGCTCGATGGCACTCCTTACGAGGCAAGGGTGCGGCGAATAGTCGGATACCTGGGACGAAAGGGATACTCGCCTTCGCTTGCGTTTGCGCTCGTGCAAGACTTGGCCCGTGCCGATATAGAGGCGGCGGGTTGATCGAAGGGAGCTGGCGTGGACACGATCGTGACCGTGGCAACGCTCGCGCTCCTGCTGGCCTCGCTCCTGGTGGTGAATCGCGCGCGCAGGGAGGCCGCTGCTGAGCGGGAGTCGGCGCGTGCAGAGGCCGCCGAGGTCAGGGAAGAGGCGAGGTCCTTCCAGGTTGAGGTGCAGCGTCGCGAAGAGCGAGTCACGCTGCAAGAGCGGCAGCTCGCGGAGGACCAGCGCAACGCCCAGGTCTACGCCCGCTCGCTCGACGAGCGAGTAGAGGTAGTGGCGCGCGACGAGAAGCGCGTCATCGGTCACAAGCAGAAGCTCGACGAGGAGTACTCGGAGCGTCTTGCCTTCGCAGCCAACCTCACCGTCGAGGAGGCCAGGCAGGCGTTGATGGCTCGGCTCAAGGCGGAGGCGGAGGCGCATGTCGCGCACGACGTGCGGCGCGCCATAAAGCAGGCTAAGCGGGACGCCGAGGAGCACGCGCGCGCCATCTTGGTCGAGGCGATGCAGCGCCAGGCGTCGGCCACCACCTCGCAGGCTGCCCTCACGAGAATTGAGTTGCCCTCAGACGAAATGAAGGGCCGCATCATCGGCCGCGAGGGACGAAACATCCGTGCGTTCGAAGCGCTGACGGGAGTGAACGTCATCGTGGACGAGGGCGTCAACGCTGTGAGCTTGTCGAGCTTCGACGTCGAGCGTCGCGAGGTGGCCGCCGCGGCGCTACAGGCGCTCATCGAGGACGGCCGCATCCAGCCGCACCGCGTCGAGGCCGCGTACGCGAAGGCGCTGGCGGAGGCCCCGCTACGAGCTCAAGAGGCGGCCTTCGATGCGATCGAGCAGGCGGGAATTGAGGTCGTGCCCCAGGGGCTCGTCGCTCTCCTCGGCGCGCTCCGCCTCCGCACCTCCTATCACCAGAACGTCCTGGCCCATCTGGTGGAGTGTGCACAGATCGCCGCCTCGATCGCCACCTTGGTGGGCGCGGATGTCGAGCTTGCGCGCCGTGCGGCCTTCTTCCACGACATCGGCAAGGCCCTGACCGGCACGCGGGAGGGCACGCACGCCAAGTTGGGCGCGGCGGTGGCCCGGGAGGCTGGCGAGACCGAGGCGGTCATCAATGCCATCGAGTCCCACCACGACGAGGTTCCCCAGCAGAGCGTCGAGGCCGTCATCGTTCAGATTGCCGACACGATCTCCGCGTCCCGTCCCGGAGCCCGCCGAGAGGACTCCGAGGACTATGTAGAGCGGATGGAGAAGCTCGAGAAGCTCGTCGCTGGTCACGCTGGTGTCGATCATGTGTACGCGATGGCAGCGGGACGTGAGTTGCGCGTCGTGGTGCAGCCCAACCTCGTGGACGACGAGGGGACGGCGGCCCTTGCGCGTACACTTGCCGAGCACATCGAGAAGGACTTCGGCTTTGCCGGCGAGATCAAGGTGACTGTCATCCGCGAGACGCGGACTGACTTCGTCGCAGGACAGGCATGACTCTTACCCCACGCACGTATCTGGTCAAGACGCTCGGTTGCCAGATGAATGTGCACGATTCCGAGCACATGGCTGGTCTCCTGGAGGAGGCCGGCTACACCAAGGCACCCGCTGGCGACGACGTCGCCGACATCGTGGTCATCAACACGTGCGCTGTGCGCGAGAACGCCGCCACCAAGCTGTACGGCAACCTGGGCCAGCTCGCCTCGATCAAGCGCGAGCGTCCCGGCATGCAGATTGCGGTGGGCGGCTGCCTCGCCCAGAAGGACCGAGGCGAGATCGTCACGAAGGCGCCGTGGGTCGACGTGGTCTTCGGTACCCACAACATTGACGTGCTGCCAGCGATGCTCGACCGCGCGCGCCACAACGCTCGCGCCGAGGTGGAGATCGAGGAGACCCTGCAGGTCTTCCCGTCCACGCTGCCGAGTCGCCGCGATTCGCTCGCGGCCGGATGGGTGTCCATCTCGGTGGGCTGCAACAACACGTGCACGTTCTGCATCGTCCCCAGCCTGCGCGGCAAGGAGCGCGACCGCCGACCCGGGGAGATTCTTGCGGAGGTCGAGGCACTCGTTGCTCAGGGCGCGGTTGAGGTCACCCTGCTGGGTCAGAACGTCAACTCCTACGGCGTCGAGTTTGGCGACCGTGGTGCCTTCGCCAAGCTGCTGCGCGCGTGCGGCGACATCGAGGGACTCGAGCGAGTGCGCTTCACGTCCCCGCACCCTGCTGCGTTTACCGATGACGTGATCGAGGCGATGGCCGCGACGCCGAATGTGATGCCCACGCTGCACATGCCGCTGCAGTCGGGCTCCGACCGGATCCTGCGCGCGATGCGCCGCTCGTACCGCTCCGAGAAGTTCCTGGGCATCCTTGACCGCGTGCGCGCGGCGATGCCCGACGCCGCGATCACCACGGACATCATCGTCGGCTTCCCCGGGGAGACCGAGGAGGACTTCCAGGAGACGATGCGCGTGGTCGAGGCAGCGCGCTTCACGAGCGCATTCACCTTCCAGTACAGCCCGCGCCCGGGTACACCCGCCTTTGACCTAGAGCCGCTGCCCAAGGACGTGGTGCAGGAGCGCTTCGAGCGCCTTCTAGCGCTGCAGGAGCGCATCACGCTCGAGGACTCGCAGGCGCTGGTGGGCCGCACGGTCGAACTGCTGGTGCTCGATGGTGGCGGCCGCAAGGACGACGGCACCGCACGCCTGAGCGGACGCGAGCCGGGTAACCGCCTGGTCCACTTCACGGTGCCAGACGGCGCGGAGGAGCCCCGTCCGGGCGACATAGTGACGGTTGCGGTCACTCACGGCGCTCCGCACCACCTCATTGCGGACTCCGGCATCGCGGGCGGCACCTATGCGGTGCGGCGCACGCGCGCGGGCGACGCATGGGAGCACGCCCACACCGACGGTCACAGCCACGGCGACTCATGTGGCACCGGCGGTGCCCCCGCGGGCGGCCCCGTGTCGCTCGGACTTCCGACGCTGCGCGTCGGGCGCTAGGCAGCCCTATGACCGGCCAGCCGGGCTGGGGGGCCGTGGGCACGCCCGACGGCCCAGTGATTGCGATCGTGGGGGCGACCGCGACCGGCAAGTCTGCGGTGAGCCTTGCCGTGGCGCGCCTGCTCGCGCCGGGCGGCGGTGCCGAGGTGATCAACGCCGACTCGATGCAGTTCTATCGGGGCATGGACATTGGCACCGCGAAGCTGCCGCCCGCGGAACGCGACGGCGTGCCGCATCACCAGTTGGACACACTGGACGTGAACGAGGACGCCTCGGTTGCTCGTTTCCAGGCGGACGCCCGAGCGCTGGTCGGCGAGATCAGGGCGCGCGGTGCGACCCCCCTCGTGGTCGGCGGATCGGGGCTGTACCTGCGCGCACTGCTGGACCGCTTCGATTTCCCAGGCACTGACCCTGAGGTGCGCGCGCGCCTCGAGGCTCGAGTCGAGGCAGAGGGTCCCGGCATGCTCTACGCCGAGCTCAAGGCCAAGGACTCTGCTGCGGCGCAGAAGATCCACCCGCGCAACGCCAAGCGGATTGTGCGCGCGCTCGAGATCATCGAGGTCGCCGGCGAGTACACGAGCTCGCTGCCGCGCCACGAGTACGAGTTTCCTGCCATCCAGGTCGCGCTCGAGGTGCCCACCGAAGTGCTCGACGAACGCATCGGGGCGCGCGTGGACGCGATGTTCGATGCAGGGCTCGTGGACGAGGTGCGCGGGCTCGAGGCCGTGGGCCTGCGAGACGGCGTCACTGCTCGGCGCGCTGTGGGCTACGCCGAGGTGCTCGCATGGTTCGACGGCGAGATCGCCGAGGACGAGGCCCGGGAGGCGATTGCGCGCAACACCCGACGCCTTGCCCGCCGACAGGATCGCTGGTTCCGGCCCGATCCCCGCGTCCAGTGGGTCGCCGGGCCGCTCGATGCCCAGGACGTCGAGCGCGTGGCGCGCGACGTGCTCGCTGCGGCCCAGGAGGCCGCTGTGGCCCGCGTCGGCTGGCCGTCGGCGCCCGGTGACCCGAGCGTCGGCGCTGCGCCGTAGGCTTGAGCGCATGACCTCGCTCGCCTTCACCAAGGGACACGGCACGCAGAACGACTTTGTGCTGCTCTTCGACGAGGACGGCGAGATCGACCTGACGCCCGAGAAGGTGCGGTTCCTGGCCGATCGCCGAGCGGGCATCGGCGGCGACGGCGTGATTCGCGCGGTGCGTGCGGGCAATCTTGACGCGGGCGCGGGATATGACAGCCGCACGTGGTTCATGGACTACTGGAACTCCGATGGTTCGCTCAGCGAGATGTGTGGCAACGGTGCTCGCGTGTTCGGCGCGTTCCTTGAGGAGCAGGCGGGCGTCGACCTCGCCGGGGGGCTCACGATCGGCACTCGCGGGGGGCCGCGTACCCTCATGTCGCTGGGCGCGGGGCGCTACGCCGTGGGAATGGGCACCTACCGGGTGGGCGACGCGCGCGATGGCTTCGACTCAGAGGTGGCTGCGCGTGGCCTGACGCCGCACAGGCCGGCGTTGAGCGTCGACATGGGCAACCCGCACCACGTCGTGGCGCTCGCCTCGATCGACGAGCTGGAGGCGTTGGAGCTGACAGTTGCCCCCGTGGTGCAGCCGGTCCCGCCCCACGGCACCAACGTGGAGTTCGCCGTGACCCTGGGCGGGGAGGTCGTCGACGGCGTGCCTCACGGCCGCGTGCGCATGCGTGTCCACGAGCGCGGCTCAGGGGAGACGATGTCGTGCGGCACCGGCGCGTGCGCGGTGGCGCTGGCGATGAAGACCTGGGCGGGTGAGGGAGCGCCCCAGGTATGGGACGTCGAGGTGCCCGGCGGCATGGTGACAGTGCGCATCCACGGCGACCGCACCACGCTCGAAGGGCCCGCTGTCTTGGTGGCCAGTGGCCTCGTCGAGGTCTAGCTACTCGGCGCGGCTGAGGCGCAGCACGCGGAAGCCCTTCGAGGAGCGCACCTTGTCGACGGCGCCCCACGGCTTACCGTCGGCATCGGCCTGAGCCGCGATCCACGACGCGAGGGAATCCGCGCCCAAGTTCTTCTGCACCACAAGCCAGGCCTCGCCGCCGGGCTTCACCCGCGGGATCCAGCGCGCGAGCAGCTCGTGCAGCGCCTCCTTGCCAATCCGGATGGGCGGGTTCGACCACAACGCGTCGAAGCTGAGTGTGGGGTCGACGGCGTTGGGCAGGGATCCGGTCACCCGGCCGATCCTGTGGGCCGATGCGACGCGCGCGACGTTGCGGTCAAGGAGATCCAGCGCGCGCTCGTTGACATCCACCGCCGTCACCCGGGTCGCCGGGTTGCGCAGCGCGGCGGTGAGGGAGATGGGTCCCCATCCGCAGCCGAGGTCGAGTAGATCGCCGGCCGGGGGAGCGCCCACGGTGTCGAGAAGCACGGTCGTCCCCAGGTCGATGTGACCGGGCGAGAACACACCCGGCGCCGTCTCGAGTCGCAGGTCCATGCCGTCGATGTGCACGCTGATCTCGCGGCGCTCGTCGGCTGAGGCTGGTTGCGCCGAGAAATAGTGATCCACGGCGGTCAAGCGTAGCGGGCCCACGTGGTTGGCCAATGAGACAATGGAGTTCTATGTCTGAACGAGTCACCCCCAGCACCACCGACGAGCCCATGACGCAGGCCGAGCGCGACGCGCAGGTCCAGGCCGCGCGCATCGAGTCCACGCTCGACCGGGTGCTGTCGCGCGCCGGCACGGCGGTGTCGACGGGTGGGAACGTGCGTACCGATTACGACGGCGATCAGTTTGACCTGGAGGAGCGCACGGCGCTCCGACGCGTCGCCGGTCTGTCCACGGAGCTCGAGGACATCACGGAGGTCGAGTACCGCCAGCTGCGCCTCGAGCGCGTGGTGCTCGTGGGTCAGTGGGCGCGCGGGTCAAGCGAGGATGCCGAGATCTCGCTCCGCGAGCTCGCGGCGCTCGCCGAGACCGCCGGCTCCGAGGTGCTCGACGGCGTGCTCCAGCGCAGGCCGCACCCGGACCCGGCCACGTACATTGGCAAGGGCAAGGCGGAGGAACTGCGGGACATCGTCAAGGCCGTAGGAGCCGACACCGTGATCGCGAACGACGAGCTTCAGCCCAGCCAGCGTCGTGCGCTTGAGGACGTGGTGAAGGTCAAGGTCGTGGACCGCACCGCGCTCATCCTGGACATCTTTGCCCAGCATGCCAAGTCAAAGGAAGGCAAGGCGCAGGTGGAGCTCGCGCAGCTCGAGTACCTGCTGCCGCGCCTGCGTGGCTGGGGCGAGTCCATGTCCCGCCAGGCCGGTGGCCAGGTGGGTGGCGCCGCCGCCGGTATGGGCTCGCGTGGTCCCGGTGAGACCAAGATTGAGCTCGATCGCCGCCGCATCCACACGCGTATGGCGCAGCTGCGTCGGCAGATCCGCGACATGGAACCCGCCCGCATGGTGCGTCGCGAGATGCGTCAGGGCCTCCCAAACGTCGCGATCGTGGGTTACACGAATGCCGGCAAGTCCTCGATCCTGAACCGCCTGACCGGCGCGGGCGTGCTCGTGCAGAACGCGTTGTTCGCCACGCTCGACCCCACAGTGCGCCGCTCGCAGACGCCCGACGGTCGCGAGTTCACCATCTCCGACACCGTGGGCTTTGTGCGAGACCTTCCTCACCAACTCGTCGCGGCCTTCGCGTCGACGCTCGAGGAGGTGTCGCACGGCGACCTCGTGCTGCACGTCGTGGACGCATCGCACCCGGATCCCGAGAGCCAGATCCGCGCGGTGCGTGAGGTGCTCGCCGACGTGCCAGGCGCGGACCAGGTGCCCGAGCTGCTGGTCTTCAACAAGGCCGACGCCGCCGACGAGGACACGCTGCTGCGCCTGCGCGGACGCCGTGAGCCTCACATCGAGGTCTCCGCGTTGACCGGCGAGGGGCTCGATGCCCTGATGGATCGCGTGGCGGAGATGCTGCCGCGCCCGCCGGTGCACCTCGAACTCACAGTTCCGTACTCTCGCGGCGACCTCATCGCCGAGGCCCACCGCGATGGCGAGGTCATCAGCGAGGACCACGACGAGAACGGCTACCGTCTCGTCGCGGACGTCTCGGAATCCCTTGCCGCGCGCATGCGAGAAGCGGCGGGCGCCGCGTCGTGACGTCTGAGGAAGGCGGCACGGCGAAGGACTTGCTCGCCACCGTCGTCGGCGCCGTGGGAGGTCAGCGACGCGAGGGCCAAGAGGACATGGCCGTGGCAGTGGAGCGCGCGCTTAACGAGGGCGAGCACCTGCTGGTCCAGGCCGGCACCGGCACCGGAAAGTCGCTCGGCTACCTCGTGCCAGCTGTGGCGCGCGCGGTCACGGAGGGCGAGCGCATCGTCGTGAGCACCGCCACCCTTGCGCTGCAGCGGCAGATCTTCACCAAGGATCTCCCGAACGTCATCGATGCGCTGGAGCCCGTGCTGGGGCAGCGGGCGCGCGCGGCGTTGTTCAAGGGCCGCAGCAACTATCTGTGCCCTCACAAGATGGGCGGCGGCTATCCGGACGAGGAGCCGGGCGTGCTCGCGATCGGACCCACGTCGGACCTCGGTCGCGAGGTGGCGAGGCTTCATGAATGGTCGAACGAGACCGAGACGGGCGACAGAGACGATCTTGTACCCGGCGTGAGTGGGCGGGCGTGGGCCCACGTCAGCGTCAGCGGCCGCGAGTGCCTCGAGGGCAACTGTCCGGTGCTCAGCGCGTGCTTCTCACAGAAGGCGCGAGACGAGGCCGCGAAGGCGCACATCGTTGTCACCAACCACGCCGTGCTGGGGGTGCAGGCGACGAGCCACGACATGCTCGGCGAGCACGACGCGCTGATCGTGGACGAGGCGCACGAACTGGTGAGTCGCATCACCGGCTCAGCCACCCACGAACTCACCGTGCGCCAGGTGGAGCGCGCCGCGACGCGCGCGCGGCGCATCGGCGTGGCGACCCCGAACCTTGACACAGCCGCCCGGGCGCTGGACGACGCGCTCGAGGCGAGCGATGCGGGCCGGCTGCGGCTCGGGCCGTCGGAGCAACTCGCGGCCGCCTTGGAGCTTGTGCGCTCCGCAGCCCGCGAGGCGCATTCCGCCGTGTCAAAGCTCTCCAAGGAGCAGGGAGGCGCCAAGGAGGCGGGCGCGGGGGCCAAGATGGCCATCGCAGCCCTGGGCGAGATCGTGGACGTGTGCGAGGAACTGCAGGCGGAGAAGGGACACTACGTGGTGTGGCTCGCCCCCGCGGACGGTGACTACGAGGCGACGACGCCCGCACGGGTGCTCGCGGCACCCCTCAACGTCGCTGGGTTGATCGGGGAGCGGCTGCTCGCGGAGAAGCCTGCCGTGTTCACCTCGGCGACTCTCGCGCTCGGCGGCGGCTTCGACACCGTCGCGCGGCACCTGGGCGTCGAGGACCCTCAGACGCTGGACGCGGGTAGCCCCTTCGACTACGGCAAGCAGGGCATCCTGTATGTCGCGCAGCACCTGCCGCGGCCCGGCATGGGCGGCATCTCCGACGAGGCGCTCGACGAGCTCGCCGACCTCATCCGCGCCGCAGGCGGGCGCACGCTGGGCCTCTTCTCGTCGCACAAGGCGGCACTCATGGCCACGGAGGCGATGCGCGAGCGACTCGACGTGCCCATCCTCTACCAGCGTGACGATCAGGTCTCCACGCTCGTCAAGCAGTTCGCCGAGAAACCCGAGGCCTGCCTGTTCGGTTCTACGACCCTGTGGCAGGGCGTCGACGTGCCCGGCCCGACGCTGAGCCTGGTGGTCATGGACCGGATCCCGTTCCCAAGGCCCGATGAGCCGATCTCGCAGGCGCGATCCGAGGCCGTCGCACAGAACGGCGGCAATGGGTTCCTCGCTGTGAGCGCGACCCATGCGGCGCTGTTGCTCGCGCAGGGCGCGGGCCGCCTGGTGCGCGCGGCGTCAGACAAGGGCGTCGTCGCGGTGCTCGACCCGCGCTTGGCGACGGCGGGATACCGGGGCTTCCTGACGCGTTCCATGCCCGACATGTGGGTCACCACGTCTCGCGACGCGGCGCTTGGCGCACTCAAGCGTCTCGACGACGAGGCGAGGTCTCGTACTCTAGAGCCGGAGGTGGCTGAGGGATGACTGACGTGCAGCACAGCGAGGACTTTGAGGCGGGCAAGAAGGCGGAGCGCGAGCGCTTTGCCGAGTACCTGCAGCACTACGAGACGTCGAGCCGGGCCATGGCCGAGGCGGCGACCACTGACGAGTCGCGGGTGTACCAGACCACCATCGCCAATGCGATGCAGGCCATGCGCCAGGCCATCAAGGGCGGCTTCCACTGGCAGGAGGCCTGGCGCGAGCAGTAGTTGTCCGCCGACGACACATACGCGAGAGCCCGGCGCGCTCATGGTGAGCGGCCGGGCTTTGGCGTCCCTGAGACGGTGCGCTAGATCTTGCGCAGCACCGACACCACCTTGCCCATGATCTGGGCGTGTGTGCCGTCAATCGGCGTATAGGCGGGGTTGTGGGGCATGAGCCACACCTGGCCGTCGCGGCGTCGGAACGTCTTCACAGTGGCCTCGTCGTCCAAGAGCGCCGCCACGATGTCGCCGTTCTCGGCGTGCTGCTGGCGCCTCACCACAACCCAGTCGCCGTCGCAGATCGCCGCGTCGATCATCGAGTCACCCGAGACATTGAGCATGAAGAGCTCGCCGTCGCCCGTAAGCTGGCGGGGGAGCGCGAAGACGTCCTCGACCTGTTGATCGGCCAGGATGGGCCCACCGGCGGCGATGCGGCCCACGAGCGGGACGCTGACGGTGCGCTCCGTGTCGAAGCGAGTGTCCGCGGAGGTGGGCGTCTCCGCCGCGACAACGACGTCGCCATCGGCGTCGTCCGGCATGACGACCTCGAGTGCGCGGGGACGGTGAGGGTCCTGCCGTAGGTAGCCCTTGGTCTGGAGCGCGTTGAGCTGATGCTTGACCGAGGAGCTCGAGGTGAGGCCCACCGCTTCGCCAATCTCTCGCATCGACGGCGGATAGCCCCGCGCCGCCACTGAGTCGCGAATCGCCTCGAGGATGCGTCGCTGACGCTCGGTGATCTCCCCGGTGGGTGTGGGGAACTCGTGGATGGTCGCGTCGCGCTCTTCGCTCGTCATGCTGTCCTCTCGTAGCAGGCGTGACGCGGAGTGCCCGTGTCAGACCCCCGTGGTGGTCTTGTCCTCGACGGTAGGGCAAGTGCGAACAGAAATCAAACATATGTTCGAGCGTGTCTTGCGCATGTCGGGCCCTGGTAGTAGAAATAGAACAGGTGTTCGACGAACAAGTGTTCGAACGATGAAGGGATGGTGACACGATGGCGATTCGAGTGGTGAACACGCCGGCGGTCCGTATCCGACGCTGGATTGCGGCGACATTGCTTGCCACGGTGGCGCTCGTGGTGGCGCCCCAGGCCTTTGCTCAGGGGTCCGATGAGGCTCCGGCCAGCGACACCCACGTGGTTTCACAGGGCGAGACCTTGTGGCAGATCGCGCAGGACATCACCCCGGCGGGGGACGATGTGCGTGACACGGTTGAGATCATCAAGTCCATGAACATGATGGACACGGCGACCATCGTTGCCGGTGAGCAGCTGCTGATCCCGCTCTACGGCTGAGCCTCTGAGGGAGTGCTCGACGGGTCGAGATTAGCGGTCCCGCATGAGTCGTGGAATTATGTCGGGCATGCACTGCCCGTTCTGTCGCCACGGCGATTCGCGTGTGATCGACTCCCGCACGGCCGACGATGGCTCAAGTATTCGCCGACGTCGCCAGTGTCCTGAGTGCAACCGTCGGTTCTCCACCGTTGAGACGTTCTCGTTATCAGTGGTGAAGCGCTCGGGCGTGGTCGAGCCCTTCTCTCGAGACAAGATCGCTAGCGGCGTTCGCAAGGCGTGCCAGGGGAGGCCTGTCTCGGATGATGACCTCGCGCTCCTCGCTCAGAAGGTGGAGGAGTCAATTCGCGAGAAGGGCATCGCGGAGATCGACGCAACCGATATCGGAGTCGAGATCCTGCAGCCGCTCAGGGAACTCGATGAGATCGCCTACCTGCGCTTCGCGAGCGTCTACCAGGCCTTTGACTCGCTCGATGACTTCGAGAAGGCGATCGAGTCGTTGCGTGAGGGCCACGCCGACGAGGCGTAGGCGCAGCAGTAGATCGCCGCAACGTCAGTGTGAGAAGGCCCCGCACCTCGATGAGGTGCGGGGCCTTCTCACATGTCACGGCTAGCCGCGCTTGGGACGCTTGCCTCCGGGCTTGCCGCCGCCGGTCTTCTTGCCGCCCTTGGGGCCGCCCTTGAACTTTCCGCCGGCCGACTTGCCGCCGTAGCTCTTGCCGGCGCCCGTGCTGCTCTTGAATCCACCGCTGGAGCGAGTGCCTCCGTTGCGGGGCGCCGAGGAGCGACCCTCGCCACCCTGGGCGGGGTCGCCGTCGCGCAGGTCCCATGAGCCGCGGTCGGTGTTCGTGCGTTCGCCGCTCTTGTGGCGCGGCTTACGCTCCCCGCGGTCGTCACGCTGGTACCGGTCGCCCCGGTCATCACGGGGGCCGCGGTCGTCACGCTGGTAGCCGCCACGGCGATCGTCCCGCTCAAGCTGCCGGGGACGGTCTTCGCGCTGGTACCTGTCGCCCCGGTCGCCTCGGGGGTTGCGGTCTTCGCGCTGGTACCGGTCGCCCCGGTCGTCACGCTGGTAGCCGCCACGGCGATCGTCTCTGTCGAAGCGCTGGGGACGGTGGTCGCGCTGGTATCCGTCTCCGCGGTCCTGGCGAGGCGCCCGGTCTTCGCGCTGGTAGCCGCCACGGCGATCGTCGCGGTGATCCCGTTCGTCGCGGTCGTCACGGCCGCCGCGTTCCTCGCGGGCGGGTCGCGCGGGTGCAGCCGTCGCGGGAGCGCCAGACTCGAGCGCTGCTAGACGTCGCTCGCGCTCGGCCAGCGCGCGCTCCCGCTCGTCGAGGGCGCGCTCGCGCGCGACCATGGTGGCGTCGGAGGAATGGAACGAGCGTCCGCCGCCACGAGGCCCGTCCGTACGCTCACGGCGACCGCCGCGGCGGTCGCCTCCGCGCTCAAATCGTCCGGCCTGGATGGGGTCGTCGACGGGCACTCCCGAGGGCTCCTGGCCTCCTGTGAGCTCGTCGATCTCCTCAAGCGCCTCGGCGTCGATCGTGCGGAATTGCGCGCGCTCGGCATCGACCTCCGCGTTCTCCAGGATGCGATCCATCTGGCGTCGCTGGTGCGGCAGGGACAACGTGACGGCGAGGCCCTCGGCGCCCGCGCGGCCAGTGCGACCCGAGCGGTGCGTGTAATCGCGGTAGTCGGCGGGCGGATCGATCTGGAGCACCAGGTCGACGGCATCCACGTGGATGCCGCGTGCGGCCACGTCGGTGGCCACGAGCACCGGGAGGCGGCCCGCGCGAAACTCGGTCATCGCCTGATTGCGCTCGTACTGAGAGCGGTCGCCGTGCAGCGCGACGGCGAGCACTCCGGCCGCACGCATCTCCTCAGCCACGCGGTCGGCGCCCAGCTTGGTGCGCACAAAGCAGATGGTGCGGCCATCGCGGGCTGCGATGCGGTTGGCGAGGCGGTACTTCTCGTGCGGCGGGATGGCGAGCACCACGTGGCGCAGTGTGGGCGCCTCCTGGCCGTCGGTGACATCGTGCAGCACGGGGGAGTGCATGAACTTTTTCACCAGGTCGTCCACGACGCCGTCAAGCGTCGCGGAGAACAGCAGGCGCTGGCCGTCCTCGGGGGTTGTGGCGAGGATCTCGGCGATCTCCTCACCAAAGCCCATCTCGGCCATGTGGTCGGCCTCGTCGAGCACGGCCACTGCGACCTCGTCCAGGATCGCGTGACCGCGGCGCATGAGGTCCGCGAGTCGTCCGGGAGTGGCGACCACGAGGTGGACGCCGCGCTCGAGCGACTGAATCTGCTTCGACATCGAGAGCCCGCCCGCGACGAGGCGCTGGCTGAGGCCGAGGGCGTGGGTGTACGGCTCGAGGGCATCGCCTACCTGCATAGCGAGCTCGCGCGTGGGCACGAGCACCACGGCGTAGGGCTTGCGGGGCTTGGGACGATCCATCTGGGCCAGACGTGCGAGCATGGGCAGGCCGAATCCGAGGGTCTTTCCGGAGCCAGTGCGCGCCTTGCCCAGCACGTCGCGTCCCGCCATGGCGTCCGCGATGGTGGCGGACTGGATCGGGAAGGCCGTGAAGAGGCCGTAACGGTGAAGGGCGTCGACGAGCTCCTCGGGAAGGCCGAGGGCGGCAAACTCCACAGCGTCGCTCATGACAGCACCCTCAGGCGTACGGTCGCGGGCATCTCTCGGAGGGCATTGACGGCCTCCTTGGTGAGACCCGCTGCGATGTCGGTCACCACGTAGCCGAGTTCGCCGCGTGTGCCGAGCAGTTGGCCGTCGATGTTGACGCCGTACTCGGCGAACACCTGGTTGACTGCCGCCAGCACGCCGGGAATGTTCTCGTGCAGGTGCGCGATGCGGTGCGAGCCCTGGACCTGATCCAGCGACAGGTTGGGCAGGTTGACAGACAGCGAGGTCGAGCCGCCGTGCACATAGTCGCGCATGCGGGTGGCCACGAAGATGCCGATGTCGCGCTGTGCCTCCTCGGTGGAGCCTCCGATGTGCGGCGTGAGGATCACGTTGGGCATGTCTTGCAGGAGCGACTCGAACGGGTCGCCCTTAGCCTTGGGCTCCTCTGGGAACACATCGACGGCCGCGCCTCCGATGTGGCCGGACTCGAGGCCCGCCTTGAGCGCCTCGATGTCCACGATGAAGCCGCGCGACAGGTTGAGGAACAGCGCTCCCGGGCGCATCATCTCGAACTGCTCGCGGCCAAAGAACCCGGAGTTGCCCGCGCGTCCGTCCACGTGCAGCGTCACGATGTCCGCTTGGCCGAGCAGCGCGTCGAGCGACGGCATCTTGGTGGCATTTCCCAGCGCCAGCTTCTCTGCGCTGTCGTAGAAGATCACGTTCATGCCGAGGGCCTCGGCGATGACAGAGAGCTGCGAGCCGATGTTGCCATAGCCCACGATGCCGAGCGTGCGGCCGCGGATCTCGTGCGCGCCGGTGGCGGACTTTGACCACACCCCTGCGTGCATCAGCTTGTTGTGCTCAGGGAGGCGGCGCGTCAGCGAGATCATCTCGGAGACGGCCATCTCGACCACGGAGCGGGTGTTGGAGAAGGGGGCGTTGAAGGCGGCGACGCCGCGACGGGCGGCGGCTGCGAGGTCGATCTGGTTAGTGCCGATGGAGAAGGCGCCGATCGCGATGAGGTCCTTGGCTTCGTTGAGAACGCGCTCCGTGACCTGGGTCTTGGAGCGGATGCCGAGCAGTTCGACGCCTTGGAGAGCCTCGATCAGCTCATCCTCGTCGAGCGCGCCGGCGACGTTGTCGACGGCGATGCCGGCCGCCGTCAGAATGTCGGTGGCCTTGGGGTGAAGGGTTTCTAGAAGAAGTGCACGCACTGCGCTATGGTCTCGCACTTTGAGCGTGGCACCAATTCGCGGAGCGATATCGGCGCGGCACGCGGGGCTTTGGGTGGCGCGTCTCGGCGGCGGGTGCACGGCTGGGACGCGCCGATGTCGGCTCGACGGCAAGCCAAATGTGATCCCTCACTCTTGCGGCGGCGGCGCCCGAATGATGACGTTTTGAACCAGTTTGAGGCGCGATTCTTTTACCAAAACGTGATGTGCGACCTGTTGCGTTCCGGGGCTGAGTGAGCGCTAACATGGCCGCACGGACTCCTCTTCGGGGTCCGCACGGGTACGTCCCGTGACCGGCAACGACGCCGACCCAGAACAAGGAGGTTTTGGAATGAAGAAGACCATCATCACGGGTCTCGCCGTGGCGGCAGTGGGAATGCTCGCGCTGACAGCGTGTTCCTCCGGCGCAGAAGGCGGCTCGGGCGCCGCAAGCGACGGCGGCTCCGGCGGAGACCTCATTACCGTGGGCTTTGCGCAGACGGGCTCCGAGTCCGGCTGGCGTAGCGCCAACACCGAGTCGATGAAGACCGCCTTCTCGACCGACAACGGCTTTGACCTCATCTTCAATGCGGCGGACAACGACGCCGCCGCTCAGATCGCTGCTGTGCGCAGCTTCATCAACCAGGGCGTAGACGCCATCGTGATCGCCCCGATCGTTGAGGACGGGTGGGACGACGTGCTGCAGGAGGCAGCCGATGCGGGGATTCCTGTGATCCTCGAGGACCGCACCGTCTCGGCTTCTGAAGACCTGTACTCCACGTGGGTTGGCCTCGACTTCCAGCTCGAGGGGCAGAAGGCGGGCGAGTGGGCGGCCGAGACCTTCACTGGACCCACCAACATGGTTGTCCTCGAGGGAACCACTGGATCTGCGCCCGCCAACGACCGCGCGACGGGTTTTGACGAGGCCATCGCAGGATCGTCCATCACCAAGATCGACTCGCAGACGGGTGACTTCACCCGTGACGGCGGCAAGACCGTGATGGAGGGCTTCCTCCAGAAGTACGGCGTGGACGGCATCGACCTGGTCTACGCCCACAACGACGACATGGCGTTGGGCGCCATCGAGGCGATTGAGGCAGCGGGTGCTGTGCCCGGCGAGGACATCAAGATCATCTCGATCGACGCGGTGCACGACGGCATGCAGGCGCTCGCTGACGGCAAGATCAACTACATCGTCGAGTGCAACCCCCTGCTGGGCGACAAGGCCGCGGCTCTGGTCAAGGCCGTGCTGAACGGCGAGTCGGTGGACAAGCGGACGATCGTCGAGGACCAGGCCTTCGATCAGGACGCCGCCATCGCGGCGCTGCCCGACCGCAAGTACTAAGAGCAGAGGGGAGGCCTCCGACCCCTCTCACCGATGCCGGGCGGCGACTGCACCGCCGCCCGGCATCACCCCCCTCACCCACCTGTATAGGAAGGCAGTGCCGCCATGCCTGCGGAGCAGTCCGCCCCCCACGTCGTTCAGATGCGGGGCATCACGATCCGATTCCCAGGAGTCCTCGCGCTCGATCGCGTCGACTTCACGCTCCGCGCAGGCGAGGTGCACTCGCTGATGGGCGAGAACGGCGCCGGCAAGTCCACTCTGATCAAGGCGCTCACGGGTGTCTACACGATCGACGGGGGCACCATCGAGGTCAGCGGTGAGCAGCGAAGCTTCGGATCGACGGCCGATGCGCAAGGTGCGGGTATCTCGACCGTCTACCAAGAGGTCAATCTTTGCGCGAACCTCACGGTGGGCGAGAACGTGATGCTGGGCCACGAGTCAAGGCGCGGGGGTGCGATCGACTGGCGCACTACGCACTCCCGCGCCTCGCAGCACCTGGCGAACCTGGGTCTCGACATCGACCCCCGCACGGCGCTCGCGAGCCACTCCATTGCGATCCAGCAGCTCGTGGCCATCAGCCGGGCCATGGTGCTCGAGTCCTCGGTGCTCATCCTCGATGAGCCCACCTCAAGCCTCGACCGTGGCGAGGTCGAGCAGTTGTTCGCGGTGATTCGCGGCCTGCGCGACCGTGGCGTCGCCATTCTCTTTGTGTCGCACTTCCTCGACCAGGTATACGAGATATCCGACCGCATCACCGTGCTGCGCAATGGGCAACTCGTGGGCGAGTACGGCATCGACGAGCTCCCGCGCGACGCACTCGTGACAGCGATGATCGGCCGCGAACTGGACGATCTCACAGCGCTGGGAACGTCCGCGCATCGCGAGATTAATAGGTCGGGCGCCCCCGTGGTGCGGGCAATGGGCATCGGCAAGCGAGGAGTGCTTGAGCCCGCAGACCTCGAAGTCTTCGAGGGCGAGGTGGTGGGCATCGCTGGCCTGCTGGGCTCGGGCAGGACCGAGCTCGTGCGTCTCTTGTACGGCGCCGACAAGCCCGACGCGGGCTCGATCTTCGTCAAGGGCGAGGCCGCGCATCTGCGCACTCCGCGACACGCGATCGAGCGAGGCATCTCGTTCTCGTCGGAAGACCGACGCGCGGAGGGCATCATCGCGGACCTGACGGTCGCCGAGAACATCATGCTGGGTGTCCAGGCAAGGAAGGGCTGGCTGCACAAAGTCAAGGCGGCCGAGCGTGATGAGCTTGTTGCGCAGTACATCGAGGCGCTCGGTGTGCGCCCCGCGAACCCAGGTGCGCTCGCCGGCAACCTGTCGGGCGGAAATCAGCAGAAGGTGCTGTTGGCGCGCTGGCTCGCGATGGCCCCCGACCTGCTGGTGCTTGACGAGCCGACGCGTGGTATCGACGTGGGCGCGAAGGCCGATATTCAACGCAAGGTATCTGAGCTGTCACAGAAGGGTCTGTCGGTAGTGTTCATCTCATCGGAGCTCGAAGAGGTGCTCCGCATCGCACAGCGCATCGCGGTGATGCGTGACCGTCACAAGATCGGGGAAGTCGCCGCGAGCGACGTGAACGTCGACGGGCTCATCGACTACATCGCCAACGCGGGTGAGGGGAGCGCGGCATGAGGAACATCGTCCGGCATCGGCTGTTCTGGCCTGCCCTTGCCCTCGCCACCCTGATCACCGTGAACTCGGCCGCGCGGCCGCAGTTTCTGCGGGTCACGATGCGCGACGGCGAGCTGTATGGCGCGCTGATTGACATTCTGCGCAACAGCGCACCGCTCATGCTTGTGGCGCTGGGCATGACAATCGTGATCGCAACCCGGGGCATCGACCTCTCGGTGGGTGCGGTGATGGCCGTGTCGGGGGCCGTCGCGCTCACGATCATCGACGGCTCGAGCGACCCGAACGGCGTGGGCACCGTGCTCATCGCGGTGGTGACGGCAATCGCAGTGGCGATGGTGCTGGGCGTGTGGAACGGGCTCCTGGTATCGGTGTTCGGCATTCAACCGATCATCGCCACCCTCGTGCTCATGCTCGCGGGCCGTGGCGCGGCGCTGCTGGTCACGGACGGCTTCATCACCACAGTGAACTCCGAGCCCTTCGCGTTCATCGCAAGCGGATACCTCACAGTGCTGCCATTTGCCTTCTTCATTTCGGTCGCCGCGATCGCGAGCATCGCCATTGTGGAGCGCCGCACGGCGCTCGGCATGCTGACGGAAGCGGTGGGTATCAACCCGGAGGCGAGCCGCCTCGCGGGAGTGCGCTCGCGGGGCATCATCTGGGGCGCGTATGTGCTGTCAGCAGTGCTTGCCGGCATCGCTGGCATCATCTACGCGTCGAACATTAAGGCCGCCGATGCGAACGCAGCGGGCCTTTTAATCGAGCTGTACGCGATTCTCGCTGTCGTGTTGGGCGGCACATCCCTCCAGGGAGGCACGTTCTCGCTTGCTGGCACCGTCCTGGGCGTGCTCATCATTCAGACTCTCAACTCGACCATCCTCTTCATGGGAATCCCCTCCGCGCAGAGCCCCGTGTTCTTCGCGGTCGTGGTGGTCGTGGTGGTAGTGATCCAGTCTCAGAAAGTGAGGTCGTGGATACGGGCGCTGGGAGCATCGGGGCGCAATCGACGCTCGGCAGCAACGACGGAGGTGGCATCGTGACCGCGGCAGTAACCACGACCAAGGACGGCACTGCGGCGAGCACCGCAGGCCGCGCAGGTACGTTCATGGCACGGCGCTCGGCGCTCTTGCCGGCCCTCGCCGCGGTCATCATCCTGGCGCTGCTCTTCGCGGGTGCCGAACTGTTCCTCCGAGGCGACTTCATCACCCCGCGCAACTTGTCGGCGCTGCTGCTCGACAATGCCTACTTGCTGGTCCTCGCCGTGGGCATGACCTTCGTGATTCTCACCTCGGGCATCGATCTATCCGTGGGCTCCGTGATGGCCTTCACGGGAATCCTTGGTGCGCGCCTCCTCGCGGAGGGGCTGCCTCCCGCGATAGCGATCCCCGCGATGCTCATCGGAGGGGCCGCGATTGGGCTCGTCATCGGGTTGCTTGTGCAGGTGTTCAGCGTGCAACCGTTCATCGCGTCGCTCGCGGGTCTGTTCCTCGCCAGGGGGCTCGCATTCGTGGTGAGCCTGTCGTCCATCAAGGTGGAGGACTCGGCCACTCTGTGGCTTCAGACCACGCGTCTGCGGCTGGGCGACTGGTACATCACGCCCACGGGGATCATTGCGCTGCTCGCGGTGGCTGTGGCGGCGTTCGTACTGCACTACACGCGCTTTGGGCGCACGATCTACGCGGTGGGTGGCCAAGAGCAGTCTGCCCGCCTCATGGGTCTCAACGTGGCGCGCGCAAAGGTGATGGCGTATGTGATCAGCGGCTTCTGCGGCGGCCTCGCGGGGCTGATCCTCACGGCCTATTCGGGTGCCGGCTATCCGCGCAACGGCATCGGCACTGAGCTTGACGCGATCGCCGCGGTGGTGATCGGCGGCACGCTCCTCTCGGGAGGGCGCGGCTACGTGCTGGGGTCGATGGTGGGCGTGTTTGTGTACGGCACCATCAAGACCATCATCACGTTCATGGGTGCCGAGCAGTCCTGGATGCAGATCATCGTGGGCACGCTGCTGCTGGTATTTATCGTGATTCAGCGCGTGATCGTGGCAAGGTCGGGGCAGAAGTCTCCGTGAGGCACGCCGGGGAACCGGCGAGCGGCGGGCATGATGGTGCCATGGACGAGGCGGTCCCCCTGGTAGAGCTCTCGGGCGTGAAGGTGCTGTACGGCGCCGAGCGCGCGCTCGATGACGTCGCATTCCGGCTGCTGCCGGGCGAGGTGCATTCGCTCATGGGCGAGAACGGCGCCGGAAAGTCGACTCTCATCAGGGTACTCACGGGGGCGCTGCAGCCCCACGCTGGCGCGCTCTCGATCGACGGCAACCCAGTGCGGTTCAGGTCCGAGCGGGACGCGCTGCGCGCGGGGGTGAGCCCGGTCTACCAAGAGATCGATCTGCTGCCCAACCTCAGCGTCGCGGAGAACATCTTCGTGGGGCGCGAGCCCCGCCGCTGGGGTCGCATCGACTGGCGCACCATGCGCGAGCGCGCGGCCGAGGTGCTCGCCGATCTCGGCCTGACAGTGGACCCGACCTCGGAGCTGGGCAGCCACAGCGTGGCGGTGCAGCAGCTCGTGGCGATCGCTCGCGCGCTCACCGCCGAGGTGCGGGTGTTAGTGCTCGACGAGCCGACATCGAGCCTTGACACTGACGAGGTGGGCGAGCTGTTCCGCGTCATCCGCGAGCTCAAGCAGCGCGGCGTGGCGATCGTGTTCATCTCGCACTTCCTGGACCAGGTCTACGAGATCTCGGATCGCATCACCGTGCTGCGGGACGGACGGCTCGTGGGCGAGTACCTCACCACCGAGCTGCTTCGGGTGGACCTTGTTGCGAAGATGCTGGGCAAGGGCATTCCTTTGCCTCACGAGCGACAGCCGTATGAGGACGAGGCCGACGGCTCGCTGCCTGTCCTTGAGGCGCGCGGCGTGGGCACTGCGAGCCTGAAACCGACCGACGTGTCGCTGGGAGCTGGCGAGGTGCTGGGAGTCGCCGGCCTGCTCGGCTCGGGGCGCACGGCGCTCGCCAGGCTGCTCACCGGCGTCGATCGCCCAGACCGAGGCGTGCTGCTGATCGACGGGGATCCGCGCGGCCTCGCGTCGCCCCGCGCGGCGCTCGCGATGGGCCTCGCGTACTCATCAGAGAATCGTCGCGCCGAGGGCATCATCAGCGAGCTGTCAGTGGCTGACAACATCACGCTCGCGCTGCAGGCGCAGCGTGGAGCGCTGCGCCGACTTCCCCCGGCGCGAGCGCGTGAGCTCGCGGCGAGCTGGGTCGAGGCGCTCGACATTCGCCCGGCACAACTCGACAAGCCGGCCGGTGAACTGTCCGGAGGCAACCAACAGAAGGTGATGCTCGCTCGGCTGCTCGCGCTCGCTCCGCGCGTGCTGGTGCTCGACGAACCGACGCGCGGCATCGATGTGGGAGCAAAGGCTGAGATCCAGCGCATCGTGGGCGAACTTGCAGAGGATGGGCTGTCGGTGGTGTTCATTTCTGCAGAACTCGAGGAGGTGCTGCGGGTGGGAGACCGCGTGGCGATTCTTCGAGACATGCATCTGGTGGATACTCTGCCGTCGGCCGCCGTGACCATCGACTCGCTCCTTGCGCTCGTGGCGCGGCCCACCGAGACCGAGAGTTGAGGGCAGCTGGTGACACCCGCCGAGTCAGCGCGCAACGCGACGATCTTTGACGTCGCGCGCCTCGCCGGTGTGTCGCATCAGACAGTGTCTCGCGTGCTGAACGGCGCCACCAACGTGCGCCCTGAGACCAAGAGCAGGGTAGAGAAGGCGATCGAGCAGCTGCGCTACAGCCCATCGCCCGCTGCGCGGGCGCTCGTGACGCGCCGCACGCGCTCGATCGGCCTCATCACGCCCTCCATCGCCGACTTTGGCCCCACGTCAGTGGCGATGCACTTCACGATCGCGGCTCGCGAGGCGCGCTACTCCGTGGACTCCGTAAGCGCGTCGCCGGTGGACCCGCAGGCGGTGAGGGGAGCGCTCGAGGCGCTCCTGCGCCAGCGCGTCGACGCCGTGGTGGTCATCGCGGTGGACGTGGGTGTCGTTGAACTGCTGCAGTCACTCGAGGTGGGGGTGCCGATGGTCATCGCAGCATCGTCTTCGTCGCGCAGCCCTCGCATCGCCTCCATTGACCAGGCGAGGGGGGCGCGCGCTGCCGTGCGGCACCTCGCCGAGCTGGGGCACACGCGGATCCTGCACATCGCTGGCCCGCGACGCGCGCCCGATGCGATGGAGCGCGAGCGCGGGTGGCGCGACGAACTCGCGGCGCGCCGGCTCGACATCACGGAACCGCTGCAAGGCGACTGGTCCGCCGCAACGGGCTACCGACTCGGGCTCGAGCTGGACGTGGACGGCCCCACTGCGGTGTTCGCCTCGAACGACCTCACGGCACTCGGCCTGTTGTCAGCCCTGCGCGAGCGCGAGCTCGACGTGCCGCGCGACGTCAGCATCGTGGGCTTTGACGACATTCCGGAGGCCGCGTTCTTCCACCCCGCCCTCACCACAGTGCGCCAGGACTTCGCGGCGCTCGGAGAGCTCGTCATGCGCAAGATTCTGGTGGGGGTCGAGGAGCCAGATGCTCTCGCCGCCGATGCGCCGCTCACGACGCACCTCATCGAGCGTGCATCAACGCGTGCTGTGACTGCCTAGGCGCCTTGCGCTACGCCACCAACCCGCGCGGCAGGTCGCCCGAGTGCACGAGCACGAGCCGACGAGTGGGTCGCGTGAGCGCCACGTAGAGATCCTGCGGGACGGTCGCAATCTCGGCGGGCTGCGCGATGACCACGGCGTCGTATTCGAGGCCCTTCGCGTCGCGCGCGCCCACCACGTCAACGCCCTCAGGCGCGATCTGAGTGAGCGCCTGCACGTGTGCATCGGGGGCGATGATGGCGACGAGGCCGCCACCGCGGCCAGCGAGGCCCTCCACCTCGGCGCGGGCGGCGTCGGCTGCAGCCTGGGCCACGGCGTCGGCCGCTACCCGCATGGCGACCACTGAATCGTCGACGTCGCGCGCGGCGCTCATCTCGCTCACCGGCAGGCCGGCTGCCTTGGCGAACGACTGCGCGGCCTCCGCGACCGCCGAGGGGATGCGGTAGCTCACCGACAGCTCGCGCAGGTGCCACCCGCCCTGGAACAGCGGGTCCATGGTCTCGGGCCACCAGCGTGTGCCTGCGGGGTTCGACGTCTGGGCGACGTCCCCCACGATGGTGAAGGAACGCGATGGGCAGCGTCGCAGCAGCATGCGCCACGCCATGGGGCTCAGCTCCTGCGCCTCGTCGACCACCACGTGGCCATAGGTCCACGTGCGGTCCTCGCTCGCTCGCTCGGCGACGGTGCGACGGGACTCGGAGCCGCGCATGCGCTCCGCAAGGGTCTCCGCGTCGATCTTGATCATCGAGTGAGAGCCAAACGTCTCCAGTACCTGCTTGGCGTACTCGAGCTCGGCCTTGGTGTCCTCCCGAGCTGTGGGAGCTGCTGGCATGTCGCCCAGCAGCTCCGCGGCCTCATCAAGCAGGGGGACGTCGGCGTCCGTGAAGGGCGCGCGCGGGTCGCGCAGCAGCAGGTCGCGTTCCTTGCGGCTCAGGCGAGAGCCGCAGTGATCCAACAGATGCGGCTTGCTCAAGAGGTCGCGCACGAGGGTCTCGGCGCTCAGCGGCAGCCAGCACAGGTTGATGGCGATGCGCAGGTCACGATCCGCGCGCAGGTCGCGCGCGATCTCCTTGCGGTCGTCGTCCTCGATCTCGGGGCCAAGCTGCTCCACGACCTGGCGAGTGAGGCGGTTGATCATCTCCTTGGCGAACGCGGAGCGCGCCTCATTGTGGGGCTTCCCGTCGCGCCTGGCCCTGGCCTGCGCGTCCTTCACGTCCGAGCGCTTGATCACCACATCGCGGCCGTCAATTCTGAAGGCCTGGTCCTTCGCGGGCACGCGCTGACGTTCGCGCACGGCTGCACGGATGACCTGGGCCATGTCGGCGCGGCCCTTGAGCACGGCGATATCGTCGCGATCCCTATGCGTGATGCGGATGCCGCGCACGAGGCCGGCCAGGGTGGTGGATACCGCGCCGGTCTCGCCGAGTGAGGGGAGCACGTGGTCGATGTAGCGCAGGAACGAGTTCGAAGGTCCCACGAGCAGCACTCCGCGCCGCTCCAGCAGGTCCCTGTGGTGGTACAGCAGGTAGGCGGCGCGGTGCAGGGCCACGGCCGTCTTGCCGGTGCCGGGGCCTCCCTGGACCACGAGCGCGCCCTGCATGGGCGCGCGGATGACGGCGTCCTGCTCCGCCTGGATTGTGGCGACGATGTCGCCCATCCTGCCCGTGCGTCGGGCATCGAGCGCGGCGAGCAGCGCGCCCTCTCCCGCAAGGTTCGCCTCCTGGCCGGAGGCGCGCAGGGCCTCGACGTCAAGCACATCGTCCTCGACCGCAGTGACCTTTCGGCCCTGAGTGGTGAGGTGGCGGCGGTTCATGACTCCCGAGGGCCGTGCGGCGGTGGCCGCGTAGAACGGCGTTGCGGCGGGCGCGCGCCAGTCGGTCAGCAGGGGGATGTGGTCGGAGTCGGACAAACCGATGCGCCCCACGTAGAGGCGCTCGCCGCCCACCATGTCAAGGCGTCCAAAGCACAGGCGGTCCTCGACGGCGTCGAGCTGCCCAATGCGATCCTCGTAGAGCGTCGCGAACGCGTCGCGTTCCGACCGGTTCTGAGGGGAGCCCGAAGGGCCCTGCTTGCGCACCTCGCCCAGGCGCTCCTCGGCCTCCTCACGCAGCGCATCCAGGCGGCGATACAGAGTGTCGACGACCCCCTGCTCAGCGTCAATGCCGGTGCTGGTCGTGACGGTGGACTCGTCGTGCATCAAGGACCTTTCACCTCTCACCCACCCGCGCGGGCGGTGAACTATTTTGTCATGTCCCCGGCGGCTTGGGGAAGGCGTGGCGTTCGCGTGCCGCGATATCTGAAGTGTCGCCCCTCGCGCGCGTGCGAGAGTTGACGTCATGGCTTTGATCGAATGGGACGCCGACGGCGTGGCGGCGTGGGCTGAGCGCGCCGGCCAGGGTGCGGTACTGGTGCAGTCGATGCGCGGATTTATTGACGCGGGCAAGGTCGGCAGGCTGGTGTGCGAACACGTGCTTGACCAGTCGGAGCCGATCCGCATCGCGACGTTCGACATCGACGAGCTACTCGACTACCGGTCGCGACGCCCCGAGATGACGTTCTCCATCAACGAGTGGACGGACTACGACGAGCCGTACCTGGCTCTTGACATGGTCGAGGATGCCGACGGCACGCCTTTCCTGCTGCTGCATGGGCTCGAGCCCGACATTCGGTGGGAGAGATTTGTGACCACAGTGCACGAGGCGATCGAGCGCTTGGGAGTGGGCCTGACTGTCGCGGCGCACGGCATTCCTATGGCCGTGCCTCATACCAAGCCGCCCATGTCCACCCTGCACGGCACCAGCCAGGAACTGCTTCCCGACACCCCCGGCATCTTTGGCACCATCACAGTTCCCGCCTCGGCGCAGACGCTCCTCGAGTACCGCTTGGGGCAGCGGGACAAGGATGCGGTGACGGTGGCGGTGCATGTGCCGTACTACTTGGCGCAGTCCTCGCTGCCCATCTCGGCGCAGCACGCCCTCGAGCAGATTGAGGGTCTCACGGGGCTCAAGCTCAACGTCGCTGGCATGGATGCCGCTGTGGAGGTCGCGCGCGAGGAGATCACTCGGCAGACGGCCGAGTCCGACGAGGTACAGGCGCTGGTGGAGACTCTTGAGGCCCAGTACGAGCAGATGCAGGAGGCTCGCACCAGCGGGCTTCCGCTCGACGGGCCTCTACCCACGGCCGACGAACTCGGCGCAGAGTTTGAGCAATTTCTCGCGCAACAACGTCGGGACTTCCCCCCTCAGCCCTGATTCGTGCCATGCTGTACCTGGTTGCAAGTACGTAGTGTGCAAGACCTGCCTGTGTGGGCACGGGACAAGGCATTGCGGCGACGAGCAGGGCAAGGCGCCCAGCTTCCCGTCCCGGGCATCTCAAGGCAAGGAAATACAGGCATGGCACAGGGTTCCGTGAAGTGGTTCAACGCGGAAAAGGGCTACGGCTTCATCGCGCAGGATGGCGGCGGCGCCGACGTCTTCGTCCACTACTCGGCCATCATCACCGATGGCTTCAAGACCCTCAACGAGCAGCAGCGCGTTGAGTTCGAGGTCACGCAGGGCCCCAAGGGCCCGCAGGCCGAGCAGGTGCGAGCCATCTAAGGCTTCTCACGTCGAGGGCCGTCGCTGGAGACAGCGGCGGCCCTCTTCCTTTTGCGTGACGACAGCCGATGGGAACGTTCGGAGGGGTCGCGGGCGTTGTGTGAACGCAGTTACGGAATCACCGGGCTAGGCGTGTCCCCTTGGCGACACGTACACTGGTACAAAGCGCGGGCTTGAGGAGGTCACCATGCCGCTGTCGGAGTACGAGCAGCGAGTGCTCGATCAGCTCGAGCGCGACCTCGGAGCGGACCCCAAGTTGGGTCGCACGATGTCAAAGGGGCCGCGACAGCGCGGCCGCATCGCGATCGGCGGCCTGGGCGTCGTTGTCGGCCTCGCTGTGGTGCTCGCGGGCGTGTCGTTCAATGTGATTCCGCTGGGCATCGCTGGCTTCGCGCTCATGATCGCCGCCGCCATGTGGGCGCTGCTGAGCCCCCGCAAGTCCACGGCCCGAGCAGGCAAGGCCTCGAATGGTACGCGGCAGGCAGCAGGCAAGGGATCGCGCAAGCAACCGTTTATGCGCCGCGTCGAGGAGCGTCTTGAGCGCCGACGCGAGCAGGGCGACCTTTAGCCGCGATAGCGAGCCCGCTCCTCGCCTCCTCGGCCATGGTGTCGAGGCCCTCCCACTCGGACTGCATCTCTCGTGGGGCGTAGCGCGCGTCTGACACCGCGGTCGCGAGGCTGTCGATCGCGTGGAGCGCAGCATCGGAGATCTCGAGCTCGTCGTGGATGGCCACGTCGCGCACGTGCGCGACAGCCTCGAACGGCGTGAGGGTCAGCGGCCACTGGAAAGCGGCCGGAACGCGTCTGCGCAGCCATGCCCACGCGATCTCCGGATCGTTGGCGCGATCCGCCTCAATGTCGCGGCGCCTCGCAAGCCAGCGAGCACCCACGATTGCGGCGATCGCAAGCGCCGCGAAGAGGCCGACGAGCGGCCACGGGACGGCGAGCCCCGACGACTGTTCCTCGTCCTGCTGGCTCGACGGGACCTCCAGCGGGTCCGTGGGGTCCTGGGCAGGGTTAGCAGGTGCTGCCGTCGCAGCGGGATCCTCCACAGTCGGGTCTTCGGGGGAGCTGCTGTCTGCCTGTGTGTACGACGGTCGGGCGCCAGTCTGCACCGACGGCGTGGGCTCGAACCTTACCCATCCGACGCCCGCGAAGTAGAGCTCTGGCCACGCGTGGGCGTCGCCGCCGCGCACGATTGACGCGCCGGAGGAGTCCTCGGAGCCGGGCAGATAGCCGACGGCGAGGCGCGCGGGGATGCCCAGGGTGCGCGACATCATCACCATGCTTGTCGCGAACTGCACGCAGTAGCCGCGCTGCTCCTCAAGGAAGACCGCCACCGAGTCGCTGCCGGTGGGCTGCACAGTGGTGTCATACACAAACCCACCCGTTGAGCGGAAGTACTCCTGCAGGGCCACAGCCTGGTCGTAGCGGTTCGTCGCGCCCTGCGTCACGCCTTGGGCCACCGAGGCGTAGAGCTCGCGATCGGCCGACTCGGGCAGCGCGAGCGTCTCCGGATCGAGAGTGGCGTCATCTGCGCCGGCGTCAGCGCCCTGCAACATCGCGGACGTGAGGTAGCCGAAGTCGGCGGTGATCGAGTACTCGAGCCCCTGAGTGGTCGAGCTGCTGCTGACCACCTGGTCGGCGATGGGGTCGTAGAGCCACTCCGGACCCAGCCCTTCGACGCCGCGCGGCACTGGAGGCAAGGGCACGCTCGACTCCGACGACATCACTGTCATGGTGACGCGGTCGAGATCGCGTGTGCCCCAATCCGGAACGGGGGTGGGCCACAGGGGGGGCGTCTCGGTGGGGACCAGGCCCTGCGGCACGTCGTCTTCCCACGCGTTGCCGTCGAAGCGCGTGAGGGTGTACATGCGCAGCGCGTCCGGCCGCTCGCCAGTGGTGACGTAGGCGGCCACTGTGGACGAGGTGTTCACCGTGAGGGAGTTACGAAGGTCCAGCGCAAGGTTAAGTCGCGGCGCAGTCTGCAGATCCTGGGGAGTCGTCAGGCGCGGGATCAGGCCCCATCCGTTGGCCCCAAGAGCCGACGGCGCCACCAGCACCGTGAGGAGTACTGCCGCCATGGCCGAGGCAGCGCCGGCCAGGGGCGCCGGTCCCGAGCTTGCACCCGTGGGCCTGCGGGTGAGCGCCATCGTGACAATCCACAACCCGAGGGCCAGCAATAGCAGACTCACCGAGACCCGATGCTGAAGTGCGATGGCGGGAATCCACGGCGTCAGCAGAATCGCCCCAGCGAACGCCGCCGCGCGCCACGACACGGCAAGGTGCTCTGCGACGAGGAACACGAGGAGGGCGCCGACGGTGATGAGGGCAACGAGGGGGCGTTCGGGATCCGCTGGGGGCACGGTGGCAAGCGCCTCGTCCACGCCGTCGGCCAGCGCCTGGCCAAGCCCGCGCAGGCCGGTGGGCGAGGGCCACAGCTGAGCCACGCCCTCGTCATTCACCGAGAACGCGGGGATGGAGACCAACACGGCGGCGGCGAGGCCCACAAAGGTGGGGAGCGCTCTCGACCGGGACAGCATGCGGGTGATCATGATCGCCAGCGCCACTGCGCCCAACACGCCAGCTGTGACCCAGATCCACTCGGTGTAGGACACCATGTCGACGAGGCCCTGGAGGCCCAGAAGTGTGATGGTGGCGACGAAAGGCGTCACGAACCATGGCGTGCGCGCAAGGGGAGTGCGGCCGCTCACGGCGCGTCTCCCGAGGCGACGAGCCTCATCCACACGGCGGCGAGATCGTCACCCATGCTGGCAACGGCGACGCGCCATCCAGCCCTGCGCAAGGCGAGTGCCGTCTGCGCGGCGGGCACCTCGTCGGAGTCGCGCACCACCGCCCAGGCGTGGCCGGCCTCGCCGAGCGGCACCAACTCGGCAAGCGAGCGGCCCTCATGGGGCTCGAGCACGGCGATGATCACCTCGCCCTGCGTGAGGTCATCCGTGGCGTGACGTGAGGCGCGAGAGAGCTCGTGTTCGGCGGCATCGCGCGAGGCGGCACTCGCGATGTCAACTGTGGAGTTGAGGAGGGCGACGCGAGCCATGTCGGCATTCTCGGAGCGCATGCGCGTGGCGGTCTCCACGCTGATCGTGCCGCCGAAGAGCCGCACTGGGTGGCCCGAGTCCAGCACCGAGATCGCGATGGATGCGGCGCTCGACACCGCCCACTCGAGGGCCTCGGCATCGAGCGGTGGGTCGATGATGACGGTGGCGGGGCGCTTGCCTGCGCGCTCGTCCGAGCGCACCAGCATCGTTCCGGTGCGGGCGCTAGAGGGCCAGTGCACGCGGCGTAGGTCGTCACCCTCTCGGTAGTCGCGCAGCGCCGCGTCGTCAGCTGACGGCGTGCGCGCCCCGAGCACGATGCGGTCCGCGTGGCCCATGAGCGCCCCGGCGGTGCCCGAGAGGTCGATGACGTGTGGCCACACAGCAACCTCCTCCGTGCCCCCCACGGCGGTATCTGCCCAGATCATGCCGAGTGGGTCGGAGGAGTGCACGAGCGCGGGCCCGAGCGGCCAGCGGCCCCGCCGCGTGGGGTGGAGCGCATAGCTGAGGCTCAGGGAGTCGGAGGTGCGCGCGACTGTGGCCTTGGTGGCCCCGCCCCCCGTAAGCTCGGCCGCGGCCTGCTCGCGAATGTCGAGCGACTGAGCGATCGCGCGTCGCAGCACGGCACCCGCGCGGCCGCGCTGTGCGGCGCTCATGGTGACGGTGACACGCCCGACGACCCCCACGGTGAGGGGCCGGGGCGTGATCTCACGGTGCGCGAAGGGGTAGGACGACAGAAACGAGTTGACGGACAGCAGCATCCAGAGGGCCGCCACCGCAACGGCCGCGCACATTGCGACCCCCACGTAGACGAGTGGCGGAGTGGCGAGCCCCACTCCGAGGCCGCCCACTACCACGCCCACAGCGGCCATGCCGATGCCGCGCGACGTGAGTGTCGTCTCGGAGTGTGGGTCGCGCGCCATGGCCTAGACCGTCGTGACCCGAACCTCGGCGGCCGCATGGCGCGGGGTCGCGTCGCGAGCCTCGGTGGGAACGGGTGTCTTGCCCATGATCTCGGCGACGACATCTGCGGTCTTGCGCCCCGCGAGCCTCGCCTCGGTGCTGAGGATCAGGCGGTGAGACAGCACCGAGGGCGCGAGCGACTTGAGATCGTCGGGGAGCACGTGATTGCGTCCCGCCATGGCGGCGCGAGCCTTGCCCGCTGAGAGCAGTTGCAGCGCCGTGCGCGGGGAGGCTCCGAGCCGCAGCGAGCTCTCGCGCCGCGTCGCGCCCACGATGTCCACGATGTACTGCTTGATCGCCGGGGCGGCGTAGACACGTGACGCGATGCCGATGAGGCGCGCCACGGCCTCCGTGGTGGTCACGGGTCGCACCTGCGACAGCGGGTCGACGCCGTCGTGCGAGTCGAGCATCGCCATCTCGTGACGCGGAGAGGGATACCCCACGCTCACCTGCGCCATGAAGCGGTCACGCTGTGCCTCGGGCAGCGGGTACGTGCCCTCCATCTCGATGGGGTTCTGGGTGGCGACCACGAGGAAGGGGCGGGGGAGCGGCCGCGTGTGACCGTCAACAGTCACCGAGCGCTCCTGCATCGACTCGAGCAACGCCGCCTGCGTCTTGGGGCTCGCGCGGTTGATCTCGTCGGCGATGACCACGTTCGCAAAGATCGGGCCCGGGCGGAACTCGAAGCGGTGATCGTCCGAGCGGAAGATGCTCACGCCCGTGACGTCGGAGGGCAGCAGGTCGGGCGTGAACTGAATGCGCCCCACTGTGCAGTCGATGCTGGCGGCGAGGGCGCGCGCGAGGGTGGTCTTTCCGACGCCGGGCACGTCCTCCATGAGCAGGTGGCCCCCTGCGAGGACCACCGACAGCGTCGCCTCGATCGCCGCGTCAAGACCGGAGAGCACGGTGCCCATCGACTCGCCGATGCGCTGGGTGACGGTCGCGACCTCGGCCAGTTCCGCTTCGGTGGGCAAGGGCTGGTTCATGGGCTCTCCTTTGGACGTCGTTATGAGCCTAACGGGCGGGCCTAGCGACGCGCTTCCTCCACTTCCTATTTGGCAATCTACCTGGCATTTTGCAGTACGTGTGGGTGATATTCCCAACATTCCCCGATTTTGTGGAGAGAAGTGGAGTAAAGTGGGGCGCACTGGCGAGTCGTGGCGCGAGGAGGTGAGGGTGTGGTGTCTGAACTGACGCACGGCCTCGGACCCACAGGGGTCTTCCTCGGCACGTTCACGCCCAAGCTCGACGACAAGGGCCGGCTGATCCTCCCCGCGAAGTTCAGGGGGCGCCTGGCGTCGGGTTTCGTGGCAACGCGCGGTCTAGACCGTTGCGTCTTCCTGTTCCCCGTGGACGAGTTCATGCAGGTGCACGACCGCCTGCGCAAGGCGCCCATGGAGAACAAGCAGGCGCGCGACTACCTGCGCAACTTCCTGGGCCACGCCCAGGACGACGTGCCGGACAAGCAGGGGCGCATCTTGCTCAGCGCGCCGCTGCGGACCTACGCGTCGCTGACCCGCGACGTGGCAGTCGTGGGCATGGGTGCCCGTGTCGAGGTGTGGGACGCGGAGACCTGGGAGAACTACCTCGCCGATGGCGAGGACGCTTACGCCGCCACCGCGGCGGATCTATTCGGGGATATGTAGCACGCACCCCGCGGCCTCCAGCCGAGTCGCTCTGTCGGACTTCCCCCCGACAGAGGTTCGGAGGGAGACCACGGAGTGCGTCATCGGGCAACAAGAGGAGGGGCCAGTGGGCGACGCGGCATCCAGGCACACGCCTGTCTTGCTCGACAGATGCGTCGAGTTGCTGTCGCCTGCCGTCTCCCGCCCCGGCGCCGTCGCGATCGACGGCACGCTCGGCATGGGGGGGCACACGGAGGCCCTCCTGCAGCGCTTCCCCGAGCTCACGGTGGTGGGCATCGACCGCGACCTCGACGCGATTGCGCTCGCGTCGGAGCGCCTCGCGTGGGCGGGGGAGCGCTTCGCTCCACATCACTCCACCTACGACGACATCTCCGGCGCCCTCGCCGAGGTGAGCGCCGACGCAGCCGACGGGATCCTCCTGGACCTGGGCGTGAGCTCGCTGCAGATCGATGAGGCAGATCGCGGTTTCTCCTATGCACAGGATGCTCCACTCGACATGCGCATGGACCGCACCGAGTCGATGACGGCCGCGGACCTACTGGCCACCGCCGACGAGGCCGAGATCTCGCGCATTCTGCACGTGTACGGCGAGGAGAGGTTCGCTCGCCGCATCGCGGAGTCGATCGTCAGGCGGCGTGCGACAGACCCCGTCACCACCTCGGCGCAGCTTGTAGACCTGGTGCGCGCGTGCATCCCCGCAGCGTCGCGCACGCCCGGCTCCAACCCGGCAAAGCGCACGTTCCAGGCGCTGCGCATCGCCGTGAACCGCGAGCTCGACGTGCTCGAGGAAGCGCTCGCGGCGGCGATCGAGGCGTTGCCGGTGGGTGGACGCCTGGTGGTGATGAGCTACCAGTCGCTCGAGGACCGCCTGGTCAAGCACGCCTTCGCGGCCGGCGCCGAGTCGTCGGCGCCTCCCGGTCTGCCCTTCATCCCCGAGGACCAGCAGCCGTACCTCAAGCTCGTCACGCGCGGAGCCGAGAAGGCCTCGGACGAGGAGATTGAGCGCAACTCGCGCTCTAAGCCGGTGCGCCTGCGCGCAGTGGAGCGCATTCGCCCCACCCCGCGGAGGGCGGCATGAGTGCCGCCCCGCTGCGGGCCGCGGCGCGCCCGCTGACGGCCGCGCCCGCTCCCAGGACGTCCGAGCAGCGCAGGGAGCACCTGCGCGCGGTGTCCGCCCCCCAGCGGTCGCGCTCGATCGCGCCATTCGCGGCGCTATGCGTCGCGCTGGTGCTGGCCGCGCTGGGTGCCGTTCTCGTGCTCAATACGTCCATGGCGGAGGGTTCCTACGAGCAGCGGTCCCTGCAGATCGAGATCGCCGATCTTCACCAGCAACGCGCCGCGGCGCTCACCCAGCTCGAGGCAAATGCCGCCCCCGGCAAGCTCGCAGCCGCTGCCACTGCGCTGGGCATGGAGCCCGCCAAGCAGATCGGCTTTGTGTCCCTCGAGAATGACCAGATCCTTGACGCGGGGGTGGCGCCGTGACCCGTTACGACGCCCCGACGCGTGCGGGCTCTGGGTCGCGTCAGCGCGGTGCCTCACGCACGTCGGCTCCGCGCGCCGAGTCGAGCCGCCCGGGGGCGCCGAGACGCGTGCCAGGTGCCGCCCAGCGTCGTCCTGTCACAGCCACGCGCACCACGCGTCGCCCTACGCAGCAGCGCCCCGATGCGAGCATCGGCGATCCGCGCAAGCGTCAGTCGGTGCTGCTCGCTCTCTCGCTGGTGGTGGCACTCGTGTTCTCGGGCCGCCTGATTGATGTGCAGATCCTTAACGCCGGTCCCGTGGCACAAGAGGCGCTGGCGATGCGCCTGGTGGAGCGCACCGTCACGCCCGAGCGCGCTGACATCGTGGATCGCAACGGCACGGTGCTGGCCACGTCGGTCGCGAGCTACAACATCTGGGTGAACCAGACCCAGCTCGCGGACTGGCAGCGCAAGGAGGACGGCAAGGTGACGGCGGAGGGTCCCATGGACGCCGCGAAGATCCTTGCCCCGATCCTCGGCATGGCGGAGGCCGATCTGGCCGCACAGCTCGTGGGGGACAAGACCTTCCAGTACATCGCCAAGGACGTGACGCCCGAGATGCGCGATCTGATCCTCAACGAGGACATCGCGGGCATCCAATACGAGCCCACGACGCAGCGTCTGTACCCGAACGGCGGCATCGGCGGCAGCATCATCGGCTACATGGCCGAAGACGGCGTCAACCCTGGTAAGACTGGCATGGGTGGCATCGAGCTGGCCTACAACGACGTGCTCACGGGCACGCCGGGCACCGAGCAGTACGAGCGCAGCCGCTACGGAACTGTGATTCCCGCCGGCGCGTACACCGAGACGCCCGCCGTGCCCGGCGACACCGTACGGCTCACGATCGACCGCGACATCCAGTACTACACGGCACAGGCGCTCGAGGAGGCGGTGGCTCGCACTGGAGCGAGCGGCGGCTCCGTGGTGGTGCTCGACACGCAGACAAACCAGGTGCTGGCGCTCGCTGACTCCGGCTCGATCGATCCCAACGATCCCGGCGCGACTCCCGCGGCGGATCGTGGATCGCGCTCGGCTCAGGACGTGTTCGAGCCGGGTTCCACCGCCAAGACCATCACCATGGCCGCGGCGCTCGAGGAGGGTGTGGTGACGCCCACGTCGCAGTTTGTGGCTCCTTACGAGTACACGACCGAGAACAATGAGACCTTCAAGGACTCTCACGAGCACGCCGACCAGAAGCTCACTGTGGCAGGCATTCTTGTCGACTCCTCGAACACCGGCACCGTGCAGGTGGGCCAGCTCCTCAGCGACCAGACGCGCTACGACTACATGCGGGCCTTCGGCTTGGGTGAGTCCACGGGGTTGGGCATTCCTAGCGAGTCTGGCGGCATCCTGCGCACGCCGGATCAGTGGGATGGCCGCACCAAGTACGCCACCATGTACGGCCAGGGTGTGGCAGTGACGGCTATCCAGACAGCCCAGGTGTACTCGATCATCGCCAACGGCGGAGTTCGGACCTCCCCCACGATTGTCGCTGGCACCGAGTCGCCCGAGGGCGTCTTCACGCCCACAGACCAGGGCGAGCCGACGCGGGTGATCTCCGAGCAGACGTCCGGTGAACTGCTGTCGATGCTTGAAGAGGTGGTCACCAACGGCACCGGTAAGGCCGCGCAGATTGACGGCTACCGCGTGGGTGGCAAGACCGGTACCGCGCAGGCCGCCGATGCGAATGGCCAGCTGACGCGTATCGTTGCGTCGTTCGTAGGCATCGCCCCTGTCGACAACCCCCGCATCGTGGTCTCGGTCATCATGTACGACCCGCAGACCTCGATCTGGGGCGGCGACGTTGCGGCACCGGTGTTCAAGGACGTGGCAACCTTTGCGTTGCAGACATTGCGTGTGCCGCCCTCGACGGGCACGCCCACGCAGTACCCGACCACCTGGGAGTGACATGACGCTGGCTCTGAGGCCCTCGCGGGTTGAGCCGATCGCGTTGAGCACGATCGCCGCACGCGCCGGCGCGACGCTTGATGGGGCAGACGCGCTCATCACGGGGGCCACCGTCGACTCGCGCGAGGCGC
>QKAX01000132.1 GCA_003246255.1 Demequina lutea
CCTCAGGGGGAGGCGAGTGAATCCGGTCCCTCGCATGCGGCCTCCCGCATCCACGGCGCACCCGGCCATACACGCATCGTATGGGGATTGTGGGATTCGCACACCCTGAACGGTGCGGAATCTCACATTGCGACAGGGGCAGCGAGTGGGGGCCCCGCCGATGGTGTGGAGGTGGGAGCGGGACGTTCGCCGCAGTTGTGCCACAATGGCCCTGATGTTGACCGCACTCATCATTCTGTAGCGCGTCGGGGTCTTGACCCGACGCGCAGCCTCTCGACGCCTCGGGAGGCTTTTTTGTTGGGCACGCGGCCGACGCCGCAGCAACCAGGGAGGCCACCATGGGCGATCTCACCGTGGAGATCTACGACACGACCCTGCGCGACGGCGCGCAGCAGGAGGGCATGAACCTCTCTGTGGCCGACAAGATGGCGATTGCCGCGCTGCTGGACGAGTTGGGCGTGGGCGTCATTGAGGGCGGGTGGCCGGGCGCTGTGCCCAAGGACACCGAGTTCTTTCAGCTGGTGCACAAGGAGCTTGAGTTCCGCCACGCGCAGTTCGCCGCGTTTGGCATGACGCGTCGAGCGGGGACGTCTGCCGCGAACGACCCTCAGGTGCGCGCGCTGCTCGACTCGGAGGCGCCGCTCATCACCCTGGTGGCCAAGTCGGACATCCGCCATGCCGAGCGCGCGCTGCGCGTGAGCGGCGACGAGAACCTCAAGATGATCGAGGAGACAGTCGCGTTCCTGGTGAGCGAGGGGCGCCGCGTGATTCTCGATGCCGAGCACTTCTACGACGGCTACACGTTTGACCCCGAGTACTCGGTGAAGGCGCTGCTCGCGGGCGAGGCCGGCGGCGCCGACACCCTGGTGCTGTGCGACACCAACGGCGGCATGCTGCCCGATGACGTCTCTCGGATTGTCGCCGCCGTGCGTGCCAGGACATCGGCCGCGTTGGGCATGCACGCGCACAACGACTCGGGCTGCGGGGTGGCCAACTCGATGGCCGCGGTGGCGGCTGGCGCGACGCACGTCCAGGGCTGCGTGAACGGCTACGGCGAGCGCACCGGCAACGCGGACCTGGTGGCGGTGGCCGCCAATCTTGAACTCAAGCGCCAGACCATCGCGCTCAAGGGCGAGGGGTTGCGCGAGGCGACGCGCGTGGCGCACGCGATCTCGGAGATCACCAATATCGCGCCATTCGCGCGCCAGCCGTACGTGGGGCTCTCTGCCTTTGCGCACAAGGCGGGCCTGCACGCCTCCGCCATCAAGGTGGACCCGGATCTGTACCAGCACACAGACCCCGCCAACCTGGGCAACGACATGCGCATGCTCGTGTCCGAGATGGCCGGCCGCGCGTCGATCGAGCTCAAGGGCAAGGAGCTGGGCTTTGACCTCAGCGGCCAGGGCGAGTTGCTCACGCGCGTCACGGACCGCATCAAGAACGCCGAGGCCGCCGGCTACACGTTTGACGCGGCCGATGCCTCGTTCGAGCTACTCCTGCGCGGCGAGCTGGGCGAGTTGCCCACGTACTGGAACGTGGAGAGCTGGTCCGTGCACGTGCTCTCGGAGCCGGGCAACCCGCAGCAGGCCGAGGCTGAGGCCGTGGTCAAGCTCACGGCGGGCGACAAGCGTCGCCTCACCGTGGGCGAGGGCAACGGCCCTGTGAACGCGCTTGATCACGCGATGCGCCAGGCGCTGTTGCAGGTGTACCCGCAGATTGCACGGTTTGAGTTGGTGGACTTCAAGGTGCGCATCATGGATGCGAGCCACGGCACTGACGCCGTCACGCGCGTGCTCATCACCACGCTCGACACCGAGACCGGCAAGACGTGGCGCACCGTGGGCGTGGGCCCCAACGTGATTGAGGCGTCGTGGGAGTCGCTCACCGAGGCGCTCACGTACGGCCTCATGACGAGCGGCACCGAGCCCCAGCTGTAGCGCCGCCCTGGCCTCGGCTGTGGGCTGAATCGGGCATCGGCGCCGTGCGGGCGGGACAGAATGGACACCATGCACGGTGAATACAAGGTGCCTGGTGGCAAGCTCGTGGTGGCCGACGTGGAGACCGACGGGGAGGGCCCGGGCTCGGGCCTCGCCAGTGTGGTCCTCTCGGGAGACTTCTTCTTGGAGCCCGCCGAGGCGTTGCTGGCCATTAACGGCGCGCTGACGGGACTGCCCGCCGACACCCCCGTGGCGCGCATGGCCGACGTCATTGCGAGCGCCGCGGGGGACGCCCAGTTCATCGGCTTCTCACCGGAGGCGGTGGCCATCGCCGTGCGCCGCGCACTGGGCCACGCGACCAGCTGGCACGATCACACGTTCGAGGTCATTCACGACGCCCCGCGTCACCCCTACCTGCAGCACGCGATCGACGAGGTGCTCACCCGCGAGGTAGCCGCCGGCAACCGCCCGCCCACGCTGCGCATCTGGGAGTGGGAGCGCAATACAGTGGTGATCGGCTCGTTCCAGTCCGTGCGCAACGAGCTTGACCCCGAGGGCATGGAGCGCAACGACATCACGCTGTCCAGGCGCTCGTCAGGCGGCGGCGCGATGTTCATCCAGCCTGGTAACACCATCACGTACTCGCTGTCCGTCCCATCGTCGCTGGTGGAGGGGCTGAGCTTTGAGCAGTCCTACGCGTTCCTCGACGACTGGGTGCTTGGCGCACTGCGCGAGGTGGGCATCGAGGCCACGTACGTGCCGCTCAACGACATCGCCTCGCCGGCCGGCAAGATCGCTGGCGCCGCGCAGAAGCGCTTCCTTGACGGAGGCGTGCTGCACCACGTGACCATGGCGTACGACATCGATCAGAACGCGATGCTCGACACGCTGCGCATCGGCCGCGAGAAACTGAGCGACAAGGGCACCAAGAGCGCCAACAAGCGCGTGGACCCGCTGCGCAGCCAGACCGGCATGCCGCGCGAGGCGATCATTGATGCGTTCCTGGCCCATTTCCGCGGGCGCTATGCGACTCAGGAGGGAGCGGTGACCGAGGCGGAGCTTGAGGCCTCGCAGGCGCTCGTGGAGTCCAAGTACGGCACCAAGGAGTGGCTCAACCTCGTGCCGTAACGGCCGCGCGAGCAAGGCTGGAACTAGACGACAGTCCCGCCGGCCAGCAGGCCGATGCCGTACGTGATGCCCATGGCGAGCGCGCCACCCAGCATGTTGCGCCACACGGCGCGCCACGCGGGGGAGCGCGCGATGCGGGCCGAGATGTAGCCGGTGACCGCCAGCGCGATGATCACCATGACGAACGTGAGGGGGATGCGCCACGAGGCCGGGGGCAGCGTGGTGGTCAGCAGCGGCGTGAGGCCGCCCACCGTGAAGGCGATGATCGAGGCAAGGCCGGCAACCCACGGGTTGGTGAGGTCGTCGGGGTCGATGCCCAGATGCATGCGCGCGTGGATGCCCACCGGGTCCTTCTGCATCTGCTCGGTGGCGGCCTTGCGCGCGGTCTCCTCCGACATGCCGGTGTCCACATTGAGGCGCACCAGCTGCTCGAGCTCCCACT
>QKAX01000086.1 GCA_003246255.1 Demequina lutea
GGCCGCTCGCTCGCGACGCTGGGTGCCACGCGCGTGCTGTTCCTCAATGGCCACGGCGGCAACGTCGCACCCCTCGGGGTCGCGCTGCGCGAGATCCGCAGGCAGTTTGGGCTGCACACCTTCGCCACGTCCATCACGGTGCCGGCCGACGACGGCTCGCACGGCGGCGACGAGCTCGGCATGCCCATCCACGCGGGCTTCGGCGAGACCTCGCTGCTGCTGCACCTGCGTCCCGACCTCGTGGACATGTCGCGCGCCGAGCGTGCGGTCCCGGAGCACGTCATCCGCTTCGACCGCATCGGCTTCCACTCCAAGCCCGTCTCGTTCGGCTGGCTGTCGAACGACTTCAACCCGTCCGGCGTGATTGGCGATCCGACGGGATCGGTCGCCGAGGCGGGAGCCGTGTGCTTCGAGGAGAACGTGGCAGGAGCTGTCGCGTCCCTCGCCCAGATTTCCAGCTTCACCCCCCGCCCCTAGGAGACACCGTGGCCGACGACGCCCCCATCATCATCACGTCCGCGAACCGCTTTGGCGCCGACATCGCGGACCCGGACTCGACGCCGGCGGACCCGCTCGAGCTGCTCGCGACGTGGCTCCCCACCAACGAGGACGAGCTGCGTCCGCTCATGACGCTCAGCACCGTTGGCCTGGACGGATACCCCGACTCGCGCCACCTGCTGCTGAGCGCGTTCGACGGCGAGACGCTGCACTTCCACACCACGTCAGGCAGCCGCAAGGCGGCCGAGATCGACGCAGACCCGCGCGTGGCGCTCGCGATCGTGTGGGTGGAGATTGGCCGGCAGCTCACCGTCAGCGGCGACGCCGTGCGCATGACGCCTGAGGAGGCGGCCGTCGCCTTCGAGGCCCGCTCGCGCTACCTCAAGACGCTCGCGTGGGTGAACACCGACGAGCTTGCCACCAGGCCGCGTCCCGAGCGCGTGGCCGCGTGGCAGGAGTTCGACGGCGCCCACCCCCAGATCGAGACGCCCGAAAAGTGGACCGGCTACAAGGTGGTGCCCCGTCGCCTCACCTTCTGGCGCGGCGACGCCGAGGGCCCCAGCAATCGTCTGGAGTACACCCGCACGGCCGACGGTTGGGTCGCCGAGCGCCTCGCGGGTTGACCGGGCGTCGGTCGGGTTCTCGCCCCGCCCCCACCACGGGGCGCGAACCCGGCCGACGCTGGTGTCGCCCGCAGCGCGCGGGCGGGCGTCGCTCTACCTGAGTAGCGACGCGGCCTCGGCCATGGCCTCGGCAAACTCGGCCTCACGGCCGGGAGTGGGCCCGCCCGAGAGATCCACCCCCTGCACTCCCTCGATCTGGAGCATCTGCTCCGCGAGCGCCACGGTGGCGGCGATGCCTGCAGCGCGGGGATCCGCGGCGTCGGCAATGGACGCGAGGTAGCCCTCCGGCAGGCTGATGCCGGGGAAACTCGCGAGCAGCTCGGCGGAGCCGCGGTCGAACACGGCTGGCACGCACGCGACGAACATCATCTGGGCGCCAGCGTCGCGCGCCCTGCCCACAAAGTCGGCCACCACGTCGGCCCCGCCCGAGTGGTCCACAAAGCAGACGTCCGCGCCGGCCCGCTCCTTCTGCAGCACGAGGTCCAGGCGGTTCTCGCGCGGAGGCACAGAGGGCGCCGCGGCCACCGACGTGAGGTGCCCGGCCGCGCGGGCGAGCGACGCCATCTCGGTGGCGTCAAGGTCAAAGACGGGCTTGGCATCGGGCCTATGGCCGGTGGTGGTGTGGTCGCCCGTGACGCAGTGCACGCCGTCCACGCCCACGGCCCGCAGCCCCGCGTACTCGGCCTCGATGGCCACGCGGTTGCGGTCGCGAGCGTTGGTGCCGGCCCACACCCGCAGCCCCTCGGCCTTGAGCATCGCGGTGCGCAGCGACGGCGGGAACTGCACCCGGGCATCTGTCGCGTCGCCGGCCAGCACGATGTCCACGGAGCCCAGCAGGATCCGCGCGCACTGCGCGAGCGAGCGCTCGTCGAGAGCGCGGCCGGGGAAGTCGCCCACGATCACGTTGCCGCGCTCTAGCAGCGCGCGGGTCGCGAGCGCCGCGTCGGTCCGCTCGCCTGGCGCTGGAACCGTCACGCCGTCGATGCCCTCCCACGCGCGAATCGTGGCGCCAAGAAAGGTGCACGGATGGGTGCCCAGCTCACACGTGCCGTCGGCCGCGACCCCGGCGCACGGGCCGTACTCCATGGTCTTGGGGCAGTGCGCGGCGACGGGGACGGACATGGACACTCCTTGGGCTGGGGCGCGGTGATGCGCCACTACGCCGACGCTACCGAGCGCAGATTGCGAGCCCGTGTCCCCGCGTTTCGGCCGAGCAACATCGCCCGGAGACGCCGCGAGGGGCGGACCCTTTGGCCCGCCCCTCGCGGAGTAGTCACCTGCCCGCGCCGAGCGCGGCTGGTGCCGAGACTAGGCCCAGACCAGGCCCTGCGACGGGTCGTTCATGACGCGGCCTACGTCGTACAGCAGGCGCGCGCCCAGCTCGCCGTCCACCAGGCGGTGGTCAAAGCTCAGCGCGAGCTGCGTGACCCAGCGGATCTGAATCTCGCCCTCGTGCACCCACGGCTGCTGGCGGATCGAACCGAAGGCCAGGATCGCGGACTCGCCGGGGTTGAGGATCGGCGTGCCGGTGTCGATGCCCAGGGCGCCCACGTTGGTGATGGTGATGGTGCCATCGGCCATGCGCGCCGGGGGCACGCGGCCACTGCGGGCCTCGGCCGTGAGGTGCTGCAGCTCCACAGCGAGCTGGTGCAGCGGCAGGCGGTGCGCGTCCTTGATGTTAGGCACCACCAGGCCACGCGCGGTCGAGGCCGCGATGCCCAGGTTCACGTAGTGCTTGTAGACAATCTCCTGCGCCTCGTCATCCCACGAGGCGTTGACCTCGGGATGCCTGCGCACAGCGAGCAGCAGGGCCTTGGCCACCAGGAGCAGCGGGGTGACGCGCACGTCGGCGAAGTCCTTGTCAGCCTTGAGCTTTGCCACCAGGTTCATGGTCTCGGTGACGTCCACCGTGAGGAACTCGGTGACGTGCGGCGCCGTGAACGCCGACTGCACCATGGCCTCGGCCGTGCGCTTGCGCACCGACTTCACGGGCACGCGCGTGGAGCGGCCGCCGTCGGTCGAATAGCCGGTCTCGAGCCACGGCTGATCGTCCGTGGGGTACGTCGCGAGGTGCTGCGCGGCCGTCGCCTTGAGCTTCTGCTCCACGTCGCCGCGCGTCACCAGGCCTCCGGGGCCCGACGGCGTGATGGTGGTGATGTCCACGCCCAGCTCCTTGGCGAGCTTGCGCACGGGGGGCTTGGCCAGCACGGGGTACTGGGACTCGCCCGCGCCGCCGATGGGCTCCAGCGCACCCTCCTTGCGCGGACGGCGGTGGGTCGAGCCAGCCTTGACGCCGTAGCCGACGAGCACAGCGCCTGCCGATTCCTCCTGGCCAGCGCCCGCGGGGGCGTACGCGCCTGCCGGGTTGGCGCCGGGGGC
>QKAX01000216.1 GCA_003246255.1 Demequina lutea
CTCACGGCCGCGGCGACGAGAGCCGCCTAGGCCGCGCGCTCCGCGAGGATCTTGACGCCCAGCCGCATCTCCTCCGGAGGCAGGTAGAACGGCAGCCTGAAGTGGTTGGCCCCCACCCCCGGCAGCACCTCGAATGCTGGCCCGGCGGCGACGGGCGCGCCCGCCTGCGCCGCGCGCTCCGCGAACTTGGCCGCGCCGCCCTCCGGCAGCCTCACCCACAGCGCCGGACCTCCCAGGGGCCGCTGGTACTGCCAGCTAAGCCCGTGCTCAGCCACCGACTCCTCGACGGCGTCGAGCGACTCCCGCAGCTGCGCGAGGCGCCACGCGAGCGTCTCGTCGTAATGCTCTGCGAGCAGCTTGGCGGCCACACGCTGGAACAACGACGGCGAGCCGAGGTCCATGGCCGCGCGCCGGTGGCGCAACTGAGCAGCGAGGGTCGCGTTGGTGTGAAGCCAGCCGATGCGGAGGCCGCCCCAGAACACCTTGGACGTGCCCCCGATCGTGATCACCGACGCACCGGTGTCCATCGCGGCGAACGGCGTGCGCCTCACCCCATCGATGGACAGTTCGCCGATGGTGCGGTCGTCCACCACCGTGGTGCCGAGCGCCGCCGCCGCCTCCAACAGCACGCGCGCGTCCTCGTCGGAGATCGCGGTACCCGTGGGGTTGTGGAACGTCGTGAGGTACGCGACGTCCGGGCGCGCGGCGCGCAGCAGCTTGAGCGACGCCGCGACGTCGAGGCCGTCCTCGTTCATCGGCAACGCAAGCGGGCGCGAGCCCGAGGCATGGACGGCATCGAACACGCCCGGGTACGTCACCGACTCGAGCGCGACGGGGCGCTTGGCGGTGGCGAGCATCGTCACCACGAGCCAGATCGCCTGCTGCGCTCCGGACGTGATGACTACCTCTTCCGGCTTGGCGTCGATGCCCTGCCTGCGCAGGTGGGCAGTCACGGCGAGCACCAGGTCGCGGTGGCCGAGCGCCGCGTAGCCGTTGCCCTGGATGGGCGCGCCGCCCAGGAAGCCGACGGGGTCGTTGAGGGCCTTGGTGACGAGCGGGGCCGGCGGCGGGGACGCGGTGTTGAAGGCGACGAGCGGCTCGTTCTGGCCGGTGAGGATCTGCGCGAAGCGCTCCTGCGGGCTCAGGCCGAGCACTCCGCGCGAGCTCACGCCTAGAGTGGGGGCCGCGCCCGCACGCACCTCGAGCCAATTCGCGTCACGCAGGCGCTGATACGCGGCCGTCACGGTGTTGCGGCTCAGGTGCAGGTGCTCGGCGAGCGCCCGCTCGGAGGGCATGCGAGTGCCGTGCTCGAGCGATCCAGCCTCGGCGAGCGAGATGATCGCGTTCGCGAGCTGGACGTAGAGGGGCCCCGTGCCGGTCTGCCAGTGGTCCAGCACGTCCGAGAGCTGTTCAGCCGTGGTGCGCATGCAGCACATCATGGCGCAAACTGGCCCCCGCCGCACAGTGCCAGTCACCCGTCAACCGGCACCACATCCAGGGGTCCAGTTGGAGCGCCCCTCCCGCGCGTGAGGCGTCTGCCACCGCTCAGATGGACGCCGCACCACAGAGGTGACAGGCTGAGCGGGTCCCCTCCCGGCGGATGCGCTCCGCCAGCTCGGGAGACGGGGGCCCCTGCGCCCCGTCGGGCGCGGCCGCGGCCCCCTCCATCGGCGTGGCCGCGCCCCCTCCCGGGTTCGCCGAGTCGATCGACGGGGCGTTCGCGAGGGATGTCCCGTTCCCCTGGTGCCGAAAAGCCAACTGAGAGCGTTTCCGATTGTGCACACTGGCTATACAAACCGGGTGCCCCCAGAAATAGGGTCTTGGCATGACAATCTCCGCCGCCACCCCCGCTGCGGAGGTGCGCATTGACCTGCCGATGGTGGAATCCCTGGTGCGCTCGCAGGTGCCGGAGGCTGCTCAGTTCGTCTTCGGACAGCGCTTCGAGGGCCGCGACGCCGTCGTGATGAGGCTCGGCGAGGACTGGGCAGTGCGCCTGCCCAAGCGCCAGCTCGCAGCGGACCGGCAGGCCACCGAGGCCGATTGGCTCCCCCATGTAGCGGGCGAGTGGGGCTTCCGCGCCCCCATCCCGGTGCGCGTCGGCAGACCCACCGACGCGTTCCCGTGGCGCTGGTCCATCACGCCGTGGGTGCACGGCACCCCCCACTCGCAGACGCCGCTGAGCGCGCTCGGCGCCGCTCAGCTCGGGGCCGCACTGCGCCAGGTGCACTCGCCGGCGCCCGCACAGGCGCCGCGCCACCCCAAGCGGTCGCAGACGCTACTCGCCCGCGCCTCACGCGTGGACGACCGCCTCAATACCCTGTTCCGCCGCACCGACACAGGGCCGTGGACGCTCAACACGACGGCGGCGCGCAGCATCTATCACCGCGGAGCGCTGCACGCGCGGCCGGCCGCAGCGTGGGCGCACCTCGACCTACGCGCCGACCACATCATGACCATCAACGGAGCCTTCGCGGGCCTCATCGACTGGGGCGACGCTGCGGCGGGCGACCCGGCGGCCGATCTGGGCCAGGCCCTCGTGGTGCTGCCGCTCGATCACTGGGACGCCCTCATTCAGGGCTATGGGGGCGTGGACGTGCCCACGTTCTCGCGTGCCCGCGCCGAGGCCATCGACTTTGCGACCGGCCTCGCGCTCTCGCACGATCCTGCCGACCTCGTCGCGGGCTGGCACGGCCTCGCGTCGCTGGGCGTTGCACGCCGCAAGAGCTAGCGTCCGCAAGCCACCCGGGACCCGACACTACGCTGGTCCTATGAGCACCTCCGCCGAGCGCGTCTACGTGGCACGACTAGCCGGCACCGCCGTCTTCGATCCCCTCGGCGACGCCGTGGGCCGCGTGCGCGACGTCATCCTGCTCATGCGCCGTACCGGCGCCCCCACCGCCGTCGGCCTCGTGGTGGAGGTGCCAGGGCGCAGGCGCGTCTTCATGCCGCTCACGCGCGTGACGTCCATCGCCCCCGGCCAGGTCATCTGCACTGGCGTCATCAACCTGCGCCGCTTCCAGGCTCGGGCGTCGGAGGCCCTCGCCATCGGCGAGCTCTTTGAGCGTTCGGTGTCGCTCAAGGAGGACGGCTCCACCGCGTACATCGAGGACATCGCGATCGAACAGACGCGCGGCCGCACGTGGCAGGTCACCAAGTTATACGTGCGCAGAGATGAGCGCCGACGCGGGGTGCTGGGCATCTCACGGCGCGGCGAGAGCCTCGTGGTGGACATCGACGCCGTCACCGGCCTTGCGACGCGCGACGTGATGCAGGGCGCCGCCCTGGTGATCCAGTCCTTCGCCGACTACAAGCCTGCCGACCTTGCGGCGGCGCTGATGGAGATGAGCCCCGCCCGCTCCGCCGAGATCGCAGCGGCCCTGGACAACGAGCGGCTGGCCGACGTGCTCGAGGAGATGCCGGAGGAGGATCAGATCGCACTGCTCAGTACGCTTCGCCGCGACCGCGCGGCAGACGTG
>QKAX01000180.1 GCA_003246255.1 Demequina lutea
ATCATCGGCCCCAACGGCTGCGGCAAGTCCACGCTGCTGCGCGCGCTCGCCCGCCTGCACGCGCCTCAGCAGGGTGCCGTGCTGTTGGACGGCCGCGACATCCACGACATGCCCACGCGCGAGGTGGCCCGCGAGGTGGGGCTGCTGCCGCAGTCGCCCACCGCGCCCTCGGGCATCACCGTGCGCGACCTCGTCGCGCGCGGCCGGACGCCTCACCTTGGCCCGTTCTCCGCGTGGTCGGACGCCGACGCCGCCGCCGTCACCGACGCCCTGCAGGCCACGGGCCTCATGGGCCTGGCTGGCCGCCCCGTGGATGCGCTGTCCGGCGGCCAGCGCCAGCGCGCGTGGATCGCCCTCACGCTCGCGCAGGACACCGAGCTGCTGCTGCTCGACGAGCCCACCACGTTCCTTGACATCGCGCACCAGTACGAGGTGCTCGACCTGGTGCACCGCCTGGTCGCGCAGGGCCGCACGGTGGTGGCCGTGCTGCACGATCTTGCGCAGGCCGCGCGCTACGCCGACCACTTGGTGCTCATGTCCGCCGGCCTGATCCTCGCCAAGGGCGAGCCCGCCGAGGTGCTCACGGCGCAGCGCGTCACCGCCGCCTTCGGGCTGCCCGTCACCGTGGTGCCGGATCCCATCACCGGCACCCCCTTCATCGTCCCCACCTCGCCGCCGCCCGGCGCGCGACAGGACCACACAGTCGCCACGACCATCGCGAGCGACCCTGCCGAGGCCGGCTCCGCGCCTGCCTCCATCGATCCCCACGAGAGGACATCATGACCCCCACCCTGCGACGCATCGGCGTTGCCTCGGTAGCCGCCGCCACGCTTGCCCTCGCCGCATGCTCGTCGTCCGAGCCGGCCGCAGAGACCACGGCATCGGGCGCCGCCACCGACACGGCCACCGCCGACGCCGCGTTCCCCGTCACGCTGGAGAACAAGTTCGGCACCACCACCATCGAGGAGCAGCCCGAGCGCGTGGTGAGCGTCGGCTACCACGAGCAGGACTGGCTGTACGCGCTGGGGATCGCCCCCGTGGCCGTGCGCGAGTGGTACGGCGGCTACGAGTACGCGACGTGGCCGTGGGCCGAGGAGGCCCGCCAGGCCGTGGGCGCCGAGCCGGTGGTGCTCGACAACGCCGAGATCAACATCGAGCAAGTCGCCTCGCTCGACCCCGATCTGATCGTGGCCACGTGGTCCGGCATCACGCAGGAGCAGTACGACCTGCTGAGCCAGATCGCGCCCGTCGTGGCGCAGAGCGGCGACTACGCCGACTACGGCATGCCGTTCGACGAGGAGACCCGCATGATCGCGGCAGCCGTGGGCAAGTCGGAGGAGGGCGAGCAGCTCATCGCCGATGCCGATGCGCAGATCCAGGCAGTGGCCGACGCTCACCCCGACTGGGCGGGCAAGACCGCGGCCGTGGGCTTCGTGTACGAGGGCCAGCCCGGCGCGTACTTCTCGTACGACCCGCGCCCCGCTCTACTCGCGCGCTTTGGCCTCGACGTGACCGGCCCCGACGCGTTCGGCGACCCGTCCACCGATTTCTACCTTTCGGTAAGCCCCGAGCGCATCGACATCTTCAACTGGGACGCGATCGTGTGGCTCGCCGCGCTGTCGCCCGACACCCGCGCGCAGGTCGAGGCCATGCCCGGCTACGCGGACCTCGCCCCCACCGTGAACGGCGGCCACATCTGGTCCACCGATGGCGTGTTCGAGGGTGCGTTCTCGTTCGCCTCGCCGCTGTCGCAGTCATACGTGGTGGAGGAGCTGGAGCCGCGCCTCGAGGCCGCGCTGGACGGCGATCCGGCCACCGCCGTGCCGGGTTGGGACGCCGCCGCCTAATGGAGTCCACGATTCCGGCGACCGTCACGGACGTCGAGCGAGTGTCACCCGGGTTTGTCCGGGTGGCACTCGCCGTGGACGACTCGTGGTCCTCGCTTGGCGTGGGCGACGAGTTCATCCACGTGGAGCTGGGCGCCGCGACCGTGGATGCCGGCGACGGCCACACCGCACGGCACTACACAATCTCCGGCGTGATCCCCGGCGGCTTCGAGATGGAGATCGCCACGCACGGGCACGGCCCGGGCGCTGCCTGGGGAACCTCGGTGCTGCCCGGCGACGGCGTGCTCATCAGCGAGCCCAAGGCGTACTACGCGCCCCCCGGCGCCGAGGTGCCGCGCCTGCTGCTGGGCGACGCGACCGCGCTGCCCGCGATCGCGCGCATCCTGGCCGAGGCATCGGCCGAGGAGTGGTTCTCCGTGGTGATCGAGCTGGGCACCATGGCCGATGCCAGGGCGCTTCCCAGCGCCGCGCACGTGGAGCTTGAGTGGCGCATCGGCGGCAACGGCGTGGGCCCGTCGGTGCTGCCCGACGCCGCGGCCAGGCTGCTGGACGCGACCGACCGCGAGCCGTACCTGTGGGTCGCGTGCGAGTCCGTGGTGTCGCGGCGCATCAGGTCCATGGCGCGCGTGGATCGCGGACTGCCCACGCGGGCGCTACGGATTGTGGGCTACTGGCACGCGGACCAGGAGAAGATCATGTCCGTGTGGAACTCGCTCACGGATGACCAGAAGGAGCGGTACGCGGCCGTGTGGCGCGAGGACCGCACCGACGAGGAGAACTGGATCGAGGCCGAGCCGCTGCTGCGCGCCTTTGGGGTGTAGCTAGGCTCGGCGGCGGGGCTGGGGGCCGGGGTTGGGGTGGCCCTCCGGCGTCGGCCCGGCAGCGGGGCGGACCTTCCGGCGTCGGCCCGGCACTGCCCCGTCCTGACCCCGCACCCCGCGCCGACCCTGCCCCGCCCCGAACCCTGCGCAAACCGGCGGACTGAGGGCCACTGATGGGCGCTGAGGACTTCTGCGCGGTGTCTTGCCGCCGGTTTGCGCGGCGATTCGCGCGTGCCCGGAGTTCCGCGCCCCGCGACCCGCGCCGTCACCGGACCCGATGCGCAACGGCGGCTTTGGCAGTCACTTGCGTCCGCGCGGGTGGGTACGGCGGGGTGAGGCCGGTTGGGCCGGGGAGCCCGCGCGGGTTCGGACCCGCTCGCACTGCGCCGCGCCGCGCCGCCGCCCCCCGCGCCTAGGCCGCCGCGGCGTCGGGCACGCGGGCCGCGATCTGCAGGTCCACCAAGGCCCGCCAGCCGGCGAGTCGGTACTCCGGCTCGTCGAGCGACGCAAAGAGCGCCGCGGCCACCACGGCCTCGGCCTCCACGCGCCGCGCCGTCTGCTCGCTGAGCCCCGACCTCACGGTGCCGGGGCCGCGCGTCTCGCTGTAGCCCTTGAGTACGTCCTTGAACGCGCGCCTGCCCACCATGGCGAGCGTCTGGCCCAGGTCGGTGGCGGGATCTCCAGCCGCAAGGTCGCCCCAGTCGAGAATCGCCGCGAGGCGCCCGTCGCGCGTGAGGATGTTGGCGCCGTGCAGGTCGAGGTGCGTCCACGTGATGACGCCGCGCGCCTGCATCGCGCCCGAGGCGAAGATCTCGCGTGCGCGCTCGCCGTCAAGCACTCCGGGGTTCTCGGTGTCGATCGCGTTGAGGCGCAGGTCGAGCCGCTCGGCGCGCGTCGCGAGCTCGCCTGACCTGAACGGGTTGATGGGCGCGTTGGCGGGCGCGGGCTGATGCACCTGAGCCAGCGCCCTGCCCAGGTCGCGCGCGCCCTTGGAGTCGAGCGGGGCGTCGTACAGGGTCGTGCCGTCGAGCCACGGCACCACCGACCACCACCACGGATAGCCGTGCCCCGGCCTGCCGTGCCGCACCGGCACCGGTGCGTGAAACGACCATCCCGCACACAGGCGCGGCAGCCACTCGAGTTCCTTTGATGTGAGCGAGGCGCCCACCGCGCGGCGCGGCATGCGCACGGCGAGGTCGTTGCCCAGGCGGTACGTGACGTTGTCCCAACCCTCGACGCGATCGCCCAGCGGGGCATCGGCAAGATCGGGGTGCTGCTCGGCGAGAAGAGCGCGCACAAGGTCGGGCTCAATGGCGACCTCGGCGGGTGGTGTGGCGACGCTGCTCACGGTCCCACCATAGAGAAGCCTGGCTCCGAGGTCGAGGGGTGTGTCACATAGCCTGCTTCCATGTCCTTCGAAGCGATGATCCGTGATGCGACGATCGCGGACGCCGCCGTGATCGCGAGAGTTCAGGTCGCAGCATGGCGCGATGCCTACGCGGGCGTGATGACGGAGGACTTTCTGGCGGGCATGAATCAGGAGCGTATGGCGCTGCGCTGGCGAGATCTCCTCAGCGGGCAACTTGCGACGCCGGAGCAGGGGTCGGTATTCGTCGCTGACGCTGGTGTCGACTTAGGTGTGGTCGGATGGTGCGCCGTGGGCCGGGCCCGGGACAACGTAGCCGATGATCCTGCGTGGCGTACAGGGGGCGTGGCGGGATTCCCGGGCGCGGAACTTAGAGCGCTGAACCTGCACCCCGAAGCGTTCGGTTCTGGCGTTGCGGCGGCTCTGCACCGGCAAGCCCTCAGTCTGATGTCGCGCCTCGCCGGGTCCGCGTACCTGTGGGTGGTGGACTCGAATCCGCGCGCGCGGAGGTTCTACGAGCGCGAGGGCTGGGCACCAGACGGAGTCGAAAAGCTCGCGGACCTTGGTGGCGCACGGATTCGCGAACTCCGTTACGTTCGTGCACTCCGACCAGGCAGACTTGACCCATGACCGACGAGCCGCTCGCCGACCACAGGCGCTTCAACCACACCCTCCGCTACCAGCGTCAGCTGCTCGCGGAGCTGCCGGAGGGCGCCAAGACGGCGATCGATGTGGGATGCGGCGAGGGCATCGCGTCGCGCGAGCTGGCTGAGGCGGGTCTCACGGTGACGGGCATCGACGTCGACGCGCCGAGCATCGAGCGCGCCCTCGCGCAGGACACCACGGACATCACGTACGTGGTGGACGACCTGCTCACCACGGGCGTCGAGCCCGCCGACGTGGTCTACGCCGGCAACATGCTCCACTTCATGGACATCACGGAGGGCCTCACGCGCCTCAAGTCGCTGGTGAAGCCGGGCGGCCGCCTGTATGTGGTCGGTTCCGCGCGCGCGACGTTCACGGACCTGCACCGCGAGATCGCGGGCTCGGTCGTGGAGAAGGCGTTTGTGCTGGTCAAGGGCTCGTGGGACCCGCAGACGCCCACCACGTGGCCGCCGCCGCACACCTTCACGCAGGTGGGCCGCGCGGCCGCCGAGGTGCTCCCCAACGCGATCTTCAAGAAGCGCATCCTGTGGCGCTACACGATCGAGTGGAACCGCCCCTTCACGGATCCCGACGCGACGGTCTAGCGGTCTCGCCGCGCGCCCGCCGCTCCGGGTCGTCTAGGCCAGCAGGCCCTCCCCAACGAAGCCGCCCTCGCGGCATCCGGGCGGGATCGCGAACACCGCCGACCCGATGGGCGTGGTCCACACATTGAGAAGGTCGGCCTCCGCGAGAGCCGCCTGGATGGGCACGTACTGCGCCGCGACGTCGGCCTGGAACGCGCCAAACAGCAGCCCGGACAGCGACAGCTGCTCCGACCCCGCAGGCGCGCGTTCCTCGTACGAGTAGCCGAGCCTCGCGATCATCTGCGACGGCTCCGTGACGTGCGCGCGCCGCGCGTGTGCCACGGACGAGATCACTGGCAGGCCGTTCTCGGTGGTCGCGTCAAGGTCCATGGGCGTGTGCTCGTCGCCTCCCGTGAGCGGCGCGCCGGTGTCAAGCGTGCGGCCCACCGAGTTCTCGCGACCCATGCGGTCCACCTGATCCCACGTGTCCATGTGCATCGCGATGCGACGCAGCACAAAGCTCGTGCCGCCCTGCAGCCACGCCGGGGCATCGGCGCGCGCCCACACGGCGGCGTCAAAGTCCGGGGTGCCCGGCCGCGGGTTCGCGGTGCCGTCCACCTGGCCAAACAGGTTGCGCATCGTGCGCCCGCTGGGGTCGGTGCCGTACGCGCGCCGGAACCCGTCCTGGCGCCACCGCACGGTGGCGAACGAGCGCGAGTCCTTGAGCAGCTGCCGCAGCGCGTGTGCCAGGGTGAGCGGCTCGTCGCATTGCACCGCGAACAGCACGTCGCCGTCGCAGAACTCGGGCTGCAGCGCGTCGATCGAGAACGCGGGCAGCGGCTCGAGCCATGCGGGCCTCTCGCCGCCGGCGGCCGCCACAAAGCCCGGCCCAAAGCCCACGGTGATGGTCAGCCCGGCGGGCGTGGCCGCCACCTCGGGCTCGATGTCGGCGAGCGCCGCGCGCCCCTG
>QKAX01000141.1 GCA_003246255.1 Demequina lutea
TGAGCGGCACGCCCGCGACCACCTCGCCCTTCTCGCGCCCGTCGGGACCGAACCTCACCACTCGCCCCTGGCCCCACACCGCGACCCACAGGTCGCCGTCGGCAGAGACACACAGGCCGTCGGGGATGCCGTCGCCCAGGTCGACGAGCACCTCGCCCCTGCCCGGCGCCGATGCCCCCTCCCCGTAGTCGAAGGCCGTCACCGTGTGCGCGAAGGAGTCGCAGTGGTACATCACGGAGCCGTCCGGGCTCCACGCGATGCCGTTGGAGAGCACCACGTCGCTCGCGATCACCGTGAGGGTGCCGTCGTGCTCGAGCCGCCACAGCCGCTCCTGGCCCTTGCGGTCGTCGAGCGCTGTGCTGCCCACCACGTAGCGGCCCTGCGGATCGCACACGCCGTCGTTGAGGCGGCTGCGCACGCCGTCCGGAATCACGGGGAACACCGCCGCGATCTCACCACCCGGCGCCAGATACGCGAGGTCGCGCGAGCGGGCCAGCAGCCCTCCCCCGCCCTCGGCGTGCACCGCTGCACCCAGCGTGGTGTCCACGGAGGCGATCACGCGCGCGCCGGAAGCTTCGATCAGGGCGGGGCCCGCGGAGCCGGGTGACACGTCCGCCTCCCACCATCGCCCACCGTCGATGTCCACCCACCGCAGCACGCCTGCCTCCGGATCCCACGTGGGACCCTCGCCCAGCGCCGCGATCGGCGAGCCGGCCACCTCAGTCGCGCGAAACGTCGTCATGGCGCGACCCTAGTGCGACTCGCGCGAGACGTCGGGGCCACTAGAGCCGACGAGGAAGTCGAGGTCGGCGCCCGTGTCGGCCTGCAGCACGTGGTCCACATACAACCGCTCCCAGCCGCGCGTGGGCGCGGCGAAGGCGGCGACGGCCTCCGGCGAGGGGGCGCGGGCGGCGAGCTCCTCGTCGGGCAGGTCGACGCGCAGCGTGCGGCCCTCCACATCCAGCTCGATCCAGTCGCCCGTGCGCACCAGGCCGAGCGGTCCACCGGCGGCCGCCTCGGGGGCCACGTGCAAGATGACGGTGCCGTACGCGGTGCCGGACATGCGGCCGTCGCAGATGCGCACCACGTCGCGCACGCCCTGCTCCAGCAGCTTGGTGGGCAGCGGCATGTTTGACACCTCGGGCATGCCCGGGTAGCCCTTGGGGCCGCAGCCGCGCAGCACCATCACCGAATCGGCGTCGATGTCCAGGTCCGGGTCATCCACGCGCGCGTGGAAGTCCTCGATCGAGTCGAATACCACGGCGCGACCCCGATGCTTGAGCAGGTGAGGCGACGCGGCGGCCGGCTTGATCACGGCGCCGGCGGGGGCAAGGTTGCCGGTGAGCACGGCGATGCCGCCCTCTTGCAGCATCGCGTCCTCGCGGGGGCGGATCACCTCGCGGTCCCAGATCTCGTTGCCCTCCAGGTGGCTCACGAGCGAGCGCCCGTCCACGGTGAGAGCCTCCGGGTCAAGCAGGTCCTCGACCTGTCGCAGCACCGCGAGCAGGCCGCCCGCGCGGTAGAGGTCGTCCATGAGGAACCGACCGGCCGGCAGCAGGTCAACGAGCAGGGGTACGCGTGAGCCGATGCGATCGAAGTCCTCGAGGCTGAGGTCGATGCCAAGGCGGCCCGCGATGGCCAGCAGGTGCACCACTGCGTTGGTGGAGCCGCCGATCGCCGCGAGCGCCACGATGGCGTTGCGGAACGACCCTGCGCTCAGCACGTCGCTGGGCTTGCGGCCCTCGCGCACCATCTCCACGGCCATGCGACCCGCGCCGTGAGAGGCCTCCAGCAGTCGCGAGTCCGGCGCGGGAATGCCAGCCGTACCAGGGATGACCATGCCCAGCGCCTCGGCCAGCAGCCCCATCGTGGAGGCGGTGCCCATCGTGTTGCAGTGGCCCTTTGACCTGATGGTCGCGGACTCGGACTGCACAAACTCCTCTTGGCTCAGCGTGCCCGCGCGCACCTCCTCGGAGAGCCGCCACACGTCGGTGCCGCAGCCAAGCGGGCGGCCCTTGAAGTGGCCCGTGAGCATCGGCCCGCCGGGCACTACGAGCGCCGGGAGGTCCACCGATGCCGCCGCCATGAGCAGCGACGGGATGGTCTTGTCGCAACCGCCCAGCAGCACCACGCCGTCAATGGGGTTGGCGCGCAGCATCTCCTCCGTGGCCATCGCGGCCATGTTGCGCCACAGCATCGCGGTGGGCCTCACCTGCGTCTCGCCCAGCGACACCACGGGGAGCTCGAGCGGGATGCCGCCCGCCTCGTAAATGCCGTTCTTGACCGACTGCGCCACCTCGCCCAGGTGCATGTTGCACGGCGTCAGGTCAGAGGCGGTGTTGGCGATGGCGATCTGCGGGCGGCCCTCGAACGCGTTGCCCGGCACTCCCCTGCGCATCCACGCGCGATGGATGTACGCGTTCCTATCGTCGCCGGAGTACCACTGGTCACTGCGCAAGCCAGGCATCTTCGCCTTCCAATTAATAGAACGCTCAACTGATATTTGGAATTGTAGACCCGCACGCGCGGGACCCCCGACCTTCTTACGATGGTCTCGTGCCCCCACACGACTTTCCCAGGCCCCTCGCCCTTGCGCTCGGCGGGGGCGGCGCGCTCGGGGCCGCGCACGTGGGTGTGCTGCGCGTGCTCGCACAGCGCGGGATCGTGCCCGACCTCGTGGTGGGCACCTCGATCGGCTCCCTCCTCGGCGCCGCGTACGCCGGGGGCATGCCGCTGCCCGTGCTGCAGCGGCTCGTGCTCAGCTCTACGTGGTCGGACTTCGGCTCGTTCTCCCTCGCCCCCGGCATCGGCGTGCTGGACACGGCGGCGCTCAAGTCGACCATCGAGCAGATCGCGGGGCCGGACCTGCTGATCGAGGACCTGCCGATGCGCTTTGCCGCCGTGGCCACCGACCTCAGGGCGCGCAAGGTGGTCATCATGGATCGCGGACCCGTGGCCGACGCCGTGGCCGCCTCCAGCTCCGTACCAGGGCTCTTCCGCCCCACGAGGGTGGGAGAGCGCGAATACGTGGACGGCGGGGTGCTGCAGAACCTGCCGCTCGAATCGGCGTTCCAGCTGGGCGCGCGCTACGTGATCGGCGTGCGGCTCGCGGCCGAATGGGACGCCTTCCCTCGCCTGCGCACCTCCACTCGCGTCCACGAGTTCGAGATTCGCAGGGACGTCACCGTCATCACTCCCCGCCTGGGTGAGCGATCGCAATGGATCGCGCGGGACCTGCCTCGCATCATCGAGCTGGGCGGCGAGGCGGCCGAGCGCGCGCTCCCAGCCAGCGCCTAGCCGCAGGACCCTGATCCCGGGCTCCGGGTGCTCCCCCACGAGAAGGGGCGCCGGATCACCCCGCAGGGCGATGCGGCGAAGCGCCGTCCCCCCATAGCGTGACGTCATCAGATGTCAAGGGAGAAGATCATGATCAGGACGCTCGCCGCAGGAACGGCGGCCCTGGGCACCGCGCTCTTGCTGAGCTCGTGCACCATCGCCGGCGACGGGCCGATGCTCAACTCGTCCGACCTGACGGGACAGACGACCACCGTGGACCGGGGCCTCGAGGGCTTCACGGTGGTCCACGTGGGCGGCTACGCGGGACTCGAGGTCAGTGAAGGCCCCGACTTCTCCGTCACGGTGACCACCGACTCGGGCCTCCAGGAGCACGTCTCCACCACGGTGGACGACGACACCCTCTTCATCAGCCAGGACTACGGCTTCTTTGGCACGCCCCCGGACGTCACGGTGACCGTCACAGTCCCCCAACTCGACGCGGTGGAGCTCACCGGCGCCTCACGGGCAGCCGTGAGGACCTCCGGAGGCGACGCGCTCCGCGTCAGCTCCTCCGGTGCCGCCGAGATCGACGTGCACGCGAATCCTGCCGAGCTCAGTCTTGACGTGAGCGGCGCAGGCAGCGTCACGCTGCACGGCACCGTCACCACTGCCACCATCACCGCGTCCGGCGCGAGTGACGTCAATGGCGAAGACCTCACGGCTGGCGAGGCGAGCGTCGATGCGTCGGGAGCCTCGAGCGTGTCGCTACGAGTGCGCGAGGCCCTCGAGGCAAAGGCCTCGGGCGCGTCGGATGTGCACTACTGGGGAGCGCCGCACGTCACGTCGGACACCTCGGGTGCGTCGGACATCGGCCCGGCGAGCGAGGACGACTAGTGCGCAGGCGCAAGCCCCGCGCGGTTCACGTTACGGAGCGACTGTTGGCTCGGGGGCCTCTGGGGGCGTCGTCGACGTGTCGGCCGGCGGCGGCGTCGTCGAGGTGTCAGCGGGCGGCGTGGTGGAGGTCTCGGCCGGAGCCGTCGTGTCCAGGGAATCGCCGGTGACGTTCACCGACGAGCCCCCGCCGGAGCCGTCGACGCCCGCAGATCCGTAGAGGCCCGTCGCGTTCACGCCGGGGATGTACTCCCAGTGCCAGGGCTCGTACTTGCGGAACTTGGCCCAGTCAGGATTGATGAACTCAAAGGTGGCCGCGTTAGCGTCGAGCCATGCCTTGGGGGCGCCGGTGTCGTCGCCCGAGCACAGGTCGAACGCCAAGCCGTAACCGTGCATCGAGGTGCCCGGCGACGCGGCGAGGTACCCGCGCAGCGCCTTGATGCGCACCTGCTCGGCGTATGAGCGGTAGCCCTGCTGAATGCACATGTCGCGGCCAAACGCCGCCTTGAACTGCTCATTCAGCTGAGCGACGGCCAGCGCCGCATCCGCACGCATGTACTGGTCATTCCACAGCTGGCACAGGTGATCGGCGGGGATGTTGCCGTTCGTCTCGCCATCAAAGTTGGTGGGGAGCGTGCAGTTGGGCAGCAGCGACGAGATCGTATAGGGGGTCTCGGCCGAGGACACCGCGAGGGCCTGAGCCTGGTCGTCTACCGACGGCAGGTCAAGGCTGGTGGGAAGCAGGCCGGGCCCGTCGTCAAGCAGCGCGTGGGCGGTCGTCGGGGACTCGCCAGCCACCACGCCGGGCAACGACTCCGCGACGCTGCGGTACTCCACCACAGTGCCCATGATCGGGTACACAAGCATGGCCATCGAGAAGCCCGCGAGCACACCGCCCCGCGTGAAGATCTTCCGGCGCCGGTGGGTGGTGCGGACGCGAATCTCACGGGTCTCGGTGAGTCGCTTGATGCGGCGCGAGCCGATCTTTCCAGTGACGGGGGCGGCCTCGTGCATCGGCGCGTACAGGCCGGCGGGAATGCTCCCACTGAAGGGACTGTTGCCGTGATGGGCGCCGCGAGACCTCGACGTTGCGGGGTCGGTCGGGTGATACGGCAGCGTTCTCTCAGCTGTCACTCGTATCCTCCGACGTCCAGTACATCCGTGCGCAGTGCCCAACGTGCGGGCCCGCGGAACTGCTCCAGTGTAACCATTCCGTTATCTTGCTGGCCAGCCCCGTTATCTGTCTTGATCCTGAGAACGCGCCACCGAATCTCTGACCTCTCCCACCAACTCCTCGATGATGTCTTCCAAGAAGACAACGCCATCGATACCCTCCGCACCCTGCACCAGGGCTACGTGGGCACCTGATCGGCGCATCGCGGCGAGGACGTCCTCGACCTCCTCATCGGCCGGTACGACCGATATGTCACGAATTCTCCAGTCTGCGAGCGGCTCCTCGCGCTCGTTCGGCCTCACCTGCAGCGCGTCCTTGATGTGCAGGTAGCCCACCACGGCGCCTTCGGGATCGCAGACGGGAAAGCGCGAGAAGCCCGACGACACGGCCAGGTGCTCCACGTCCTCGGCCGAGGCTCCCCGCGGCACGCACACGACGTCCGCCATCGGGATCATCACATCCGCCGCGTTGTGATCGGAGAACTCAATGGCACCCGTGAGCAGCCCCTCGGCGTCGGTCAGTGTGCCCTCCTCGCTGGAACGGGCCACGATCGATTGCACCTCGTCGGCTGTGAACGCGGAGGCCACCTCGTCCTTTGGCTCCACCCCAAAGAGGCGCAGGATTCCATTCGCGAGCGCATTCAGGGCGCCGATGACGGGCTTGACTGCTCGCGCGATCCACACGAGGGGCGGGCCGAACAGCATCGCCGCGCGGTCGGGGCTCGAGACCGCCGCATTCTTTGGCACCATCTCGCCCACGATCACGTGAAGGCCCACGATGATGAACAGCGCGATGCCCACCGCGACCACGTGAGACGCGGTCTCTGACAGGAAGCCGTGGAAGAGGCCCTCGAGCGCGTGCGCGATCGCCGGCTCTGCCACCGTACCGAGCGACACCGAGCACACAGTGATGCCCAGCTGCGCCGTAGCCAGCATGAGCGACACGTTCTCCATGGCCCACAGCACCGTCGCCGCCGAGCGACTGCCAGCCTCGGCCTTGGGCTCGATCGAGCTCCGTCGCGCGGAGATGATCGCAAACTCCGCGCCCACAAAGAAGGCGTTGGCCAGCAGCAGTCCTGCGACGGCGGCCACCATCCACGGGCTCACTCGGCCACCTCCTGCGGGATCATGGCCGCACGCACCCGGTCGATGCGCATGCCATCCATGCGCTCCACACGCAACGCGACGCCCTCGACCTCCACGTGGTCGCCCACCTCCGGAACGCGGCCGAGCGCCGCCATGATGAGGCCACCGAGCGTCTCGTACACGGGAGAGCTGGGAAGACGCAGCCCAGTAAGCTCACGCACCTCGTCGGGGCGCAGCCTGGCGGGCAGCATCCACGCTCCGCCGGCGGCCCTGAACACCTGGGATCGGCGCGAATCGTGCTCATCGGCCACGTCGCCCACGATCTCCTCGATCACATCCTCGAGCGTCACGAAGCCTGCCGTGCCTCCATACTCGTCGGCCACGATCGCGCACTGCAGGCCCAGATCCTTGAGCTCCACGAGGAGCGGGCGCAATGGCATCGTCTCGGGAACGCGCGGGGCGTCCACCATGAGTCCGCGCACAGCCGTGACGTCGCGCTCGTGCGACGGGACGGCGATGAGTTGCCGCACATGGACCAGGCCAAGCACGTCGTCGTGGCCGTCGCCCACCACCGGAAAGCGAGAGTGGCCGGTGCCGCGAGCGAGCGCGAGGACGTCGGCCGCTGTGGCGGTCACCTGCACCGTGTGGACCCGCGTGCGATCCGTCATGACGTCCACCGCGGCGAGGTCGTCGAGGTCAAGTGTGTTCTTGAGCAGCAGGGCCGTGGATGGCGCGAGAGTGCCCACCTCGGCGGACCTGCGCACCAGCGCCGCGAGCTCCTGGCGCGAACGCCCGCCCGCCAACTCCTCCTGAGGTTCGATGCCGATGAGTCTCAGCACGGCGTTGGCAGCACCATTCAGCGTCGCGATCACAGGGCGCAGCGCCGCAGTGAAGACGAGCATGAAGGGCGACACCCACCTGGCGGTGCCGATGGGGTGCGCGATGGCGGCGTTCTTGGGGACGAGCTCTCCCGCGATCATGGAGAACGCGTTAACCACCACCAACGCCACCACTGTGGCGACGGTGACGGCAGCGGCATCGCTCAGCGCCGATCGCTCGAGCGGCACGCCCAGCAGCTCAACGAGGGCAGGTTGAGCGGTATAGCCGAGCAACACGGTGGTGAGAGTGATGCCCACCTGGGCGCCCGAGAGCTGAGTGGAAAGGGAACGGAGCGCAGAGCGAACGCGGCGGTCTGAAGGCGTCTTGTCGTCAACTGAGGACGGATCGAGCGCAACAAGAGAGAACTCGGCAGCCACAAAGAGGGCCGTGCCGGCCGTGAGGCCGATACCGAGGGCGACCAGCAGCCAGGCGGTCATGCGCTGGGACTATGACTGTCGGAGTCCATGGTGTGAATACTGTACCCGGAGGCGAAGGCCGTCGCCGGGGAGTTCAGCCCGCGGCAGAACACGGCTCGGCACACAGGTCCAACATCACGATTTCGCCAAACCACGCGACGCGGGCCCCTGCGCGGTCGTTTAGGCTGGATGATGCACAAGAACCCTCGGGTTTCTTCGCTCGAAGTCGAGAAAGTGAGCGGCCTGGACGTGTCCCCAGCCTCCCCCCGGTCGAACGAACGCGTGTCTGTCGCACGCGCCGACAGCGCCCCCTCCGTGGCGTCGCTAGTGCTAGGAGGTGAGCGAGCCGTGCCTCAGGCGTCACAGACGACGCCCGATGCCGGGGCAGCTCCCTCGCCCGCGGCACCTCCCGCCGCTCCCCCGCCGCCGGTGGGCTACACGGCGCCGGTGACGGCCGCAGTTCCCGTGACCGCCCCGGCCCCGGCCCCGGTCCCGGTCCCGAGCGAGCCTGCCGCAGCGCCGAGCGCCACTGCGGCGTCGGCCCCCGCGTCGGACGCCGGCACCCCCACTCCTCAGGCAGACGTTCAGCACGAGCTGCTGCCCACGCAGCCGATCGCCCTCTCGGTGGCCCCCAGCGCCGCGTACCTGCAGAGTCCCGAGCACCCCGAAGCGCTGCACACTGACGTGCACCACGGCGTGGCGCGCCTGCGCGGCCCCGCCGCCCGCGTGGTGCAGAACATGGAGTCGAGCCTCGACATCCCCACCGCGACCTCAGTGCGCACCATCCCGGCCAAGCTGTTGATGGACAACCGCATCGTGGTCAACAACCACCTGGCCCGCACGCGCGGCGGCAAGGTGAGCTTCACGCACCTGATCGGCTTCGCGATCGTGGAGGCGCTCGCCGAGTACCCCTCGATGAACGTCGCGTACACCACCGAGGACGGCAAGCCCGCGCTGGCGACGCCGGAGCACGTGAACTTTGGCCTCGCGATCGACCTCGCCAAGGGCGACGGCCAGCGCCAGCTGCTGGTGCCCAACATCAAGGGCGCCGACGAGATGGACTTTGCGCAGTTCTGGGACGCGTACGAGTCGGTGGTGCGGCACGCGCGCGCCGGCACGCTGCAGGCGACCGACTTCCAGGGCACCACCCTCACGCTCACCAACCCCGGCACCATCGGCACCGTGCACTCAGTGCCGCGCCTGATGCAGGGCCAGGGCGCGATCATCGGCGTGGGCGCGATGGACTTCCCGGCCGAATACCAGGGATCTTCCCCCGAGATGATCGCCAAGCTTGGCGTCTCCAAGGTGCTCACGCTGACGTCCACCTACGACCACCGCGTGATCCAGGGCGCGCAGTCGGGCGAGTTCCTGGCTCTGGTGCACAAGAAGCTGCTGGGCCTCGACGGGTTCTACGACCGCGTGTTCGTGGCGCTGCGCGTGCCCTACGAGCCCGTGCGCTGGGTGGCGGACTCCCCCACCGACGAAGAGACCGAGATGGGCAAGCCCGCGCGCATCGCGGAGCTCATCCACTCGTACCGCTCGCGCGGCCACCTCATGGCGGATGTTGACCCGCTGTCGAGCCGCCCCCGCAAGCACCCCGACCTCGATGTGCAGACGCATGGCCTGACCCTCTGGGACCTCGACCGCGTCTACTCGACCGGCGGGTTCGCCGGCAAGCAGCGCTGGAAGATGCGCGACGTGCTTGGCCGCCTGCGGGATGCGTACTGCCGCACGATGGGCGTGGAGTACATGCACATCGCGGACCGCGCGCAGCGCGCGTGGTTCCAGGAGCGCCTGGAGCACGGCTACACCAAGCCCGCTCGCGAGGAGCACCTGCGCATCCTCGGTCGCCTCAACGCCGCCGAGGCCTTCGAGGCGTTCCTGCAGACCAAGTACGTGGGCCAGAAGCGCTTCTCGCTGGAGGGCGGCGAGAGCCTCATTCCGCTGATGGACGCCGTGCTCGCCTCGGCCGCCCAGGCGGGCATTCACGAGGTCTGCATCGGCATGGCCCACCGCGGCCGCCTCAACGTGCTGGCCAACCTCGCCGGTAAGTCCTATGGTCAGATCTTCTCCGAGTTCGATGGCACCGCCGTGCCCGGCTCGGTGCAGGGCTCCGGAGACGTGAAGTACCACCTGGGCACCGAGGGTGTCTTCACGGGAGAATCGGGCGAGACCACCAAGGTCTACCTGGCCGCGAACCCCTCGCACCTCGAGGCAGTGAACCCCGTGCTGCTGGGCATCGTGCGCGCCAAGCTCGACGCTCTGGGTGCCGACCCCACCACTGACGGATACCCGATCCTGCCCGTGCTGATCCACGGCGACGCGGCATTTGCCGGACAGGGCATCGTGCAGGAGACGCTCAACATGGCGCAGCTGCGCGGCTACAAGACCGGCGGCACCGTCCACGTGATTATCAACAACCAGGTGGGCTTCACCACGGGACCCCAGGACTCGCGTTCTACCAGGTATTGCACCGACATCGCGAAGGGTTACCAGATCCCGATCCTGCACGTGAATGGCGACGATCCGGAGGCCTGCGTGCGCGCCGCTCGCATGGCATTCGAATACCGCGAGGCCTTTGGCCGCGACGTGATTGTTGACATGGTCTGCTACCGCCGCCGCGGTCACAATGAGGGCGATGACCCGTCGATGACGCAGCCGCGCATGTACGACCTCATCGAGGCCAAGCGCTCAGTGCGCCACCTCTACACCGAGGCGCTGATCCGGCGCGGCGACATCACCACCGACGAGGCCGAGCAGATGTCGCAGGACTATCTGTCGCAGCTTGAGCGCGTGTTCGTGGAGACCCGCGAGGGCTTCAAGAACACCGACCGCGAGACTGTCGCGGGGCTGGAGCGGCCGGCGTCGCAGTCCTCGGATGCCGGCATGATGGTGGGCTGGCAGACGGCAGTGGCCGCCAGCCAGATCGAGCGCATCGGCCGCGCGCACATGCGCCCGCCGGAGGGCTTCAACGTGCACCCCAAGCTCGAGAAGCTGCTGGAGAAGCGCGAGCAGATGACGCTCGAGGGCGGCATCGATTGGGGCTTTGGCGAGGTGCTGGCGTTCGGCACGCTGCTGCAAGAGGGCGTCCCGATCCGCATGGCCGGCCAGGATGCGCGCCGCGGAACGTTCGTGCAGCGCCACGCGGTGTTCCACGATCGCCTCACCGGTGCCGAGTGGACCCCGCTCCTGTATTTGGCCTCTGACCAGGCACGACTCAACATCTACGACTCGCCGCTGAGCGAGTACGGCTGCCTGGGCTTCGAGTACGGCTACTCCGTGGAGCGGCCCGATGCCCTGGTGCTGTGGGAGGCGCAGTTTGGCGACTTCGTCAACGGCGCGCAAACCATCATGGACGAGTTCGTGTCCTCGGCCGAGCAGAAGTGGGGACAGTCGTCATCCGTGGCGTTGCTGCTGCCGCACGGCTTTGAGGGCCAGGGACCGGACCACTCGTCGGCCCGCGTGGAGCGCTTCATGCAGCTCGCGGCCGAGGAGAACATGATCGTGGCGATGCCCTCGACCCCCGCGTCGTACTTCCACCTGTTGCGGCGCCAGGCGTACCAGCGCCCGCGCAAGCCGCTGATCGTGTTCACGCCCAAGTCGATGCTGAGGCTCAAGGCGGCGGCGAGCAATGTCGACGACTTCACGAACGGCACGTTCAGGGAGGTGATCGGCGACGACGCCGTCGACGCGTCGCAGGTCACCCGCGTGCTGATGTGCGCCGGCAAGGTCTACTACGACCTGCTTGCCCAGCGCGAGAAGAGCGGCGACACCACCACTGCGATCGTGCGCTTCGAGCAGCTGTATCCGCTGCACCACGAGCGCATCCGCGAGGCCCTCGCGCCATACGACGGCGCCGAGTTCGTATGGGTCCAGGAGGAGCCGCAGAACCAGGGCGCGTGGTCGCGGATCTCGCTGTCGCTGCCGCAGGTTGTGGGCCGCACCATCAGCGTGGAATCGCGTCCAGCATCGGCGTCCCCGGCGTCTGGACTTGCCTCACGCCACCATGACGAGCAGGCTGACCTTGTGAGCAGGGCTTTCGACAGGTGATCAACGTCTTCTTCGTTGGCGATGAGCTGACAGCGGGACATGGCGACCCCAAGGCGCTGGGGTGGACTGGACGCGTTGCCGCGCGCACGCTTCCGTTGCAGCCAGCGCTGCGCTTTCACACGCTTGCGGTGCCCGGCGAAACGAGCGGCGCGATGACGGCGCGATGGGATGACGAGGCGCTGCGGCGCACCCCCGATCTGGGCAACGCGGATTCCATCAACGCCGTGATCTTTGCGCTGGGCAGGCACGATATTGATCGCGCAGTCTCCCCCACCATGACGCGACTCAACATCGCGAACGCCCTCGATCGCGCCAAGGCCCTTGGCTTCAGGACCATGCTGGCCGGCCCTCCCCCCGGCCGGCCCGAGGACAACCAGTCCATTGCCGAGCTCAGCGCGCTGTGCGAGGAGGCCGCCTCGCGCCGCGCGGTGCCCTACGTGGACATGTTTGGGCCCCTCGCACGCCACGAGCAGTGGATTCAGGACATTGCTACCGGCGATGACGATCTGCCCCGCCAGGCCGGATACGGGCTCATGGCGTGGCTCGTGCTGCACTCAGCATGGCACGACTGGCTGGGAATCGAGCACGTCGAGCAGTAGGCGCGCGCGGCACAACTGGCCTTGAGCGGCCCCACAAGGCCCACTAGAGCCCCAGATGGCGCTTCAGCGCCCCATCTAGCTTTGTCACGTATTCGACCGGCAGAGCGCCGATGCTGGGCCCCACGCGGGCGGCCGACACCGTGCGCACCTGCTCGGCCATTGCCTTCGCCCCCCTGCGCAGCCCCGCCACTCCGGCCGGAATCGCCACTTGAAAGGGCTTTGCAGGAGTCTGCGAGGTGGTGAGGGGCACCACCGTCACGACGCCGACGCCGCGCCGGGCAGCGGCGGCATTCGCGCCGTCATTCGACACGATGACGGCGGGGCGTTGAGCCTTTCCCTGCCGATCGCCAGCCGCGTCAAGCGCCACCCAGCGAATCTCGCCGCGGCGCATCAGCGGCCGTCCGCGGGGACGCCAGGCGTGCTTCCCTGTGCTCGCGCCGCGGCATGCGAGCCCGCACCATCGCCACTTGCGGCATCCCACGACTCGTGGTCGCCTTCTGCGCTCCACTCGTCCCATGCG